>CAYXGP010000030.1:0-51562 GCA_964464515.1 uncultured Enterobacterales bacterium
CCACCGAGGACGGCTCGGCGCCCGCGGGCTACACCCCCGAGGACCCCGACTGCGACGACTCCGAAGCCGACGCAAACCCGGGCGCGACCGAGGTCTGCGACGAGATCGACAACGACTGTGATGTGTTGGTCGATGAGAGCGTGACGTCCACGTTCTACGCCGACGCCGACTCAGACGGCTACGGCGACTCCGCCAGCAGCACCGAGGACTGCTCGGCGCCCTCCGGCTATGTCTCAGACGACAGCGACTGCGACGACGCAGACGGCGCCATCAGCCCCGGCGCGTCGGAGACCTGCGACGAGATCGACAACGACTGTGACGGATCGGTGGACGAGGGGGTCACGACCACCTGGTACGCCGATCGAGATGGTGACGGGTACGGCGCCTCCGACGACACAGCCGATGAGTGCAGCGCGCCTTCGTCCTACGTGAGCGATGACACGGACTGCGATGATCTGGAGGACGCGGTCAACCCCGCGATGACCGAGACCTGCGACTACGTCGATGAAGACTGTGATGGTTCGGTGGACGAGGACTTCACCACCGGCGGCGCCTACACAGACATCGCCGATTGCGGATCTTGCGGCAACGACTGCGACGCCACCACCTACGACAACGCCGCGGCGTACTGCGACTCCTCTCTCGCCACCCCCGCTTGCGACTACACCTGCGACTCTGGGACCTACGACGTGAACGGAGACGCCTCGGACGGCTGCGAGTGTGTCTATGTCTCGTCAGACGATGACCCGTTCGACGGGGTGGACGCCGACTGCGACGGGGACGACGGCGACCACGACGACGCCATCCACGTCAGCGTCGATACGGGCAGCAGCAGCGGCAGTGGCGCGATCGATGACCCTCTCGACACCATCGCCGACGGGCTGACGGCTGCCTGGAGCGGAGGGTACTCGTATGTGCTGATCGCCGAGGGCACCTACGAGGAGTCGGTCACGCTGGAGGAGGGCTTCGCCATCTACGGCGGGTTCGACACCGACTTCTCGGAGCGCAGCACCGCGCTCTACCCCACGACGATCGAGGGCGCGCCGGGCCTCCCTGCGGTCACCGCGGTCGCCATCTCCGATGACACGTTGCTCGACGGTGTGACCATCGTCGGGCTGACCGACGGGCTCAGCGGGGGATCGGCGATCGGACTGTGGCTGGAGGACTGCACGGACGCGCTCGTCATCTCCAACAACCTGATCACCACAGCGGATGCCGAGCTCGGAGATCCTGGTGTCGACGGCAGCGACGGCTCGGACGGGCCGGACGGCGCGGCGGGAGTGGACGGCGCGTTCACCGCCTGCACCTCCACCTACCAGGGAGGGCCGGGTGGCTCACAGTCCTGCAGCGGCGTGGTGGTGGACGGCGGTGACGGCGGAGACGCCTCGTGTCCCTCCGCGCTGGCGGACCAGGGCGACGGCGTGAACGGCTCGGGCCCCGACGCGGGATTCTCCGGCCTGGGAGCGTGCGACGGCCAGATCTCTGCCTCGAGCTGCAGCCAGTGCAGCATCGATTCCTCCTGTTGGGACGTCGGCGAGGACGGCACGGCTGCCGGGTCGGGTGCCCACGGCGTCGGCTCCAACGGGGCCGCGAGCTGGGGTGAGATCTTCGGGACGACCTGGCTCGGAGAGTCCGGGGATGCCGGCGACGCTGGCACGCCCGGCAGCGGCGGCGGCGGCGGCGGCGCAGGCTCTGGCGCGGAGGTAGCCAGCCGGTGCGGGACGCCTCACCACGGCGGCGGCACTGGCGGCGGCGGTGGCGCCGGGGCCTGTGGGGGTGATGGGGGAGAAGCAGGCGAGGGCGGCGGCTCGGCGTTCGGCGTCCTGGTCAACTGCACGAGCACCTGCTCCACCCTCCCGGTGCTCGAGGACAACGAGATCGCCTCCGGTGACGGCGGCGATGGTGGCGATGGCGGAAACGGCGGCATCGGCGGTGTCGGTGGCGACGGCGGCGTCGGCGGGTCGGCAGCGCGCTCGACGGCGTGGTGCGGCCAGGACGGCGGGGATGGCGGCGGCGGCGGCGACGGCGGCTATGGCGGCGGCGCGGGCGGCGGCGCAGGTGGCCTGAGCTACGCGATCTACGCGGTTGGTGTCACCCCCGACGCCACCTGGGTCAGCGCCGACAACGATCTGGACTCCGGCGTCCACGGCCGCGGCGGCCAGGGCGGGCGGGGCTACGACGTCAGCTACGACGGCACCGACGGGGTGGATGGCACCTCCGACGAGCAGAGCTGGTAGCGGAAGGCGTCATCCGACCTCCGCTGAGGACCAGCGGGCCGGCATGAGCCTTGCTTGAGGTGCCTCCAAGCCCGGAGGCACCATGCTCACCTCGTTCGTTCTCTCCTCGATCGCCTCGGCGGCCCTTGTCCGGGGCCCCCAGGAGACGCCTGAGGCCCCCGCGATCTCCACGGATCCGGTGGTCCTGCTGCCAGGGGTGTTCGACCACGCCGATCTGCCGGTGCCGGCCGCCGCAGATCTCGGCAGCGGCTGGCTCGCGCTGGTCGCGGACGGGGACGGACATCGGCTGGTGGAGACCCGCGTGTCTGTTCAGCCGGTTCCCCTCGCGCTGGTGGAGGGTGACAGCACCCACGCGCCGGCTGCCCCCGTGGAGGTGCGGGGCTCTGCGGCGGAGGACGCGCTGGCCTACCTCCGGGGTGTGCCGGATCTTCGGGCGGGGCGCGTGACCAGCAGCCCTGCGCGAACGGGCGCGATGGCGCTCGGAGACTGGGGGATCCTGGGATGGATCGGCGCCGAAGCCGCTGTGCTTCACGCGTCGATGGATGTCGCTGAGCCTGCGCTCTGGCTCTCTGCCGTGGAGCCGGATCCCCACTCGCCTCAGGTGGTCTCCAGCCTCGATCAGCGGCTCCTGACGCTCGACGAGGGGACCTCTCCGGAGCTGCTCTGGTCGGGAGATCTGGACGGAGACCTCGCGCCGGATCTGCTGCTGGGCACCGAGTCTGTAGACGGTCGCCTGGGGGTCTCACTCCTGCTGTCGTCGCAGGCGCAGCCGACCGAGCTGGTGCATGACGTCGCTGCCTTCAGCGCCAGCGCGCTGTGAGCGAGGATAGGGGACGCCTCTAAGTGGGAGTCCCCATGCACAGCCCCTCTTCGGAAGATGGCCCGCGCGGTGGTAGCGGGCAGATGTTCGATCAGATCGCCGAGCGCTACGATCTGATGAACCGCATCATCAGCCTGGGCATGGACCAGCGCTGGCGTCGCGCGCTGGTCACCGCGATGGACTGTGGCTCAGAGGACAGTGGCTCAGAGGACTGTGGCTCAGAGGACTGTGGCTCAGAGGACTGTGGCTCAGAGGACGGTGGCTCGGGCGCGCGGTTCCTCGATGTGGCGACCGGCACCGCCGATGTCGCGCTGGCGTTGGCGAGTGCCTACACCGACGCCACGCTGGTGGGGCTCGATCCCAGCGAGGGCATGTTGGCGATCGGCCGCGAGAAGGTGACCGCAGCGGGCCTCGCTGATCGCATCGAGCTGATCGCGGGTGACGCCCAGCGGCTTCCATTTGCAGACGATCGGTTCAGCGCGTCGTGCATCTCGTTCGGGATCCGCAATGTCCCCGATCGGCGGAAGGGGCTGGCCGAGATGACCCGGGTGACCCGCTCTGGGGGGCGGGTGGTTGTGCTGGAGCTGGGAGAGCCTCGCTCGGGTCTGCTGGCGCCGTTCTCGCGTCTGTATGTGCATCGCGTCGTCCCGATGATCGGCGGCTGGCTGTCGGGCGCGAAGGAGTACTCCTACCTGCAGGCGTCCATCGCAGCCTTCCCGTCGCCCGATGAGTTCGTCGCGCTGATGAGCGAAGTGGGGCTCATCGATGTCAGCGTGCGGGCCATGCCGTTCGACGCCGCTCACCTGTACATGGGGACAGCTCGATAGCGCTCAGCGGCAGCGTCCGCCGCCGGTGTCGCGCGCGTAGTCTCGCATCGCCTTGAAGGTCTGCTCGATCCCTCCGGCGGCGAACATCGAGGCGGGACCGGCGGGGATGGCGCCACCGGGATCGGTCCAGACGGTGTACTCGCCGAGGGTGTGCCCGTCGTCCAGCGCGATCAGCAGCCACGCGCCGATCGTGAACGCCACGGCCTGCGCGCTGTCCACCTTGTCTCGCGACGCCGAGGACATCGAGTGCTGCTCGGGGTTGGATACGTCCTTCCAGGCCAGCTCGCGTACGGCCCCTCCCGAGGCCACCGCCAGCGCTTCGTTCAGGGTGTTCTCGACGATCCACCACCGGTCCTGAAGCATCAGGGGGAGCGGCAGGAGCATCAGCACGTGACGCTTGTCGGCGCAGGGGATGCCCGAGACGATCTCGGTGTGGCTGACCGGGGTGAGGCCGGTGTGGTTCATCTCGTCGTTGATGCCGGCCCACAGCGCGGCGATGGGGACATCGAAGACCGTCACCCCCCAGCCGCGTTTGGCGTCGTGTCCGGAGACCTCCATGATCCCTGAGGCCACCCGCCCCCGGGCTGCGCGAGCGTAGGCATCTTCAGGGAGAGCGGGCGCAGCGGAGACGCGCTGGGCGCGGAGCGGAGCGACCTCGGCGAGGCGCGCCTCCATGGCGGCGGCGTCGAACGGGACGAGGGCGAAGGCGGCGGACGACAAGAGCGCGAACATGGCAGCGAGGTAACCCGGGTGCGGGAGAGCGAGATAGACGCACCCGGTGAGGTTTTCATGCGACTGACTGCTCTGCTCTGTTTCCTGGCGCTCCACACCAGCCCCGTGTTCGCCGAGGGCACCACCTACGGCGCGGGTCTGACCACCACGGAGGTGGTCAAGATCTCCACCCTCATGGACACCCCCGACGCATACGTGGGCAAGGTGGTTCAGGTGGAGGGGGTCATTGAGGAGGTCTGCCCGAAGGCCGGCTGTTGGGTCAAGGTGACCAGCGATCGGCCGTCGGAGTCGCTGACGGTCAAGGTCAAGGACGGTGAGATCGTCTTCCCGGCGGAAGCGAAGGGCAAGGCGGCGAAGCTGGAGGGCACGTTCACCGCCACGGAGCTGACGCATGAGCAGGCCATCGAGTACCAGCGCCACCGGGCCGAGGAGCTGGGAGAGGCGTTCGATCCCGCCAGCGTCACAGGGGCGATGACCATCTACCGGATCATGGGGACCGGCGCGGTCATTCCGTGACGGCCCCCGCGGGGTTGCCGCGGATCAGCCCCTCCTGCGCGACGGACGCTACCAGCTTGCCGTCGGGCGTGAACACCCGCCCGGAGACCAGGCCTCGGGCTGCGCTTGCGTTGGGACTCTCCAAATCGTAGAGTAACCATCCATCAATCCGAAATGGACGGTGGAACCAGATCGCGTGGTCGATGCTCGCCACCTTGACGCTGCGGGACATCCACGAGATGCCGTGGGGCTGCAGGGCGGTGAGCAGCAGGTGGAAGTCGGAGGCGTAGGCCAGCAGCAGTCGGTGGCGGGCAGAGGGGCCATCCACGGGGCTGGCGGCGCGGAGCCAGGCCTGTCGAACCGGAGGGCAGGGTCGGGGATTCAGGGGATTGATCGGAGCGACGGGGCGGATCTCGATCGGACGCGGGCCGACCGCGCGGGCGCGGAGGGGCTCGGGGACCTTCGCCCAGATCTCCGCAGGCAGACGGTCGCGGGCGCGCCTCCCCAGGTCTTGCTCCGACAGCAGGGTGCCTGGTTCGGGAGCGCGCGGCATCTCGACCTGATGGGTGACCCCTCGCTCGCGGACCTGGAAGGAGGTCGTCAGGTGGGCGATCAGTCGTTCCTCCTGGCGGCAGTGCACGGCGTGGGTGGTGACGCTGCGGCCCTCGCGAAGGGTCTCCACCTCGTAGTCGACGGGCTTCGATGGGTCTCCGGGTCGCAAGAAGCTGGCGTGGAGCGAGCGGAGATCGCGCGCGGGATCCGTCCGGGCGCCTGACGCGGCGGCGCCCTGCGCGAGCACCTGCCCGCCGAAGATTCGTCCCCATCCGAGATCCTGGCTCTGTCCTCGGAAGGTCGTCTCGGCGATCGGCTGGGGGTGGAGGTGTCGGAGCAGCTCGTCGAGCAGGGTCACGGGGCGGGCTCCTCGGCGTCCAACGTGTGCAGCACCTGGTGACAGATGGTGTGGAAGCCTGGGGTGTCGGGGTTGTCGGGGTGTGCTTCGGCGATGGCGGCGCGGAGGTGGATGCTGAGCCGAGGGACGCCCAGCGCATGAAGAGCGGGCGCGGCGCGGTGATCGGACATGCCGAGGCGAGACAGCAGCACGGTCTCGGCCCAGCGGCGGTCGTGATCGTCCAGCGCTCGGAGCGCCTCGGTGGAGAACGTCGCCCCGAGCGCCCGGTCTCGCAGCGCGCGACCGCGGTCTTCAGGGAGCGTCGGCCGGTAGGGGAGATCCAGAGCTCTCGGGGTCGTCCCGTGTGCGTGCGCCTGGAGCAGCTCGGTCAGCTCGGCGGTGGCCTGGTCTCGCAGGGTCGACAGCGCGCTGAGGCAGGCCAGGCGCAGGCGGCCCAGCGGGCTCTGGGCCGGTCGGAGCAGCTCCATCCAGCCCGCGCGTCGGATGATGCGGGCGAAGGCTCCCGAGCGGGCAGCGATCCGCGGCGCGACCAGCTTGGTGAGGTCGTGCATCTGAGCTCCCGTGGATGCTGTCGCTTGCCGCAGCAGCTTGCCTCTGCCAGATCCGGGCGAATAGGGGGGGCGCTCCCCGGAGGCCCCCATGTCCAGACCCACCGGCGCTGCGCTGATGGAGAAGCTCGTTTCGTTGTGCAAGCGGCGGGGGTTCATCTACCCCGCCTCGGAGATCTACGGCGGAATCAACGGATTCTGGGACTATGGGCCGCTCGGCGTGCAGATCAAGAACCACCTGCGCGACCGCTGGTGGCGGGACATGGTGGAGTGCCCGCCGCTGGGGCCGGACGGAGCGCCGCTGCAGATCGTCGGGCTCGACTCCTCGATCATCCAGAACCCCCGCGCCTGGGAGGCCAGCGGTCACGTCGGCGGGTTCTCCGATCCGATGATCGACTGCCGGAAGACGAAGGCCCGCTACCGGCTCGATCATGTGCTGGTCTACCGGCCGCGGGAGGGCGCGGACGTTCACCCGTCGTATGCGTTTGTCGAGGGCAACCCGGAGGGGCCGCTCAAGAAGATGAAGAAGGCGCTGCGCGGGCGTCCGGCGGCGGACCTGTTCGACGTGGTTCCGCTGGAGGGGCTGTCGGACTTCTCGCGGATCATCGGCCCCGATACGAAGGAGGCGGGCACGCTGACCGCTCCGCGTCAGTTCAACCTGATGTTCCAGACCACCGTGGGCGCCACCGGCGGCCCGGAGAACGTCGCGTACCTGAGGCCGGAGACCGCCCAGGGGATCTTCCTGAACTACAAGAACGTCATGGACACCTCGCGTGTGCGCATGCCCTTCGGGATCGCGCAGGTCGGAAAGGCGTTCCGCAACGAGGTCACACCGCGCAACTACATCTTCCGCAGCCGTGAATTCGAGCAGATGGAGATGGAGTGGTTCTGTCACCCCGACGACGCTGGTGAGTGGTTCCAGTACTGGTCTCAGGCGCGCCTGGACTGGTGGACGTCGGTGGGCGTCGCCCGCGAGCGGCTTCGTCTGCGCACCCACGATCGCGACGAGTTGGCCCACTACGCCCGGGATGGTGAGGGCACGGTGGACATCGAGTACGCCTACCCCTTCTCGGGCGGTGATGGATTCGGCGAGCTGGAGGGCGTCGCGCATCGCGGCTGCTTCGACCTGACGCAGCACGCCACCCACAGCCGAACGAAGCTCCAGTACTTTGATCCGGCGCGCAGGGAGCGGTACGTCCCGCACGTCATCGAGCCGGCCAGCGGGCTGTCGCGCGGCGTCCTGGTGATGCTGCTGGAGGCCTACGACGTAGACCAGAGCCGCCCGTCCCCGGAGCTGATGCGGTTCCCGTCAAACCTCGCGCCCATCAAGGCGGCGGTGTTCCCGGTCGTCGGCAAGGACGGCCTGCCGGAGATCGCGCAGCGGATCTTCTCCGACCTGCGCACCCGACACGTCACGCAGATCGACATCAAGCAGTCCATCGGAAAGCGGTACGCGCGGATGGACGAGGCCGGGACGCCGTGGTGCTTCACGGTCGATCACCAGACGAAGGAAGACGGCACCGTCACCGCGCGAGATCGCGACACCGGCGACCAGCAGCGGATCGCGATGGACCAGGTCACACGCTTCCTGGACGACCGGCTGCGCGAGGGCGCCTGACAGTCAGCGCAGGCGAGCGGTGAGCAGGTAGGCGGCGCCGGCGTCAGCGCCGCTGGCGTCGTGGAGGGGTGCGCCGATCAAGAGATCGCTGCGGCCGTCGCTGTCGATGTCACCCACCGTGATGATCCCGCCGGCTCCCACGCCGTCTCCCGCGCTCTCTGAGATGACGAGCGCTGTGGCTGTGGACAGCGAACGAACCCCAGTCACGGGGCCACAGACCACATAGACCCCACCGCCGTTCGGCCCGGCGCGATCGAGGCCGCTGGCGCCGATCAGCAGATCGGGGTTGTCGTCACCGTCGACGTCCCCGGCGGCGGCGACCCGGCTGCCGGCCCAGTCGTCCCGGGCTTCTCCCACCAGCCGCGCCCGGGCATCGGTCGCCGAGCGGAGGCCGGTGAGCGGCCCGAGGAGCACATACGCCGCGCCCGCGTCGGCTCCACGCGTGCGTCGCCAGGTCCGGCGCGGAGGACCGGGCTCGGCGTCTCGCCACGGCGCGCCGATCACCACGTCGGCCAGACCGTCTCCGTTCAGGTCGCCCGCGCCGGCCACCGCGCTCCCGGCGCGCTCACCACTCCAGGCTCCGAGGACGCCGTCGGCGATGTCGCCGACGGTCAGGGTGTTCGACCACTCCCCCCCGCGGACAAGCAGCACCGCGCCGCGCTCCTTCCCGCCGCGGTCGCTCCACCGGGGGGCGGAGACCAGCAGGTCGGGCAGACCGTCTCCGTCGATGTCTCCCGGGGAGGCCACCGCCGCTCCAAGCTCCACGGGTCGCTCGGAGAGCAGCACCGCGTCCGCTCGGGCTGGCAGGACGGAGAGCGGTCCAGACAGCAGCGAGACCCGGTCCTCACCGGGGTCGCCGAGGACGGCGTCGGTCCATCCATCGCTGGTCCAGTCGGCGCCGGTCGCGACGGCGATCGGCGCGCCGAGGGAGCGGCCGAGCGTCTCGTCTCCCAGCATCCGGCTGCCGGTGATCGGCCCGAGCGCCATCCCTGCCACGCCGCCGCCGAGAAGCAGATCCGCGACGCCGTCCTCGTTCAGATCTCCCGCCGCGATGCGGGCGCCGAGACGCGCGTCGGGGTGCGGTCCCACGAGGAGACCGACGGGCTGATCCCGGCCGTCGAAGACGGATCCGTCGTAGATGAAGATCGCACCGGCGTCCCGTCCGCCCCGATCGTTTCGGGGAGCGCCGATGATGGCGCCGTCGGACCAGGCGACTGCGGCTCCGAAGAAGTCCGCAGGATCGGCCGCGAGGTAACGAGCGTGGGCTGCCTCAAGGGGGACCTCTCCGAGGAGCCACGGACTGGTGTCCGAGCCATCACAGTCCTGGTCGAGGCCATCCCACGGGGGGTCTTCTGCCGCGGGGTGGACGTCTGCCGGTCTCATCACGCGCGCGAGACGGACCGGAGGGTGCAGCGGAGGATGCGTCAGGTAGGAGTCCCAGCAGTCATCCAGCTCGTGCTGTGGCGGCGGAGGGAGCGGAGAGGCGAGCCAATTGGGGTAGTCGATGCCCCACCAGCCGTCCCGGTCAGCGTCTCCGTCTCCGTCGCGCAGATCGCAGTTGTCGTCGACGCCGTTGTAGGGGATCTCGCGGAGGTCGTTGGGCCGCTGGTTCGGATCGGCGTCGTCGCAGTCGATGGCCGGGCAGATCCCGATCCCGAGTGGATCGGCCGGCCAGCCGTCACCGTCCCGATCACAGTCGTCTCGCCCGTCGCAGTCATCATCGACGCCGTCGTACCAGCGCTCCCTCGCCACCGGCCGCACCCTTGGATCGGCGTCATCGCAGTCCATTCCGCCTGCGCTGCGGGCTGTCCAGCGGTCGCCGTCGGCGTCGATTCCGTCTGCGCCGTCGCAGTTCTGATCGCGATGGTCAAAGAGGGGATCGGCCGCGCCCGGGTGCGTAGATCGATCGGCGTCGTCGCAGTCTTCGTGGTGGCGAAAGCCGTCACCGTCCGCGTCCCGGAAGCGGCCTGCAGAGGGCGGCGGCGGGTCGCAGGCGAGGATCCACAGCAGCAGGGACAACGAGTCTCCCGGGGAGCGACAGAGGAGTGAGGGGAGCGGGGGGCTGCTGCGTTCAGGCGCGATAGTGGAGTCCGTAGATGGAACTCCTGCTGCTGCTATCGTCTGTCACGTTCGCCGAGGAGCCTTGCCAGGGCCACGCCTGGCCGGATCGGCTGGAGGGCGAGCACTTCTGGATCGAGTGGGAAGAAGACCTCATCAGCGTGAGCCAGGCGCAGTCGGCGCTGGACGTCCTGGAGGCCTCCTGGGAGGTCTACTCCGGCGATCTCGGCTGGGCGGAGCCGCCGACGCCCATCGTCGTGGAGGTCTATGAACCCCTGGTCGACTCCGCTGCGGCGCGCTGCATCACGGAGGAGTGTGAAGGGGTGGACATGCCCCGAATCGAGCTGTATCCGACCGTCTTCGGCCTCCAATTCCAGGCCGCGACGGTGGCGCATGAGCTCGCCCATGCCTTCCAGTACGCGTACATGGGCAACTACATCGACAGCCTCACCTCGTGGCTGTGGTGGATGGAGGGCTGCGCCACCTGGCTGACCACCTGGTCGGGCGAGGAGAGCGGTGACTGGGCGTACTCGGTCGGGCGTTACCTGGAGCACGGCAACCTGTCGCTTCACCACGGCGCAGACGCCTATCTGGATGCGGCGGCCGGCGCGCACATGTACGGAACGGCGGCGTTGGCGACCTTCCTGGATGCAAACCATGGCGGCCCCGACACCCTCCGCGCGACCTGGGAGTACGGCCGGCAGCACACCGGCGAGGAGATCTGGTTTCCCGACGCGCTGGAAGACCAGGGCCTCGACTTCGCGCAGGTGTGGCCGCACTACCTGGCGACGCTGCCCACCGTGGCGCTGCCGGGAGGCAGCGACGTCGCCGCGGGCCCGTCGCCGGAGCAGGTTGTGCTCAGCCTGCCCGACTCCGGTGAGCCCGCCAGCGATCGACTGCCGCAGACGCTGGGCTTCAGCGTCGTGGAGATCGACCCGGCTGCGGGGGCTGCTGCGCACACGCTGGCAGTCACGGTCGAGGTCGCCGCGGGGCAGATCTGGCATGGGGCGCTCGTCACCACCACGGGCACCGTGCCGGGCAGCGAGATCATCGACTGGACCCCCCTGGTGTTTTCAGAGAACAGCGGGTCCGCGTCGCTGTCGTTCGACGGGTCCGCGGCGGCGTGGCTGGTCGTCTCCCCGGAGATCGGCGACGAGGACGATGAGGACGGGACGTCGTACGCGTGGTCCGCCGAGCTGATCGCCGATCCGGTCGAGGAGTCCGAGGGGTGCGGGTGCAGCGCCGCCGGAGCCGCCGGTCCCTGGCTGCTGATCCCGCTGGCGCTGTGGCGCCGGAGAGAGTCCCACGCGTAGCGCGGCGCTGGCGGCGCTGGGCGTGCTCCCCGTGGTGTGGGTGGTGCGCGCTGGGGACCGGGCGTTCGGTGGGTTCTCGGTAGATCTCGCGGGCCACCTGTGGATGGTGTGGCATGCCGCCCGCGAGCCGCTGACACGGACGGATCTCCTCCGATTTCCGGACGGCATCGATCTGCTCCCGGTCCTCGGCGGCTGGCTCGACATCGCCGTCGCCGGCACCCTGGCGCGGGTGCTGGAGCCGGTCGTCGCCTACAACCTGACGGCGGGGCTCTACCTCTGGATCGCGGGCGTGGGGATGGCGCTCCTCGCGCGCAGCATGGAGAGCAGCGTCGCGGCGGCGGTGGTCGCTGGCTTGCTGCTGCAGATGGACGGCTTCGTGCTGCACCACCTCCTGGGAGGGCGGCCCGAGCAGGTCGGTGCGGGGTTCGCGGCGCTGGCGCTCGCGGCGATCTGGCGTACGCTCCACGGCCGGCTGTCTCCGGTGTGGGCTGCCGCGGCGGTGGGTCTGCTGCTGACGGTGTCCTGGGAGCTGTCGCTGATCGTAGCGCTCGCGGCGCTCTGGATGCTGCCGTTCACGCTCCGCTCCCAGATGAAGCGACCCCTCCTCCGGTTGGCGCTCGCTGTGGGGGTGATCTGCGGGCCGTGGGTCGGCTCGTTCCTGGCTCGATCGGGGTCGGTCCGGGCGATGGACGAGGGGAGCTTCGCCCTGGAGACGATGCTGCACGCGTCCGCTCCTCCGCTGGCCTGGCTCCTGGACGGCCGCACCCTCCCTCCTCGGGCCGCGCTGGTGTCGCTCCTGGCGCTTCCATGGCTGGGCCTGCCGCGCAGGATGGTCGCGGGAGTGGCGCTGGGGCTCGCGGCGGCCCTGGTCGTGGCGGCGGGGCCGGCTCCGGGGCTGTGGACAGCGGGCGAGCCGGCGGCCTGGGCGCCGCTGTCGTGGGGCCGGCATCTGCCGCTCCTCGGGTGGTTCCACTGGCCCGATCGGCTGCTCGTCGTGTTCAACCTGGCCGCCCCCCTGACCGCGGCGCTCGTCATCGATCGCGTGGCCCGCAGGCGTCGCAGGACTGCGGCGGCCCTGGCGGTGGCCGCTGTGTTGGTCACGGGCGCGGAGCGTCACCACCAGCAGCTCTGGCCATTCGGTGGCTTTGCGTTGGCGCCGCATGACGGGGCGCTCGCGCTGTCCGAGCTTCCTTCGGGCGCTGTATTGGATCTTCCGCGGCAGCCGGATCCCGTACACCACCTGCGCTACCAACTCATTCAGATGCAGCACGGTCATCCGATCGTGCACGATATGATCCTGTCCCACCTCGGCCCCTCAGTGGCACCCGCGACAGGCGCGTTGATGCGCTGGTTCGTCGATCTCATGGGGCCGATCGCTCCAGAGCCGCTGGCGCTCGACGCCGAGATGGTGGCGGAGCTGCAGGAGCAGGGAGTCGGCTACGTGGTGCTCCACAAGGACGGCTGGCCGCTCGAGCGCTGGGCGCTGGCCCGCCGCGTGCTCGCGGATGGGCTGGGGACGCCGACGCTGCGACAGGGAGATGGCTGGCTCTGCTGGGAGCTGATCACTCGTCCGTGACGGCCAGCCGCGCCGGGAGATCGCCCAGCAGGGAGGCGAAGCGCTGCCCGCGTCCCAGCGCCCGTCGGTGGATGCGCTCCCGGACCGCTGCGTTCGAGGCCGTGTGGACCACCCGAGGGTTGTCTTCGGGGTGAAGACAGGCATCGTCCCAGGGCAGATCGAGGAATCCGAGGACGCGCCGGATCCCATCCTCGGGATCCTCGATGAGTTCTTCATAGGAGATGTCGAACACCCGCAGCGGGAGCACCCGCCTCCAGTGACCCATCAGCTGACGATGCGCTCGGGTGTAGGCCACGATCCCATCCCAGCTTCGCGAGAACGAGTTGGTCGGACCGAACCGCTGGACGAAGCAGGACACCGCCACGTCGAGTGGATCGCGCTGCAGGTGTATCACCCGGGCGTTCGGGAAGAGCTGGGCGACGAACCCCAGCACGAGGAAGTTCGACGGCATCTTGTCGATGCATCGCGCCGCCTGGGACGCCCCGGCAGTCAACACCGCGAGGTAGTCGTCGGCGAGCCTGTCGAGGGTGTCGGGATCGCGTGTCTCCACCGGGGCGGCGTCCGCGAGGCGGCGCAGGTCGGTCAGCTCTCCGGCGCCATGGATCTGGGGGTGGCAGTCGAGCATCTGTTCGAGGAGGCTGCTACCGGTGCGGGGCATCCCGACGATCAGCACCGGCCTCTCACTGCGGCGCGTAGAGCGGGGGATGCGGGGGATGCGAAGCGCAGAGAAGTACCCCTTGATGGCGGAGATCTGTGTCGCCAGCGCGTCGTCGTCGAATCGACCGGGGAGCAGCTCGTTGTAGCGGGAGTAGGCGGCGAGGGCGCTGGGGAGGTCGCCGCGGGCTTCTTCGAGGGTCCCCAGCGCATGAAACAGGATCCCGCGCTGCAGGACGGGCAGCGGGGTATCGAGCAGGCTCCGGATGTACTGAAGACACGGACCTACGTCGGGGTCCTTCCGCGCCAACGCTGCCAGCTGCACCACGAGGTTGACGGAGCCGGCTCCTTCTGGGAGCGACGACTCCAGCAGTGTCCGCGCCGCATCCGCCTCGCCGCGCTTGCGGAGGATCTCTGCCAGGCCCGCCAGCGCGTCGTGTTCCTGCTCTGGGTGTCCGGCGGAGCGGGCGGAGGAGAGCGCAGCCGTGAACAGGGGCTCAGCCTGGGTGAGTCGCTTCAGGGAGATCAGATGGCGCCCCAGCTTGATCCGCGTTGAGTTGTGTTCGGGGGCGCGGGCCAGGACCCGCTGATACAGCTCCACCGGCGCGTCGCGGGCGCCGCGGGACGCCATGCAGCTCGCCAGGTTGGACAGGGCGTCGATGTTGCCGGCGTCCATCGCGATGGCGGCGCGGAACGTGCGCGCGGCGATCTCCGACTGTCCCATGGCCTGGAGCGCGGTGCCGATGTTGTTCCACAGCTCGGCGGACGGACCGTGGCCCTTCTGGACGAGCTGGAACTGACGGAGCGCCTGGGGAAACGCGCCGCGGCGGAGGAACAGATTGCCCAGGTTGAAACGCGCCACCCGATCGTTCGGGGACAGCTCCAGCGCGCGCCGGTAGGCCGTCACCGCCGCGTCCTCTCGACCCACGCGGGCCAGCGCGTTTCCGAGGTTTCCCAGCGCAGCGGGTGAGTTGGGTTCCTGTTCCAATACGAGCTGGAACGCGGAGATCGCCGCTTCGGGTCTGTCCAGGGTCAGGAGGGCCGTCCCCAGGTTGAAGCGCGCTCCTGTCTGGCGGGGGTCGAGGTTGAGCGCGCGCTCAAGCACCTGCACCGCCTGCTGGAGCTGGCCGCGCGCCGCCATCAAGTGGCCCAGCGCCGCGTGCGTCCGCCCCTGCTCGGCGCCGTGCCGGGTGGCGGTCAGCAGGTGATGTCGGGCCTGCGCCCAGCGCCTGCCGCTCTGATGGATGATGCCCAGGATGAGGTGGGCGTCCACGTTGTGAGGTGCATCCACCAGGAGGTCTGCGGCCATCTGCGCGGCGCGGTCGGTCCAGCCACGCTCCAGACACCGCCAGGCGTTCACCATGGGATCGGCCACCGCTCTGCTCCTTACTCGAGTCTGAACCGGAAGGCGGACTCTCCGACCTCGATCTTCTCGCCGCCGTCGAGCTGCCGACGATCGATCAGGTCACCGTTGACGATGGTCCCGTTCGACGAGCCGCAGTCTTCGATGAAGAAGCGCCCGCCGCGGAGCGTGACCACACAGTGCTGGCGGGAGATCCGCTTGTCGTTCCGCAGGCGGATGTCACAGCGGCTCCCGCGCCCGATGGTGAGCTGCTCCCCCGCGATCGGGTGGCGCTTCTCGTGAGAGGTGCCCTCGTCCTGCAGCAGCACGCCGAGCTGTGGGATCTCCGACAGCATGTCGGTCGCGACCGTCTGGATGGGCTCCGTGGTCGCCTCGACGGCGGACGTAGGAGCCGCAGCGATCGGGGAGTCCGGGACGATCGTCAGCTCCTGCTCGAACAGGTCGGTCAGCTCCAACTCCATCGGGACCGGCTCGGGGACGGCGGTCTCGCCGGTGGCCCGCGCCGGTATGACGAATCGGAAGATGCTCCCGCCGACGCTGATGCGCTCGCCGCCGACGAGTCGCCGCGTGGTGACGAGCTGCTCGTCGACCAGCGTGCCGTTGGACGAGTTGTTGTCCTTGAGGGTGAACATGGTCCCCTCGCGGATCAGCTTGCAGTGGACGCGGGAGATCAGCTTGTCTCCGCGGAGCCGGATGTGACAGGTCTTGCTGCGACCGATGGTGAATTCGCCCTCGGCGAGTCGGTGCTGGCGTTCGCCCACCAGGCCCTCGTCCTGGATGAGCACGGCTTCGTCGAAGCGCTTGTTCAGCTCGGTGCGATCGACGAAGTCGGTGGGGCTGTCGTCGTCGAGACCGTCCAGATCGATGGCGATGGCGTCGGTGCCGTCCGAGATGCCGCCGAATTCGTCGTCGAGGTCGATGTCCATCTCGATGATGGCGTCGTCGCGCGCTTCCACCAGCGCTTCGATGAGCGCGCCGGCGGACGCGGGGCGGTCTGCGGGGCTCGCCGACAGCAGGCCGTCGATGCAGGCCCCGGCGATCTCCGGGATCTCCGGCAGGTGCTCCTGAAGCGAAAGGAGCGCGCCGCCCTCCTTCGCCGCGGTGATCACCTCCGGCGCGGCGGCGGCGGGCCACGGCAGCTTTCCGGTCAGCAGCACATAGGCCATCAGACCGAGGGCGAACCGATCGGTCGCGGCGCTCGGCTCGTCGTCCGGCGCAGCCCAGAATCCAGCGCCGCCGGGAGACACCAGGCCGAAGTCGATGAGCTGACTCGCTCCGCCCTCCGACACGTGGATGTGCTCGGGACGCAGGTGACCATGACACAGCCCAGCGCCGTGGAGGTGGTCGAGTCCTTCTGCGACTCCGCGGAGCAGGTCGATCGCGTCTCCCAGCGAGCGCCCCTCGCCGGGGAGCTGATCGGACAGCAGGGTCCCGTTCAGGGGACCCGCGACGCAGCCCACCTGTCCCTGGACGCGGAACACCTCGTAGATCGGGAGCAGGCCGGAGTGGCGGAGGGCCAGACCGCGACGGGCTTCGTCCAGGAACGCCCCGAGCTGTTCGGAGTCATCCCCCTGGTCCAGCAGGTGCAGGGAGACCTCTCCGCCGAGCGCCTGCCCCCACTGCTGATCGACATGACGGGCTCGGTGGATCCGTCGGCAGCCGGCTACCCGCGGGTCTCCGTCTACTTCGAACGCGCCGACGCGGCTGCTCTTCGAGCGGGAGCGTCGCGCAGCGGGGCCGCTCTTTCCGGTCGGACGCGAGCGCTTGCCGAGCAGACGCCCGCGGGCGCGATCGTACTGCTCTTGCGTCAGCTTTCCGCGCTCGAATTGTCGCTGGAGGTCCATCAGCTTGGAGAGAAGATCGCTCATCACGCCCTCGGGGTGCCCGGGCCACCTGGTCTCCTCCCCTATTCGGACTGAACGCGCTTCGCCCGGATGGCGATGCGAGCGAGGGTGGGGTAGGCCGGGCCCCTGGAGGTGAGATGACTCCCCTGACCGACCCCACGGTGCTGTCGCTGATGCCGGCGATCCTGGCGATCGTCCTGGCATTCCTGACACGCCGAGTGGTGCCGGCGTTGTTTCTGGGGATCGTCTCTGGTGGCGTCGTGATGTTCGTCCACAGCGGTGATCCGGCGGATCTCGACATCATCACCCGCTTCTTCCTCCCCGCGCTGGGCAGCGAGACGTTCGCCCAGATCCTCCTCATCTACCTGTGGTGCCTCGGCGGGCTGATCGGACTGTGGGGGAAGACCGGCGGCGCGCTCCATTTCGCGCGCGTGGTCGGCGGCCGGATCGCGCGAGGGCCGCGATCGTCCCTGTTCTTCGCTTGGCTGCTCGGGGTGGTCTTCCACCAGGGGGGTACGGTCAGCACGGTCTTGACCGGCACCACCGCGCGGCCGATGGCCGACACCCACGGTGTCGCCCATGAAGAGCTGTCGTACGTGGTGGACTCCACCAGCTCGCCGGTGGCGACGATCCTCCCGTTCAACGCGTGGCCGGCCTACATCGGCGGGATGGCCGTCGGAACGGTGCCGATACTGGTCGATGAGGCCGACGCGGTCAGCTTCTTCATGGCGAGCATCCCGTTCAACTTCTACGCCATCTTCGCGGTGACCTCGACCCTCCTGTTCTCGATGGGGTGGCTGCCCTGGGTGGGCGGGAAGATGAGGGCTGCGCGGGAGCGAGCGCGGACGACCGGCGCGCTGGACGCCCCCACGGCGCGTCCCATGATGGGCGACGTGGATCCCGAGAGCACCATAGCCGCGGGGTACCAGCCGTCTCTGCTGGACTTTGTGCTCCCCATCGGGGTGCTCATCTCCCTCGCGATCATCCCGTACATGGGGTGGCGGCTCAACTGGATCAACCAGGCGTTCGGCGCGTGTACGCTGACGGCCATCGTCATCGCCCTCGTGCGGGGGATGCCCCTGGCGACGGTGCTGGATGGATTCCTCGATGGGTGCAAGAGCATGACCATCGGCGCGATCATCCTGGGACTGGCCGTGACGATCGGGCTGGTAGCCAAGGAGCTGAACACCGCGGCCTACGTGGTGAGTCTGGTCGGCGACGCCCTGCCGGCGGTGGCCCTGCCCGGGCTGCTCACGGGGCTGTGCATGCTCATCGCCTTCGCCACGGGGACGAGCTGGGGGACCTACGCCGTCGTGGTCCCCGTGGCCCTGCCGCTGGCCTGGGCGCTGCACCCCGATCCGCTCTTCCTGCGCATCTGCTTCGGCGCGGTGATCGGCGGGGCGGTCTTCGGAGATCAGTGCTCACCCATCTCCGACACCACCATCCTGTCGTCGATGTTCAGCGGCTGCGATCTCATGGACCACGTCAACACCCAGCTCCCCCTGGCGCTGGCCGCGGCGGGTCTGGGAGCGGTGGCGGGGACGGTCGTCGCGGCGATTGCGCTTTGATTGCGCTTCAGGCCGCTCCTCAAAGGCAGCAGACGATCGGAGCTGGCGGAGGGACTTCAGCAGAGGGGGAGGAGATGCCATAGGTTGGAGATCGCACTGTCTGTGTGCGATGGAGAAGATCATGCGCCTCACCCTCCTCACGCTCATCCTCCTCTCCTGTGAAGACGGCAAGGGAGGGATCGACAGCGGCGTGGTCGGGAGCACCGGGCTGGGGGTCGATGAAGACGGGGACGGATTCGTCGAGTCGACCGAGTGCAACGATCGAGACGCCAGCGTGAACCCCGGCGTGGTCGAGCTGTGTGACGGGATCGACAACGACTGCGACGGTGAGATCGACGAGGGCGTCACCACCACGTTCTATGAAGATGCCGACGGCGACGGCTTCGGAGACGCCGGATCGGAGGTGCAGTCCTGCGCGACGGCCGCGGGGCTCGTCACGAACGACAGCGACTGCGACGACACCGACGCGGCGCTGCACCCCGGGGCCTCCGAGACCTGCGACGGGATCGACAACGACTGTGACGGCGAGACCGACGAGGACGGACAGCGCGTGTGGTACGTCGACGCCGACGGCGACGGCTGGGGCGATCGCGACGCGACCATCGAGGATTGCGCGCAGCCGTCAGGCGCGACCAGCGAGGCGGGCGACTGTGACGACGCAGATCCCGACGCCTGGCCGGGCAACGAGGAGGTCTGTGACGAGATCGACAACGACTGCGACGGCGAGGTCGACGAGGGCGTGCGGACCATCTGGTACCTGGACTCCGACGGCGACGGCTACGGCGTCTCCGGATCCACCGCGGAGTCCTGCGAGCCGCTGGAGGGGTACGCGGAGGAGGACGGGGACTGCGACGACGAAGACGTCGCGTTCCACCCAGGCGCCGAGGAGAGCGACTGCACCGATCCAAACGACTACAACTGCGACGGCAGCGTCGGCTATTCGGACAACGACGGTGACGGCTGGGCGGCCTGTGAGGAGTGTGACGACGCCGCATCGGCCATCAACCCGGACGCCGTGGAGGTGTGCAACGAGCTCGACGACGACTGCGACGGCGACATCGATGATGACGACTTCGACGTCGACACCAGCACCATGAGCGAGTGGTACGCCGACGCCGATGAGGACGGCTTCGGGGACGCCGACAGCACCACGGAGTCCTGCGCCGAGCCGGAGGGCTACACGGACGACGACACCGACTGCGACGACACCGACGCGGACATCAGCCCGGACGGCAGCGAGGTCTGCAACGGGGTCGATGACGACTGCGACGGAGACATCGACGACGCGGATCCCGACCAGGACATGAGCACGACGTCGGTGTGGTACGCCGACGCGGACGGTGACGGCTACGGAGACTCCGGCGACACGACGCAGGCGTGCGCGGAGCCTAGCGGGTACACCGGCGACAGCACCGACTGCGACGACACCGACAGCGGCATCAATCCGGCGTCTACGGAGATCTGCGACTCCTCCAGTCCGGGAGTCGACGACGACTGCGACGGCCTGATCGACGACGACGATCCCTCGCTCGAAGCGAGCAGCCAGAGCAGCTGGTACGCTGACACCGACGCCGACGGCTTCGGGGATCCAGACGCCGCTACCGCCGCCTGTGAGGCCCCCTCGGGGACGGTCTCCGACGACACCGACTGCGACGACGGCGACTCCGCGGTGAACCCCAACGCGGTGGAGATCTGCAACGACATCGACGACGACTGTGACGGTGACATCGACGACGACGACGCGGATCGCAGCACCGCGGGGGCGAGCACGTTCTACACCGACAGTGACGGCGACGGCTTCGGCGATCCGGGGGCGGATCTGCTCTCGTGCGAGCAGCCGTCGGGCGCGGTGGCAGACGACACCGACTGCGATGACACGGACAGCGCCGTCAACCCGGACGCGACAGAGGTGTGCAACCCCTCCGGGGCGGCTGTCGATGACGACTGTGATGGGCTGATCGATGACGACGACAGCTCGCTCGATCTCTCGACCGCGACCACCTGGTACGGCGACGGCGACAGCGACGGCTACGGAGACAGCGCGGTCTCTACACAGAGCTGCGAGGCTCCCACCGGCATGGTGGACGACGACACGGACTGTGACGACAGCTCCGCCGCGGTGAGCCCCGCCGACAACGAGATCTGCAACGGCATCGACGACGACTGCGACGGAGACATCGACGACGCTGACAGCGGCGTCGATCTGGCGACGGCGGGCACCTGGTACGCGGACGGCGACGGCGACGGCCACGGAGACAGCAGCAGCACCGCGGTGTCGTGCGACGCCACCTCGGGATTCGTCGCCGACAGCAGCGACTGTGACGATGCGGACGGAGCCATCCATCCAGCGGCCAGTGAGGCCTGCGACGCGATCGACAACGACTGCGACGGATCGGTGGATGAGGGGGTGACCTCGTCGTTCTACGCCGACAGCGACGGCGACGGCTACGGCGACGCCGCCAGCAGCACCGAGGACTGCTCGGCCCCCTCGGGTCATGTCTCAGATGACAGCGACTGCGATGACACGGACAGCGGGGTCAGCCCCAGCGCCTCGGAGATCTGCAACGACATCGACGACGACTGCGACGGCGACATCGACGACGCCGACAGCAGCGTCGACACCAGCACCGGGCAGGTCTGGTACCTCGACAGCGACGGCGATGGCTATGGCACCTCGACGTCCAGCACGTGGTCGTGCGACACCCTGTCCGGGTACGCCAGCGCCACCGACGACTGCGACGACGGCGACGCGGGGGTGAACCCGGGCGCCGCGGAGGTCTGCGTGAACAGCACCGACGAGGACTGTGACGGCAGCTACTCGGAGGGCTGCCCGGCGAACACGCTGAGCTGTGGAGGGCCGAGCACCATGGACCCGGGGCACTCGCATTCGTGCAGCATCGGTACGACCGCCTGGGTTGACTCGGTCTACATCAGCGTGGGCTGCAACGACGGAGAGACCGGGAGCTACAGTGTGTACTTCGACGACGGGAGCGCTGAGACGTTCTCGGCGAGCTGCGGAAGCACCCACTCATTCAGCGGTCGCCTCACCAACAACATGACGATCTACATGAATTCCGGCGGCGGCGGCGACAACCACATCTCGTTCACGTGCTGTGGCTCGGGAGGGTGGGGAGCGTACTACTATTGAGCTCCCTGCTGAGTCAGCGTTCCCCCTGTTGAGTCAGCGGTCTCTGAAACGACAGCTCCCCCCGACACCTGAGGTGAAGGGACACCGTCAGTGAAGAGGGGAGACGCGAAGAGGGGAGACGCGAAGAGGGGAGACGCGAAGAGGGGTGACCGAGAGGCTCGCCGACTACTCGATCCAGCGACCCGGATCAGAAGGGTACTGCGTATCCTGGGCGAGGATGGTCATGTCGGGACCGAGGACCCAGAAGGTCGGGATGTACAGATCCTGCTCCCACTCGAAGCCCAGACCAGTCCAGTTGGACCAGTCGGAGTAGTCTTCTCCGAAGGCCAGGACAGGGATGGTGGTCATCCCGTGGTAGTCGGCCCACCACCCGAGGTCGCGGACAGTGGGGTCACTTCCGGAGTTGTTCTGCGTGATGAGCTGGAGCTGCTGGAAACCGAACTCTTCGTACTCGTCCTGATGGTCTTGCGCCGAACCCGCGGCGGTGTTGCAGGAGGGTCACCAGAAGGCACCAACCTCGAGGTGAACGTACTGACCACAGAACGAGTACAGGGAGACCTCTTCACCGTGCTGATCCGTCAGCGTGAAGTTCTCGGCGACGTCTCCGATCTGGTACGACGTCCACTCGTAGGTGGTGTTGCCGTGGCGGTAGGAGGACGTACCCGTGGGCCCGGTCGGGCTTGGCTCGGTCTCGCAGTTTCCGACCGAGTAGCCGCCGGTGTAGGTGTGGCTGTACTCGTAGAGCGGGTTGGTGCCGGCAGTCACCTCGTCGCCGTCGGCATACCCGTCACCGTCGGTGTCTGCGGAGTCGGGATCGGTGCCCAGCGCCTCCTCCTCGGAGTTGGTCAGGCCGTCGCCGTCGTCATCGGCGTCTGGGCTGGTGACCGTGCCGCCCCCGGTGGTTCCGCCGGTGGTTCCGCCGCTGGTGGTGCCGCTGGAGCCTCCGCTGCTGGTCGCGGTGCTCGTGCCGCCGGAGCTCCCGCCGGAGCTTCCGCCGGTCGGCTCGGTGCCGAAGGCGTCGTCCGCCCCGTCGTTATCGTTGTCTGACGAAGCGTCCTCGCAGGCGGTCAGCAAGGCCAGGAGGAGGAAGGGCGCGAGGGGTCTGGGAAAGGTCATGGAGGCTCTCCAGGAGTGGCGAGGTAGAGAGGTAGCCAGAGGTCGCCGCGTGGCGGACGCCTATTCGATGTAGCGACCGGGATCTTCGGGGTACTGAGCGTCTTCGGCGAGGATGGTCATGTCGGGACCGAGGACCCAGAAGGTCGGGATGTACATGTCCTGCTCCCAGATCATGCCGAGGCCATCCCAGCTCTGACTCTCGCTCTCCGGGAGGGCGAGGACGGGGATGGTCGTCATCCCATGGTCGTCCGCCCACCACTCGAGATCGCTCTGGCTGGGCTCCTGCCCGTAGTCGTTCGAGGTGATGATCTGGAGCTGCTGGAAGCCGAATTCTTCGTACTCGTCCTGGTGTGCTTGGGCCGAACCCGCGGCCTCATCACAAGAGGGTCACCAGAACGCACCGAACTCGATGTGTATGTACTGACCACAGAACGAGTACAGGGAGACCATCTCGCCGTACTGGTCCATCAGCGTGAAGTTCTCGGCGACGTCTCCGATCTGGTAGGCCGTCCACTCGTAGGTCTCTCCGCCGTGGTAGAACGACGCCTCACCCGTGGGCCCGGTCGGGCTTGGCTCGGTCTCGCAGTTTCCGACCGAGTAGCCGCCGGTGTAGGTGTGGCTGTACTCGTAGAGCGGGTTGGTGCCGGCAGTCACCTCGTCGCCGTCGGTGTATCCGTCGCCGTCGGTGTCGGGGTTGTCGGGGTCGGTGCCCAGCGCGGCTTCGTCGGCGTCGCTCAGGCCGTCGCCGTCGGAGTCTCCGCCACCTCCACCGCCGCCACCACCGCCGCCGCTGCCGGTGCTGGTGGCGCCGCCGAACCCTCCACCGAGGCCGCCGCCGTCGCGGTCGTCGTCGTCGTCATCGTCGGTGCAGGCCATCGTCAGCGCGAAGGCCAGCGGGAGCATGGTGAGGAAGCGGAGGGACATGCGGAACCTCTTGGCCGGATGATTGGCTGGTTGACCGGGTAGCTGGGTAGCTTCAGCCGGGTAGCTGTCGTTGTAGACCGGTGGCGGGACCGCCTTCTACTTTCACGGCTCACGGACGAACGTCAACCAGGAAGAGTATAACGGCTGCTGCCTTGCAGGACTGGCACCCGAAGCACCGGTTAGGAACGGCAACTCGGAAACTGACACAGGACTGACAAGGGAGCCGCCCATGACGCTCGAGATGCTGGACGCTGGCCTGCGCAGGGACGTCACTGCCCTCCATGATGGCGGGCGCGCCAAGCCCGAAGAGCGGATCATCGTGGACTACGTGGCTGCGGAGGGCGCGCGCGGTCCGCGCTATCGCCTCGAGGGGCGGGACGGGCTGTTCCTGCGGATGAACTCCAACGCATACCTGTCGCTGTCGCACCACCCGGCCGTGCTGGCGGCGGCCGACGAGGCGTCCCACCGCTTCGGCGCCGGTCCGGGGGCGGTCCGCTTCATCGACGGCACGTTCGCGCATCACGTCGCGCTGGAGCGTCGAATCGCTGCGTTCATGGGCCGACCTGCCGCCAAGATCTTCAACTCCGCCTACACCGCCAACCTGGGCCTCGCGCTGGCGATTCAAAACAAGCGCACCTACTGGATCGGCGACCAGCTCAACCACAACTGCATCATCCGCGCGATGCGGATCTCGGGCGTCCCCCGCACCCACAAGGCGATCTACCCCCACAACGACATCGATGCGCTGGCCGAGGCTGTCGCGAACGTGCCCGAGGGCATCGACCGCGTGGTGGTGATCTTCGACGGAGTGTTCAGCATGCGGGGCGACACCGCCCCCATCGAGCGCATCAACGCGATCCTGGCGCCGCATCGCGAGCGGTGGCCCGAGGGCCTGATCACGGTGGTGGACGACAGCCACGGGGTGGGGGCCTTCGGCGAGACCGGCCGGGGCACCGAGGAGATCTGCGGCGCCCGCGCCGACGTGGTGGTGGGCACTTTCGGCAAGGCGTTCGGAGTCAACGGCGGCTTCGTGGCGGCCAGCGATGCCGTGGTCGAGGCCATCCGCCAGAAGTCCGACACCTACATCTACACCAACCCGCTCTCGGTCGCTGACTGCGCCGGCGCGCACGCCGCGGTCGACGTCGCCGACTCGTCCGAGGGCCGCGAGCGGCTGCGCCACCTGCATGCCCGCGTCGCCCAGTTCCGGGCGGGGCTGGCAGCCCTCGGTCTGGAGTCCATCCCCGGTCGCCATCCGGTCGTGCCGCTGATGGTCCGAGACACCGCGCGCTGTCAGGAGATGGTCCGCCAGCTCTTCGAGCGCGGCATCCTCGTCGTGGGGTTGGCCTTCCCGGTGGTCCCCCGCGGCGACGACACCATCCGATTCCAGATCAACGCCGCCCACACCGAGCAGGACATCGCGCAGGTCCTGGCGGCCCTGGCGGAACTATGCTGAGCTGAATTTCGTGCGACGTCGAAGCCTCCTGTTCGCCCTCCCGGCGGCGCTGCTCCTCCCACTCTCCGCGCTGGCGGAGCCCGGAGGGTTCTTCATCTTTCTGCAGATCCTCAACGCCGATGAGCTGGCGCGCGAGCAGACGGCAGATTGGGCGATCGACTGGGGGCGCTGGCTGGGCCTCGACATCGAGGGGAAGGTCTACGCGGCCGTCGCGTCTCGGATGCAGGAGGGCTTCGAGCGGCAGGGGCTCGCGCTGCGGGCGCGCTCTGCCGCAGTGACGGTGCCCGAGACGATGTGGCTGCGCTACGATCCCGATCGCGATCGCACCCGCGTGGAGTCGGGAGCGGCGGGCACCTACCGCGGGGTGGTGATCGAGGTCCTCGATGTCAACGCGATCGCCACCGCGGAGCGTCGGCCGGGGGTCATCCGGCTCGCGCGGGCCCTGGGGGTGAACCTCGACTGGAAGGTGGCCTCGGCCGTCGCCGAGACGTGCCTCGTTCGCCTCACCGAGATGCGGGTCCGCGCGCTCGTCACGGTGCAGCCGCGATGACCGCGACCCCGGGCAGGGCGAGAGGCGCTGCGGCAGGGGGCGGCGACTGGCGAGGCGTCACAGGTGATCGAGGGGATCATCGCGGACGACCTCCTCAAGAGAGCGGGATAGGCCACTGGTGAGGCTGGAACACATGACCCTTTTGTCTCCCGGAAAGGTGATCCTGCTCGCGTCGGCCCTGCAGCTCGCGGCGGGGTGCGCGTTCATCTCCGACGGCGAGCACGCCGATCGCATCGACGCCGACGGAGACGGCATCCCCTGGCCGGAAGACTGCGACGACGCCGATCCCGCCCCCTGCGACACCGGCGGCGGCGCGACGACGACGGCACCCGTCACGACGGATCTGGACGGCGACGGGCACACCGCCGACGTCGAGTGCGACGACGCGGACCCGGCGTCCCACATCGGCGCCACGGAGATCTGCGACGAGGCCGACAACGACTGCGACGGTGAGATCGACGAGGGGCTGACCTCTGTCTGGTACGTCGATGAGGACGGCGACGGCGCGGGGGTCGCGCCGGTGGAGGCATGCACGCAGCCGGCCGGCACCGCGACCGAAGCGGGCGACTGCGATGACACCGATCGCGCGATCAGCCCGTGGGCCACCGAGATCTGCGACGGCATCGACAACGACTGCGACGACGAGGTGGACGGCAACGGGGCTGTGGATGGCAGCGTGTGGTACGCCGACGCGGACAGCGACGGATACGGCGACGCAACGATCACGGCAGAGGCCTGCGAGGTCCCCAGCGGCTACGTCGCCGACGATACGGACTGCGACGACGACGCGGGCGCAGTGAACCCGGGCTCGTCTGAGTACTGCAACGGGTTCGACGACGACTGCGATGAAGAAATCGACGAGAGCAGCGCCATCGACGCGCTGACCTGGTACGACGACGCCGACGGGGACGGCTTCGGTGACGCCCTCTCCGCAACCATCGCCTGCGAGCTTCCGCTCGGCGCGGTGGCGAACGGCTCCGACTGCGATGACACCGACGCCACCATCAACCCGGACGCCTGGGAGAGGTGCGGCGGCGGTGACGAAGACTGCGACGGCACCACGGACGAGAGCGACGCCATCAACGCCTCGACCTGGACGGTGGACGCCGACACGGACGGGCACGGCGCGATCGGCGGCCGGACCACCGTGGGCTGTGAGGAGCCCCCGGGGTTCGCGGCGACCGACGACGACTGTGACGACACCGACCCCACGGTCAATCCCTCGGCCGCGGAGACCTGGTACGACGGCGCGAACACCAATTGTGACGCGGGCAGCGACTTCGACGCAGACTCGGACGGCTGGGGCAGCGCAGACCACGACGCGGAGGTCGCGGCCGAGGGCCTCGTCGACATCGGGGACTGCGATGATACGGACGCCGCGGTGAACCCCGGGGCTACGGAGACGTGGTACGACAACATCGACAGCGACTGCGATGGGGGCAACGACAACGACGCCGACTCCGATGGCTGGGACAGCGAAGACCACGGCGGAGAGGACTGCGACGACGGCGACGCCACGATCAACCCGGACGGCGTCGACACCTGGTACGACGGCGTCGACACGGACTGCGACAGGGCCTCCGACTACGACGCCGACGCCGACGGGTATGACTCCGACGCCTGGGGCGGCGACGACTGCGATGACGAGAATCCCCAGGTCAGCCCCGCGGTGGCCGACACCTGGTACGACGGCGTCGACACGAACTGCGACGGGGCGTCCGACTACGACGCCGACTCGGATGGCTACGACGCGGAGGACCAGGGCGGAGACGACTGCGATGATGCGGACTCCTCCGTGAGCCCCGCGGCGGCGGAGGTCTGGTACGAGGGCGTCGACACCAACTGCGACGCCGCCAACGACTACGACGCTGACTCTGACGGCTATGTCTCTGATGACGGGGGGGGAGACGACTGTATCGACACCAACGCCGGCGTGAGCCCGGAGGCCACCGAGACCTGGTACGACGGCGTCGATCTGGACTGCGACGGGGCGTCCGACTACGACGCCGATGCCGACGGGTATGACTCCGACGCCTGGGGCGGTGACGACTGCGATGACACCGACCGGGCGGTGAGCCCGTCGGTCACCGAGGTCTGGTATGACGGGACGGACTCCGACTGCGACGGCGCCAGCGACTATGACGCCGACTCCGATGGCTACGAGGCGGATGTCTATGGCGGGACGGACTGCGATGACGCAGACTCAGCGGTGTCCCCCGGCGCGTCGGAGATCTGGTACGACGGCCTCGACGCCGACTGTGACGGCGCCAGCGACTATGACGCTGACTCGGATGGTTACCTGGCCGAGGACTGGGGGGGCGATGACTGTGTCGACACCGACGCCTCTGCCAACCCCGCGGCGACCGATGTCTGGTACGACGGCGTAGACTCCGACTGCGATGGGAGCGACGACTACGACGCCGACGGCGACGGCGCGCAGTCGTCCGACCATGGCGGGACCGATTGCGATGACACCGACGCGGCGATGCCGCCGGGCTGCGTGACAGACCTGGCCGACGCCGAGTATGCGTTCATCGGAGAGGCCGACGACGACTACGCGGGCCGCGCGGTCACGGGTGCGGGCGACGTCGACGGCGACGGGCTGGATGATCTGCTCATCGGCGCCTACGGCAACGACGATCAGGGCGCGCAGGCGGGCAAGGCGTACCTCGTGCTCGGCGGGACCCTGAGCGGAGCGCTCTCCGCGGCTGACGTGACGTTCGAGGGGGAGAGCGGCGGAGACTACGCCGGCTACGCCATCGCGGGAGCGGGCGACGTCGACGGCGACGGGCTGGATGATCTGCTCATCGGCGCCTACGGCAACGACGACGGCGGGAGCGGCTCGGACAGCGCCGGCAAGGCCGCGCTGTTCCTGGGTGGCGCCCTGAGCGTGGGTACGCTCGATCTCAGCCTCGCAGACTCTACGTTCCTAGGGGAGTCGGACGAGGACAACGCAGGCTGGTCGGTCGCGGGGCCGGGCGACATCGACGGCGACGGGCTGGCGGATCTGCTCATCGGGGCGCGCTACTACGACGCCGACGGCACCAACCGCGGCGTGGCTTATGTTGTGGCGGGGGTCGCCACCGGAAGCACGACCCTGAGCGGCGCCGATCACATGCTGTACGGCGAGAGCGACGAGGACCTCGCGGGCTGGGCGGTGGCCGGCGCGGGGGATGTCGACGGCGACGGGCTCGCGGATCTGCTGGTGAGCGCCTCGGGTGACGACGACGGCGGCTCCGAGGCCGGACGGGTCTACCTGATCGAGGCGAGCAGTCTGGGCGGCTCGACGTCGCTGGGCTCCGCAGACAGCTTCTATGGAGAGGCGGCAGACGACGGGGCCGGCTGGGCGGTCGCGGGTGCGGGCGACGTCGACGGCGACGGGCTGGATGACGTGCTCATCGGCGCCTACGGCAACGACGACGGCGGCTCCCTGGCGGGGAAGGCCTACCTGATCTACGCCAGCGCGATGGGCGGCGGGTCCAACAGCCTTGCATCGGCGAGCGTCGGCATCATCGGCGAGGCCGCCGGAGACTACGCCGGGCGGTCGGTCGCTGGCGCGGGAGACGTCGACGGCGACGGCTTGACGGATCTCCTCGTGGGCGCGAACGGCAACAACGATGGCGGGAGCGGGACCAACGACGCCGGGAAGGCGTACCTGATCCTCGCGAACACGCTCGACGGCTCCGGGTCGATGGGGCTCGCAGACAGCCACCACGCCCTCGTGGGTGAGTCGAACAGCGACTACGCGGGCTGGTCGGTCGCGGGTGCGGGCGACGTCGACGGCGACGGGCTGGCGGATCTGCTCATCGGCGCCTACGGCAACGACGACGGCGGGAGCGGGAGCAACGATGCTGGCAAGGTCTATCTGTCCCTGGTTCCCTGGTAGCGTCCCCTCGTTCCCCGGGAGCGTTTGGCGGCTGCGCTCGGCGCTGGTGGCTCTCCTGGCTTCCGGATGCGCGTTCATCACAGACGCGGAGCACGCTGCGCGGACCGACGCCGACGGCGACGGGATCACATGGCTGGAGGACTGCGACGACAGCACGGCCGCCGACTGCGCGACGAGCGTCACCACCCCCACCACCGTCACCACCACCACGCCCGCCGATCTCGACGGCGACGGCCACCCGGCGACGGGCACCGACGCAGACTGTGACGACACCGATCCCGCCGTGTACCCGGGGGCAGAGGAGCTGTGCGACGGCGTCGACAACGACTGCGACGGAGACACCGACGAGGACGCGACGGACGCCGGTGTCTGGTACGGTGACGATGACGGTGACGGCTTTGGCTCCGCGGAGGAGACCACCCGAGCCTGCGCGGAGCCGAGCGGGTACACCGCAGACGACACCGACTGCGATGACTCATCCTCCGAGATCAACCCTGATGCAGTCGAGTCATGTAACGAGTTGGACGACGACTGCGACGGAGAGACGGACGAAGACGACGCGGAGGGGGTCTCGACGTTCTACCTCGACGCCGACAGTGATGGGTACGGGAGCGCCGAGTTCAGCTACGAAGCATGCGTCGCGCCGACCGGCTACGTCGTCGACGAGACAGACTGCGACGATGACTCTGCGGCTGTCAACCCGGGCTCGTCGGAGCTGTGCAACGGGGTGGACGATGACTGCGACGGGGAGATCGACGAGAGCAGCGCGTTCGACGCGCTGACCTGGTACGCCGACGCCGACGGGGACAGCTACGGCGCGGCGACCGACACCGCGCAGGCCTGCGAGGCCCCGAAGGGGTACACGGCAGATAGCAGCGACTGCGACGATACCGACGCGTCGATCCACCCGGGCGGCGATGAGCGCTGTGGTGGCGGCGATGAAGACTGCGACGGGGTGACCGATGAGAGCGACGCTGTGGATGTCCTCACCTGGATCGAGGACGCCGACGGCGACGGCTGGGGAGCGGACGGCGGGAGCACCATGGAGTCCTGCACGCAGCCCTCGGGCGCTGCGCTGGTCGAGGGCGACTGTGACGACACCGATCCCCTGATCAACCCGGACGCGGTCGAGATCTGGTACGACGGCACCGACGCAGACTGCGACGCGAGGAGCGACTACGACGCCGACGGCGACGCCTGGGCGAGCTCGGAGTATGTCGCAGAGGTCGGGGCGGAGGGGCTGCTCCGCGCGGGCGACTGCGACGATACTGTGTCTACGACAAACCCGGACGCGGTCGAGATCTGGTACGACGGCACCGACGCCGACTGCGACGACGGCTCCGACTACGACGCCGACGGTGACGGCAGCGACCACGAGGCGCGCGGCGGAGACGACTGTCTGGAGGGGACCGCGCTCGACGGCGATCCAAATCCGGCGGGGATCGACCCCGCGCAGGTCTATCCGGGAGCGTTCGACCAGTGGTACGACGGCACCGACGCAGACTGCGATGACTGGAGCGACAACGACGCAGACGAGGATGGGTACAACCATGAGTCTGCGTGGGGCGTGGACTGCTACGAGGGGACAGCGCGCGACAGCGACGAGAACCCCGCCGCGTTGGACGCCGCGGAGATCAACCCCGGCGCCTCCGAGATCTGGTACGACGGCACCGACGCCGACTGCGACGACGGCTCCGACTACGACGCCGATCGCGACGGGCTCGACTCCATGGACAGCGGGGGCTCCGACTGCGACGACGCCGACGCGACCGTCACGGAGGCGACCGACTGGTATGCCGACAGCGACGGCGACGGGTATGGCGCGGGCAGCGCTACCGTCGCCTGCACCCAGCCCTCGGGGAGCGCCGCTGTGGACGGTGACTGTGACGACACGAACGCGGGCACATGGCCCGGAGCCGAGGAGGTCTGGTACGACGGCGTGGACGCCGACTGCGCGAGCGACGACGACTACGACGCCGACGCAGACGGCCACCCGACAGAGACCGGCGGCGGCACTGACTGCGATGACGCCGACCCGGGGGTCAACCCCGACGCGGTGGAGGTCTGGTACGACGGCGTAGACAGCGACTGCGACGGTTCCAGCGACTACGACGCCGACTCGGACGGGTGGGGCAGCGCGGACTACGACGCGGAGGTCGCGGCCGAGGGCCTCGACACCGGCGATTGCGATGATACGGACGCGGCGGTGAGCCCGGGGGCCACGGAGGTCTGGTACGACGGCACCGACGCCGACTGCGACGGCGCGAGCGACCATGACGCCGACGGCGATGGCTACGACCACGTCAGCCTCGGGGGGGACGACTGCCTGGAGGGGACGGGCCTCGATCTGATGACCAACCCGAGCGGGCTGGAGCCCGCAGACGTCAACCCTGGCGCGGCAGAGGTGTGGTACGACGGCACCGACGCCGACTGTGACGACGGCTCCGACTACGACGCAGACAGTGACGGCTACGACCATGAGTCTGCAGGCGGAGGCGATTGCTACGAGGGGACCGCGCTCGACAGGGATGAGAACCCCGCCGCGTTGGACGCCGCGGAGATCAACCCCGGCGCCTCCGAGATCTGGTACGACGGCACCGACGCCGACTGTGACGACGGCTCCGACTACGACGCTGATCGCGACGGGAGCGACTCCGATTCCTACGGCGGAGAGGACTGCGACGACGCCGACGCGTCGCTGCCGCCGGGCTGCCCGATCGATCTCGCGGACGCCGATCTTTCGCTGGTCGGTGATGGCCTGGGTGTGGCCCTGGCCGGGGTCGGTGATGTGAGCGGAGATGGACTGGACGACCTCCTGCTCGGCGCTGCTACCAGCGACGCCGCCGGGACCGTCGCTGGCGCGATCTACCTTGTGAGCGGAGTCAGCTCGGTGGGGAGCCTGGCGGACGCGGTCGCCCTGTTCGTGGGGGAGGCCGACGGAGACGGCGCAGGGGTCGCGGTGGCGGGCGCGGGAGACGCCGACGGTGACGGGCTGGAGGATCTCCTCATCGGCGCGGACGGCGCGGACAGCAGCCGCGGGCGGGCCTACCTCATCCTCGGTGGAGGGCTCAGCGGCACGATGAGCCTGGCAGACGCGGACCACGCGCTGTCGGGGGCTGTCACAGGTGATCTCGCCGGGGCGGCGCTGTCCGGCGCTGGCGACGTTGACGGCGACGGCCTCGATGATCTCCTCGTGGGGGCCGAGGGGGCTGCCCTGGGATCGGGGACGGCGTATGTGGTGCTGGGCTCCAGCCTGAGCGGCGCGATGAGCCTGAGCGCGGCGGATCACACGCTGGTCGGCAACGCATCGGACGAGGCCGGCGCGGCGGTCGCCAGCGCCGGCGACGTTGACGGCGACGGCCTCGATGATCTCCTCGTGGGCGCTCCTGGCAACAGCCTGTTCGTAGCGGGCGCAGGAAAGGTCGATCTGGTGCTCGGGGCGAGCCTCGCCGGGTCGATGTTCCTGACCAGCGCAGATCACTCGTTTTCAGGTGAGGCGGTGGGAGACGCTGTGGGCGGCGTCCTGTCGCCCGCGGGTGACGTAGACGATGACGGGCTGGCGGATCTCCTGATCGGGGCGCCACTGAGCGATGACGGGGGCGCGGACGCGGGCAAGGCCGCGGTGATCCTCGGGGTGAGCCTGAGCGGCGCGGTGAGCCTCTCCGCGGCCGACCACACCCTCATCGGAGAAGCAACGGGCGACGGCGCGGGCAGCGCCGTGGCTTCTGTGGGCGACGTGGACGGCGACGGCACGCCGGATCTGCTGATCGGCGCCCCGGGCGCTGACCAGGGCGGGACCGGGGCCGGAGACGCCGGGAAGATCTACCTCATCTCGGGGAGCGCGCTGGGCGGAAGCGCGAGCCTGGCGGACGCCTCGGTCAGCTTCCTCGGGGCTGCTGACGACGAGCTCGCGGGCACCTCGGTGACCACCGCGGGAGACATCGACGCGGACGGCTCAGCGGACATCGCGGTCGGCGCGGAGGGGAGCGGAACGGCATACCTGCTGCTGGGCCCGTGGTAGGTCCCGCGATATCGCGCCCCTGCGGAGGACTCGATGAGCAACCGGAACCGTGCCCAGACCCGAACCGCGCGTGTGCTGATCGCGGCGACTCCTGAAGACGGAGATCACGCCGCTGAGCTGACCACCCGCCTGGGGGCCCTCCGGCAGACCAGCGGCTTCGAGCTCGCGTTCGCGCGCTGTAATCCCTCCCGTCCCCCGCCGGCCGACGGAGACGTGCTGCTGATCGTGGTGGGGCCGGCGCTGCTCGGGTCGGCCTTCCTGTACCACGAGGACTTCGCGCGCTGGATCGAACGCCACCGCGCGGGCACCGCGCGGGTGATCGCCATCTGGTCGTCTCGAGTCCGCTGGCAGGGCAGCCCCCTGGCCGGTCTCCCGGTCGTGCCCGAGCTTCCCCTCGAAGACGCCTCCGACCGCGCGTGGGACACCGTGAGCGAGACCATCGGTCAGGCGCTCCTCGCTCTCCAGCGTCGCCTCCCCGGCGCAGCTACGACGGTCGACGTCGATCCCCTCCACAGCCCCGACTACGAGACGGATCTCGCGTGCCAGATCGGCGAGCGTCTCGCGGCGCTGCATGCGCTGCGGCGTCAGCGGGCCTCCTCGCGGGTAGAGGCGTCGATCGCAGAACTCGCCGCGCGCCTGCGGGTAGGTCCGCGCCTGCACGCGGGAGAGTTCCTGGAGCGCTACCGCCTGCTGCGTCCCGTCGGGCCCCCCGCGGTCAACGAGGCCTGGCGGGCGCTGGACACCGAGGAGGGCGTGGCGGTCTGCGTCACGGTCGTACACGAGCCCTGGGTGGCCGAGCCCGCTCGCGTGCAGCGCTTCCTGCAGAGCGCGACGCACCAGCCGGCACACCCCTACATCGCGCCGGTTCGCGACGCGGGCAGGAGCAACGACGGGTTCGTCTTCCTCGTCACAGATGAGTTCGCGCGGGGCAGCCTCTCCTCTGCCCTGGCTCAGTCCCCCCAGAGGGAGGGGGCCACTGCACCAGAGCGCGCGCTCTCCCCGGCGGCGGTCCTCCGGATCATCCTTGAGGTCGGCGCGGGGCTGACGGCGCTGCACGGGGCGGGCTTCGTCCACGGTCGGCTGACGCCCGGCAACATCCTCCTGTCAGAAGACGGCACGGCCCACCTGGCGGGCGGGCCGCTGGGGACGGAGAGCCCCGAGCGCGGCACGCTCCTGTCCGCGCCCGAGCTGATGGACGGCCAGGCCGTCCCCGGGCAGGTCTCCGACGTCTACTCGCTGGCAATGACCGCGCTGTACGGGCTGCACGGCGGCCCGCTTCCGTTCTGGGTGCTGCGCGATCCCGAGCCGCTGCTGGAGAAGCTGCCGGTCTCCGCTGGAATCCGCTCTGCGCTTCGGCGGGCGATCGCGTGGTCTCGCGACGAGCGAACGCGCGGCGTGGAGGGCTTGAGCAGCGCGCTCCTCGCCGATCCGTCGCTGGTCCGGGAGATGGGAGACCTCCTCAGCGACGCCGGTCGTCTGCGAGAGGCCGCGGAGGTCATCGAGCGCCTGCTGTCCCTGCGGCCAGAAGAGGCGGTGGCGCTCAAGACGCGCCTCGGCGAGCTGTACCTCGATCTGGACGAGCCCGGACGCGCGTTCGAGCGCCTGGTCGGGGCGCTGCGGAGCGCGGTCGACACCGAGCCGATCTTCGAGCTCCTGCGGCGCTGGGCGGAGGTCACCGGATCCTGGCAGGCCCTCGCCGGGACCATCCGACGCATCTCGCGGCGACGGGACCCCTCGCAGCGGGTTCGGATGCGGATGGAGCTGGCGCGGATCGACCAGGAGCGGCTCGGCGATCCGGTGGCGGCGAGCGAGTCGTGGGCCCAGGTGCTCGAAGACCATCGCACGCCTGACCAGGCGCGCATCGCGCTCACGGCCCTGGCCTCGCTGGCGCGGGAGCGCGGGGACTGGTCGGCCTACGTCGACGCCAGCCGGCGCCTGCGACCCTACATCCCCGAAGAAGATCGCCCGGCGCTGGCGCAGGCCATCGGCGAGGCGTACCTGCGGCTGGGGGAGCCCGACCACGCGCTGTGGTGGCTGGATCGGGCCGAGCAGGGCGGCTGCGATGTCCTCGATCTGGCCGACACGCTGGAGCGGATCCGCGCCGCCCGCGATCAGTGGCCGCAGGTGGTCGAGCTGATGCGCCGGCGCGCGGCGACGCTGACCCCCGAGCGCGGACGCCGCGTGCTGTTCCAGGCCGCGCACATCGCCCGGGCGGTCCAGCTCGATGACCTGGCCCTGGAGCTGTACACCGAGATCCTTACGCAGATCCCCGGACACCCGGCGGCGCTCCGCGCGGCGGCGCGTATCTACCGCCGCGCGGGCCGCGCGGCGGCCGAGCTGGACGCCTTGACCGGCCTCTGCGACGAGACCGACGCCCCGACATCCGATCCGCGCGAGGCCGCTGAGCGAGCGGGTGAGCTGCTCGCGTTGGCGCGAAGGCTGCGGGAGCAGGGGCGTACGCCCCAGGCCCTCGGCCGGGTGGAGGCAGCGCTGCGCATCGTCCCCCACCACCTGCCCTCTCTGCGCCTGGCCGCGCGCCTGTACCTGGAGCGCGGACACCTCGACGGCGCGAAGGCGGCGTTCCGCAGCCTGGGCGGTCTGGTGAGCGGCGGCGAGCTGAAGGCCCTTCAGCTTGAGGCCATCCTCGGCGCCGCCGGCATCGCATGGGTGCGCCAGCGGCTGGTGCAGGCCGCCTACCTGTTCCGGCGCGCCCTCGACTACTCGCCAGACTCCCCGCGGGCCTGGTGGGGCATGAGCAAGGTGGCGCTGCTGGCGCGGTCGGGCGAGGCCGGTGAGGCCCCGTGGCTGCGCGCGACGCCGGGCCGGTTCACCGCACACGAGGCCCTGGCGCGGCTGCTCGAGGGGCTGCTGCCCTACGACGCGCGGCGGGCCTGGCTCGCGCGCAGCGCGACCGGACGCGCCATCCTGGAGAGCGGCGAGGGACCCCTCCGGGTGAGCTGCGGCATGGTGGATCTGCTCGACCTCACCGGCGGCATCGGACCGGCGCTGTTCGCGCGTCTGCGGGCGTATGCCCCGGACTGGTCGGGACCGATCGGGCTCGTGGAGCGCCTGTGGGGCGGAGACGAGGTCGATCCCTCGCCGGCGTATGGCTGGGCTTCGTGGCAGGAGCTGGAGGACTTCGAGCCCGACGCTGCGCGCCGGCCGCTCGGCGCGGGGAGCGCCCCGGAGCCCTGGCTGGTGCTCCGCGACGCCGACGCCGCGATGGACGCCCTGCTGGCATCCGATCCACCGGCAGCCCCGGCGCCGTTCGCCCCTCCCCACCGGGCAGCGCTGGCAGATCTCGACGTGGTCACAGAGCGCCCCGCGCTGCTCCTTCGCCGCCGCGGCGAGGTGGCGTTCGCGCTGGCGGGAGATCGCGCAGCGTGCCGGCTGACGGTCGAAGCCGACGGACGGATACGCGAATCGACGTCAGGCTCCATGACCCTCGAGCGGCTGGCGGGGAACGTCTACCTCACGTCGCCCGAGCCGGATCTGCGCCTGAACGGGGCGCCCCTGCTGCCGGCCTCTCGGCTGGTCACCGGGGATCGGCTGGGGCTGGGGGGCATCTTCTTCGAGATCGCGCTGCGCTCCGAGGACGCTCGCGTTCCGTTCAGCCAGCCCTTCGCTGAGTTGCCGCCCATGCCAGTGCCGCCGAAGCCCCACGCGACCGCTCCAGCGTCTCCCGTCCCGCTCGGGCCGGGGCCTGACACACGTGAGGTGTTGGCCCAGGTGCTCCCGCCCCAGACGCCGGTTTCGTCCCCGGAGTGCCCGGTCGAGCCCACGCGCACGTCGGAGCCCGTGGTGGAGCGCGCGGAGCCCCCGGTGACGCCCGCAGCGGAGATCGCAGCGGAGATGGCTGCGGCAACCGCAATGGAGATCGCAGCGGAGCGCGCGGATGAGCCGGCCGCGGAGCCCACCGAGACCATCTCGAGCGCTGCTCTCGTAGAGTCGCAGCCCACGGCGCGCCTGGAGCTGCCCGAGGCGCCCATGATCGAGCTCGTGGAGACGCGGCCGCCGCCCGCGGTGGTGGTGATCCCCGATCCTCGACCGGAGCTCGACGCGCGGCCTGAAGCCGAGCCCACCCTGCCCATGCGGTTCACCCTGCCCCCGCCGCCTGCGATCGCCGAGCCGGTGTCGCTGCCTGCGGAGCCTCCCGCGGCAGATGTAGCAGCGGCAGGCGTGCCAGCAGCAGCAGACGTGGCAGCAGCGGCAGATGTTCCGGACGATCCAGACCCCACGCCCGCGGCCGCCCCCGAGCCGGCGGAGCTTCCTGAGATCGCTCCGCCTGAGGCGACGCCGGCGATCGTCGAGATCACCGACAGCGAGGCTCCGTCGGAGAGCACACTCTCACCGCTGGAGCGCCTCACCGCGGGGACCCCTGAGATGGCCGATCCCACACCGGTGATCGCGGCGATTCCGCCGGAGCCGCTGGGGCCTGACGGGACCCTGGTGGTCGCGTGCGGCGCCGAGAGCGGGCGACAGATCCCGGTGCAGACCGAGATCACCGTGGGAAGAGGGAGCGACAGCGACGTGGCCATCACCACGGACTCCCAGCTCGACGCGCTCCACTTCATCGTTCGCCGGAAGTCCGAGGGCTTCGTGGTCGCCAATCACAGCGAGCAGGGAACGGTGGTGAACGGCCAGCGCGTCGAGGACGAGTCCGCGCTGCCCACAGGCGCGGTCATCCTGGCGGGTCGCACCGTGTTCACCTTCCGCATCAGCTGATCTTCAAGGGAGAGAGATGGACTGGAACCTCACCGAGTGCGCCGTGACTTCGGCGCTGACGATGCGTGCCCCGAGCGGAGAGGCGGTGGAGCTGCGCGCGCTGAAGTGCGCGATGACCGGCTCCGATGCGCAGGGCCTGACGGCCTTCATCCTCTCATTCCAGGTGTCCGCAGGCGACTACGAGGGCATCGATCGGCAGGAGCTGTTCGGCCTCGCGCGCAGCCGGCGTGGGCCGCAGTTCGGCAACGGCTTCTCATCCGAGCGGCCGATCTTCATCGAGGCCCGACTCCGCTCTGAGCATCGGAGCCGCTTGACGGGCGCAGAGGTCGAGGACGTCCTGGACATGGCGGCGGTGCTGATCTCCTCACCCGCGGAGGGACCCCTGCGCGCCACCGAGAGCTGGCAGGCCACCCAGGTCACCCAGGAGATCGTCCCTGGTCTGCAGGGCGGCTACGAGATGACGGGCTGATGCCCTGATGGGCTGACTCACAAAATCCGCGATCGGACTGCGCGCATCATGCGCCCGATGTGGTGATAGGCGGGCGTCCGGCTGTCCTCGTCCTTGGGCTCGACGGGTCCGTTGATGTAGGGCACATAGATGCTGTGGCGGAGTGTCTGCGGACCGGTGTTCGTGGCCTGCGCGACGCGGTGCCACAGACGGCCGTCATGGACGGTGAGATCGCCGGCCTGCGTACGCACGCAGATCTCCGCAGGGTCGGCGCCGTGCTGCAGGAAGTACAGCTTGCGGAAGCACATCGACCAGAAGCCCTGGTCGTGGGTGCCGGGGATCAACCGCAGGCCGCCGAGCGACTCGTCGATAGGATCGAGGTGGAGCCCCACGTTCAGCATGGGGCCGGGCATGCGCAGGTAGAACAGGTCTCGCAGGCCGTCGGTGTGCCAGCCGAGTCGCTTGTAGATGCTCCCGCGCTCGTTGAGGAAGCGGTTGACGACTACGCCGTCCTTCTCGGTCTCGCCGACGCGGATGTCGTCGCCGATCAGCGCCCGCAAGGGCTCGAAGCGCTGATCCTGGATCAGCCGCGAGATCGCGGAGGAGAACAGCGAGGTGAAGGCGAACCGCTGGATGAACCGCTGGCCATCCTCTCGCTGCCCGAAGAAGAGCGGGATGCCGTTGATGAACCGACGGTCCTCAGCGAGCCACTCCGCCTCGATGCGGTCGAGCTCGCTGCGGATCAGCGCCACCTCGTCGGCCGTGAGGACCTGCTCGAAGTGCAGGAAGCCGTGCGTCTGGAGGAAGGCCCGCTGCTCATCGGTGATGGAGGGACCCAGGGTGAAACGGGTGTCCAGCGGCAGTGGTTCCAGCGGCAGTGGTTCCAGCGGCAGTGGTTCCAGCGGCAGTGGTTCCAGCGGCAGGGCGTCCTGGGGAGGAGTGGTCATGGCAACACCGCGCAGGCGGTGGGCTCCCAGCCCTGGCAGCCCCGCCGCAGGAGGTTGAGTGATCGGTCCGGTTCAGGGGGGAGGAGCTCTCCCCCGCGGAGGAGGAGGCCGAGGACCGTGCAGGATTCGAAGACGTCGGCCTCGCAGCTCTGCAGGAGCAGGGCGGCGGCGGCGCGGCGCTCAGTCGAGGTGGTGGATGGTGTTCCGAGGGTGCGGAGTCCTTCCTGGAGACAGTCTTCAGGTGCGTAGGGTGAGCACGCACCGGAGACACCGACCGCAGAGGCGTATCCGAGCGCGAGCGTCTCGCAACCCAGGCGGTCTACGCCGGCGCAGGTCTTCTGGAGGAGCTCCGTGCCGCCGGCTCCCGAGCCCAGGAGTTCGCCGAGCTGTGCGCAGAGCTGCGCGGAGGCGCGGCCCTCGAGACAGTCCTCGGACAGCGACGCTCCGAGGGAGCGGACGATGTTCTCCAGGGTCGGGCAGGCGCCCTCGGTGCCCGCTTCGCAGGCCGCCCGCAGGAGTCCCAGAGAGCGACCGCGATCCTGCGCTGTCCCGCGGCCGTCCCACAGGTGCCCGGCGAGCTGCAGGCAGCCCGCGCTCGCTCGGCCTGCGCAGGCGATCTCCAGCCAGGAGGCCACCTCGGCGGGGTCGGTGGCGGCTGCGGCGAGGTTGAGGCAGCGGGCGGCGTCTCCCTGCTGGCAGGCCGCGGGGTCGTCGAGGACCCCGGGCTCTGCGGCAGGTGGCTTCGGACAAGCGGCTGCGTCACCCAGCTCACAGGCCCTCTCCGTCAGCGCCGCGGCGGCCTCGGCAGATGCCGGCACTCCCCGGCCCGCGCGGGTGGCGGCTGCCAGACCTCGGCACCCCTCGCCGGATCCCAGGTCGCACGCCCTCTGAAAGCTGGCGGCAGCGGCGGTCAGCGCGTCGGCGTCCCAGACCTGTGCCTCCAGGCGCCGTCCCAGCGCGTAGCAGCCGCGCGCGACTCCGCTGTCGCAGGCGGTGCGCAGCAGGGCCGTGCCGTCGGCGGTGCCCCCCTCCTCCAGCGCGTCCAGATCGACGCAGGCCTCCGCCCAGCCGCCCTCGCACGCCGCTCGATAGAGGGGGGGGATCTGCTCCGCCGTTCCCATCTGGGGATGGGTGGTGTAGAGCCGTCCCAGCCGCCAGCAGGCCTCCGGCGCACCCCAGGCGCAGGCATCTCGATACAGGTTCGCCGCCCAGGCGGTGTCGCTGTCCACGCCGTCGCCGTCCAGCACGCGGGTGCCCAGCGCCGTGCAGGCCGCGATGTCATCCGCGCGACAAGCCTCCCGCAGGCTCTCGATCGAGCGCCGTCGCTGCCGGCGGGCGTCGGCCAGCGGGGCGTGCAGGCTCCAGACGAGGGGCAGCCAGAGGGCGGGCATCGGGGCTCCGAGGGCGACTCATCGTACAGGTGACGGCTCGCCACCTGCAGACGGTATCCGCAGCTCGCGGAAGAACCGAGCGACCGTGGCGAAGAAGCGATCGGGCTGGTCCACGAAGGGGCAGTGGCCCGCCTGCGCCATCCGCACCACTCGGGCGCCGGTTCCGTCGGCGTAGGCGTCCATGGCGCACGGCGCGTCGCCCATGCGATCGTCCTGCCCCCGGATGAGCAGCGCAGGAACGCCAGCGCGCTGGAGCGCCCGCAGCTGCTGTCGCGTGCGCTCTCCCCGGAGGTGGGGCAGCAGCCAGTGCTCCGTGTAGGCGGCGTTCGCCACGGGATCGGGACAGAACGCCAGGGTCTTCTCCAGGTACAGCTCCAGGCCGGGGTTGCCGCGCATCCAGAAGGGGAGGGTCTCGATGTAGATGCGGTTGGAGAGGTAGCGGGCTTCCTCGCCGGTCGCGTGCTCGGAGCGCGCCATCAGGGCCAGGACCTCGGGGGGAAGGGTGGGGACGACCTGCGACTGGTAGGCGACGATCGCGTCGAGATCTCCGGCACCAGAGATGCCCAGCATCGCCTGAAAGCGCTCGGGATGGGCCGCTGCCCAGGTCAGGGCCACGTTCGCTCCCCACGACAGCCCGGCGACCCGCAGGGGCCCCTCCAGGGCGTCGGCGAAGCCCTCGAGCATCGCGATGCATGCCTCGGGGCTCCAGTCGCCGTCGGTGCCTTCGCTCCGACCGTGGTTGGGCAGATCTGCGAAGTACCAGTCCCCCTGGAGCCGCTCCGCGGGGAAGAACGGGTAGAGGGTGAGGCAGTTACCTCCCGGCCCGCCGTGGAGGCAGATCGTGGCGCCTGTGTGCTCCACCGCGCCGGCGACCTTCATGCCGCCGATGCCCTCGATGAAGAAGGGGCGAGTGCTCATGGTGTTCGTCCTCTCTCCTTCCTGACGAGGCCTCCCCGATCGACGCCGCTGTTGTTCGCTGGTCGGTGGCTCGGAGGGGAACGTCGCTACCATAGCCACCCGAGCATCGTTCGGCGGATTATCGAGGAGGTCGAGACCCACAGGTCCGGGTTCACAAGGGGGCGGGTGCGACAGATCGGGATGGGACTGATCTCCCGCTGGGTGGAGGTCGCGCGCGCGGTGGGTCTGGCCCCGGCGATCGGGTGCTGGAGCGACGGGGGGCAGCAGGCGTGGTTCCGTCTCGACGGGGCGGGAGATCTGATCGCCCGGCGGTACTCGTCTGTCGCCGCGACCGGGGCACCTGTGCCGGCCGCGCTGCGCCTGTGGGGGATCCACGGGGCGCACCAGCTGGCGCTCACCATTCGCTACCAGCCGCAGCTCCAGCGCTGGGTGTCACCGGTGCGGTCGGGGCTCCCAGCGATCGGGCGCAGGCTCCCGGTCTGCCGGATCTCTCTCGACCTCACCCTCTGCCCGGCCGAGATGACGCGGCGACAGCCCGCGCCGTGGACGCATGCCGATCCGTCACATGTGCGGCTGTCCAGGGAGTTCTCGCGGGTGCTGCCCGATCCGCGGGTGGCGATGGCGCTGAGCATCGGTGAGGGGGAGCCGCTGGAGGAGGCGATCGATCGCCACCAGGGCGATCTGCGGTCGGCCATCGACAGCGGGTGGCTCAGCGTGTTCCAGCCCTCGACGATGATCTCGCGCCTGCTGGATGAGGCGCCGACGCTGGCGCTCTCGCCGGAGCATCCGCCGGTCGATCCCTCGCACCCACCGGCCCTGCTTGGGGTGCTCGATCTCCCGCCGCGGCGGACGGGCCTGCGGGCGTGGCTGGTCTCCGGACGGGGGCCGAGCGCGCTCGGGGGGATCTCCGTGAGCCTGGTGGTGCTGGGGCTGGGGCTGCTGTCGCAGGTGCCGGGCGTCGGCGGGGTGGTGGGCACGGCGCTCGTGGCCGCTGGGCAGGCGGCAGCCTGCGGGATCCGGCGCCGCCATCCCTGGTCCGCGCTGGGATTCATCGCGATCCTGTGCTCGCTGGGCGGCGCGATCGTTCTCGGTAAGCTCCTCTGAAGGGCGGGGTCAGCGGTAGCGGGCGGCGGCCTCCAGACCCAGACCGTGGCCCACAGAGGTCAGCGCGTCGCGCGAGACGATGCGATCCCCGAAGCGCTCCGCGAACAGCGCCCGCACGCGCGGCACCCGGCTGCTGCCGCCGGTGAGGAACACCGCGGAGATGTCGCGGGGGTGGAGCGAGAGGTTCCCCAGGAGGTCGTCGAGGCAGCGCTCCACCTTTCCGATCTCGCGCGCGATGCTGTCCTCGAAGGTCGCGCGACCGACCGGCTCGGAGATGTCGATGCGCCCCATCCCGACACCCCACCGAAAGCACAGCCGCGCGTGATCCTGGCCGCTGAGGGCCATCTTGGTGGCCTCCACCTGCTGGTAGAGGCGAAAGCCGATGTTGTCGTCGAGGAGACGCCGCAGGCGCAGGAGACCCGCGCGGTCGCGGGCGGTGCGCATCCAGGTGTCCAGCAGCGCGAGGTTCTTGTCGGTGCCCGCGAGGCACATGGTGTGCCAGCGGGTGAGCGCGAGGTGGAGGAACGTGGGGAGGGGCAGCTCCTGCGCCAGCGGGCGGTAGCGGGTGCCGTGGCCGAAGTGGCGGAGGACGTTCCGCTGCATCAGCCGGGTGTCGAAGTCGTTGCCCCCCACCGACACCCCGGCCACGCCGAGCACGTCTCCGCTGCGGTCGGCGTGGAGGCTCCGGCGCGGAGACAGTCGAATGACGGTGAAGTCGCTGGTGCCGCCACCGAGATCGCCGACGAGGCAGAGGATGTCGTCGTCCAGCTCCCGCTCGAACCGACGGGCTGCGGCGATGGGCTCCATCTGGAAGCCCACCTGCGCAAAGCCCGCGAGGCGCGCGGCGCGGGCCATCCGGTCCTCGGCGAGCCGATCGCGCTCGGGATCCTCGTGGTACCTTGCGGGGCGGCCCAGGATCACCCGCTCCACGTCACGACCCGCGTGGGCGTCGGCCTGCTCCTTCAGCCAGCGCAGGAAGGACGCGACGAGCTCTTCGATGGTGACGGAGCGCCCGGCGAGCCACGTCCGCCGGAAGGTCGCAGCGGGCAGGTGCCGCTTGATCGACTGCACCAGCCGCCCCTCGTGGTCGAGGGCGATGTACTGGGCGATGGCGGCGGCGCCAAAGGCCGGCGGGTGGTCAGCCGCGAAGTGCATCAGCGTGGGCACCGCGACGGGGTCGGGGCCGTCTCCGAGCGCGAGCGGCGTGATCCGATCGCCGTCCACCAGCGTGAGGGTGGAGTTCGAGGTGCCGAAGTCGATCCCGCAAGACAGGGTCCTGGATGAACGGATCATGGCGCGTCTCCGAGGGTCGGAGCGGCGGGTCGTATCTCGTCCGTACGGAGGCGGTTTGCGTTAGTGTGCGAGGTCTGAATCCCCATGGTCAGAGGCTCTCATGTCGGTCTCCGCACAGCTCGCCCAGCAAGTCAGGGCGGTCCTCCGGTCCCAGGCCGTCCCGGGCCGCGACCCTCTCCAGGACCCGGTCACCGAGGCGCTCCTCGGCCAGATCCGGCCGACGTATCTCAAGCGGCGGCCCGCGCTGCACGTCGCCACGCGCTTGATCGAGCTGTTCGAATTCGCGCAGCAGCGCACCGGAGACCTGGCGATCCGCATCATGGCCTCCGGAGAGGCCACGGTGGTGCTCACCTCTCTACGTGATCAGCCCTTCATCGTGGACACCATCCAGCTCGAGCTGACCCGCCACGGGGCCACCAACATCACGGGGATGAACGCCATCATGGCGCTGCGCAGGGACGAAGGCGGCGCGCTGGTCTCGCTCGACGGCGGCGGCCGGGGTGAGAGCCTCGTCTGCATGGAGATGGAGGGCATCTCCGCGGACTGTCACGCGCACCTGGCGGCGGAGCTGGAGCACAGCCTTCGGCTGTCGCGGGCGGTGGTGGCGGACTTCCACCCCATGACCGACGTGGTGGATCTGGTGGCCCTGCGGTTCAAGCGGATGGCCAACCGCGCTCCCCATCAGGGCGGCGGCTACGGCGAGGTGGTCGACTTCCTGCGCTGGCTGCTCGAGGACAATTTCCTGTTCATGGGCGTGCGGTTCAGCGGCCAGGGGTTGGGCCTGCAGAACCCGGTGGCCAGTGGCCTGTGGCCGTCCCTGGCGCCGCGCGACGTCGCCCTGGAAGAGCATGTGCAGGTGAGCAAGGGCCGCGAGGTGTCGCGGGTCCACCGGCGGGGGCGAATGGACCAGATCTTCGTCCGCGTGCCCCGCGAGGGCAGCGACGAGCACCAGACCCTCTGTATCGAGGGGCTGTTCACCTACCGGGGCATCTCACAGCCCAGCCGGAACGTGCCGGTGCTGCGCGCGAAGCTGGCCGAGCACGTCAGCGACGCCGGCGCGCGCCCGGACTCCTACCGCTTCAAGTCCATCGCCAACGTCTTCGACTGCCTGCCCACGGAGATCCTCTTCACCGCTCTGGACGCCGACATCCGACGGCTGATCGAGGGCGTCATCGAGACCGAGCAGGAGCGCGAGAGTCGCGTCCACATCATCCAGATGGCTGAAGACGACGCGGCCTTCGTCGTGGGCTCCACGTCGCGCGAGCTGTGGTCCGATCGCCTGCGGAGCCAGATGCAGGTCCTGCTGATGGACGTCACGCGGGCCAGCAACCAGACGCACCGCGTGGTGGTGGGGCGCCACGAGACGATGCTGGTGCACTTCCACCTCACCGGCATCGAGCCCATGAGCGACGAGCGGCTCCGCGAGACGGAGCGGCGACTGGTGGCGCTGTCCACCCCGTGGGAGATTCAGCTCCGGGAGGCCCTGGTGGGGGCCGGCAGCGCTGACGGGGAGTGGGCCGAGCGGATGACCCGCCGCTACGCCGACGCCTTCGAGGAGGACTACCGGCGGCATCGCCCGACCCCCGAGGTGGTGACCGACATCCGCTTCATGGAGCAGCTCAGCGATCAGCGCCCCATCCTGGCAGATCTGTTCACCGCGCGCGGGCGCCTGTACCTGCGCATCTACCAGCTCGGAAACGTGCTGCTTTCGCACCTCCTGCCGGTCTTGGAGAACTTCGGGCTGGTGGTGGTCAACCAGTTCTCGGACACCGTCACACCGCAGGGCGCCAGCTGGACCATCGACACCTTCCGCCTCCAGCTCGCCAACGGCGTGACCCACCAGCAGATGCTCGACAACGGGCAGGCGCTGGCCCGCGGCGTCGAGGCGGTCTTCGACAAGCGCATGAGCGATGACCCGCTCAACCGACTGCTGATCCACGCGGGGATCCCGTGGCAGGCGGTGGACATGTTCCGGGCCTACCACGGCCACGCGCGTCAGCTCGGTTTCTACTTCTCGGCGCTGCAGACGCAGCACATCCTGCTGTCACACCCCGATCTGGTTCGGCAGCTGTGGGAGGCCTTCGAGCACCGGTTCGACCCGGCGAGCGACGCAGCACGCGAGGAGCGGATGGCAGCCGATGACGAGGCCCTGAGCGACGCGATCCGTCAGCTCACCGACTCCGATCAAGACTTCGCCTTCCGCACGTTCCACAACCTCATCCAGAGCACCATCCGCACCAACTTCTACCGAAGCGACCGCAGGGAGCACTACCTGAGCTTCAAGGTGGCCTGCGACCGCGTGCTGAACATGCCGTCGCCGCGGATGATGTACGAGGTCTATGTGCATCATCGCGACATGGAGGGCGTGCACCTGCGCGGCGGGAAGATCGCCCGCGGCGGGATCCGCTGGTCGGACCGCACGGACTTCCGCCGGGAGATCCTGGGGCTGGTCTCCACGCAGATGGTCAAGAACGTGGTGATCGTGCCCGAGGGCGCCAAGGGCGGCTTCCGGATGAAGCACCAGATCAACGACCGCGCGGAGCGCCGCCGACGGGCCGACGAGCTGTACCAGATCTTGATCCGCGGTCTGCTCGATCTGGCTGACAACATCGTCGACGGTCGGGTGGTGCATCCCGAGGGGGTGGTGATCCACGATGGGCCCGATCCCTACCTGGTGGTCGCCGCCGACAAGGGCACCGCCCACCTCTCCGACACCGCCAACGGGTTGTCCGCGGAGTACCGGTTCTGGCTGGACGACGCCTTCGCGTCGGGTGGCTCCAATGGGTACGACCACAAGAAGGTCGGCATCACAGCGCGCGGCGGCTGGGTGACCGCTCGGCGACACTTCGCCGAGATGGGCCTCGATCCGATGTCGGAGGTCTTCACCTGCGTGGGCATCGGCGACTGCGCCGGTGATGTCTTCGGCAACGGGGTCATCGAGACCCCGAAGATGAAGCTGCTGGCGGCGTTCAACCATATGCACGTCTTCATCGATCCCGATCCCGATCCGGAGGTCAGCTACGCCGAGCGGCTGCGTCTGTTCCGCGAAGCGAGGGGCTGGGATCACTACAACCCCGCGCTGCTCTCGAAGGGCGGGGGTGTCTTCAGCCGCCGCGCCAAGAGCATCCCGCTGTCCCCGGAGATCCAGGAGATGATCGGGGTGCTCACCGAGGAGCTGCCGGTCGAGACGATGATCCGGCTGCTGCTGCGCCTCAAGGTCGATCTGCTGTGGAACGGGGGGATCGGCACCTATGTGAAGGCCTCCGACGAGTCTCAGGCCGACGCTGGCGATCCCAGCAACGATCACCTGCGCATCGACGCCGGAGAGCTGCGCTGTCGCATCGTGGGTGAGGGCGGCAACCTGGGCTTCACCCAGCGGGGACGCATCGAGTACGCGCTGGCCGGCGGACGCATCAACACCGACGCCCTCGACAACTCCGGCGGCGTCGACATGTCGGATCACGAGGTGAACCTCAAGATCCTGATGGCACCCATCGTCGCCACCGGTCGCCTGGGCGCGGAGGAGCGGAACCAGCTCCTCGAGGACATGACCGACGAGGTCGCCGATCAGGTGCTGACCAACAACGATCTGCACGGCCGCCAGATGTCGCTCGACATCCTGCGGAGCCTGCGCGATCCCATGCTCTTCGCCGGCGTCATCGACTGGGCCTGCCGCCGCAGCAACGTCAGTCGCGCCGACCTGGGGCTGCCCGAGAACAACGAGCTGGTCCGGCGCAGCGGCATCGGCCTGGGCCTGACCCGGCCAGAGCTGTGCGTGCTCGGGGCCCACGTGAAGATGCACGTCTTCAAGGCCCTCACGAAGCCCTCGAACGATGAGATCCCGGGGCTGGAGGCGCGCGTGGTGCGGTACTTCCCGCGGCCTGTCCAGGAGCGCTTCGCGGACGACATCCAGCAGCACATGCTGTTCAAGTCCATCGGCATGACGGTCCTGACCAACGAGATCCTCGGCGCGGCCGGGGCGACGTTCTTCCCGGAGATGCAGGAGGCCACCGGCGCCTCGATCGCCCAGATCGCCGCGGCCTACCTCCACGCGCGGAAGGCCCTGGGCGTGGACGACCTCGTCGCGCGGTTGGGTGCCGAGGGGGCCTCCATGGACGCCCTCTACCGCGCGGAGAGTGAGCTCATCGACGGCGTGCGGGCGCTCGTGTCGCTGTGGCTCACCCCGGGCGAGGGGTTGCCGAGCGCCGGGCAGCGGGCGCAGCTCTCGGAGGCGCTGGCGCTGTTCCACAGCGTCCCCGGCTCCATCCACGAGAACCGCCTGCGCGATCGCGCGGAGGGCCTGCTGGCCTCAGGGCTGGACGACGCGTGGACCACCCGCCTGGCGGTCGTCGCCGAAGCCGGAACGGCCGCTGAGATCGTGGCGCTTCGCAGAGATGGCGAGACGCTGGTGAACAGCTTCGTGCGTTACCTCGCCCTCGGGGAGTCCAGCCGACTCCTGCCGACCATCCGGATGTTGGAGTCCCGCCGGGCCGCTGGCGGCTGGGACTCGGTGGCCGTCCCCATCTTGCGAGTACGCTACATCCGGCTGCTTCGCAAGCTCGTGGAGGTCACCCGGCTCGGGGTCGAGGCCCAGCTCGGTGTCGATCGCATCGTCCTGCGGCTGACCCGCAACCACCTGGCGCGCTTGCGCGGCATGATGGAGCAGATCCTGGTGGACGAGTCCGATCTGGCCGCGCTGATGGTGGCGGAGGAGCGGTCCCGCGCGTCGCTGGCGGCGGACTTCTCCGGGGGCCTGCACGGCACCGGCGAGGTCACCGAGCCCGCGACCGGGACGGTGCGGTTCCTCAGTCGGTGAGCTACCCCTCGCCGTCCTGTTCGCGGGGCTGAAAGACGTACGAGATGCGGAGGCGTCCGGTGTAGAGCACGCCGGGCGCGGTGTAGAATTCCGCCGCCGCGTTCACCGCGCGCCCCAGCTTGATCTGCGCGCCCGCCGAGCCGGTGAACCCCGCATAGGGGGCGAAGTTGTTGCCGACCCACCCGTCGTCACCGATGTAGAAGAACGTGCTCACGTCGGTGAAGCCCAGCGCCACGTAGGGCGTCACGCCGGCCACCTTGTAGCCCAGCATGAAGTCCCCCCCGAACGTCGAGCCCATGTAGAAGTCGAGGTAGGGGGTGTCGGCCGGGTCGAACGGGGTGGCGATCTCCGCGATCGTCTTCATCAGGGTGGCGTGGTAGCGCAGGCTCCATGACAGGCCGCCGTCGTAGACCCGACCCAGGCCGAACTCGCCGCTGAGGATGACGTTGCGCGTGCCGAACACCGTCACCGGCGGCACGTAGGCCACCCCGGCGTAGGGCACCAGATCCCAGATCGTCTTCGGAAACGCGAAGGTGATCCGCGGCCGCGGCGCGATGGGCGCCTTGTTGGTGTCCTCGGTCCTGGTGTAGTCCAGCACCAGACGGCGCTCGCACGACAGCGGCGGGATGACGTCGATCTCCAGACCGATCGCGCCATTACCTGGCTGGTGGGGCACCGGGGCATGCACCGGGGACAGGGTGGTCGCCAGCGCGAAGTAGTTGAGGAGGAAGTCGGCCTGGGCCTGCTCGTTGTAGTCGGCTGGGGGCCCCAACGCGGCCACAGCGGCGCAGTCCGGATCGACGTAGGCCTGCGCCACTCCGGATACGAGCAGGCTGAACAGCGGGGCGGACATGATGGCTCCGGGCTCGGCGTCCTGTATCCGATCAGTCGCAGGTCGGGATTGCCGACGGTCGGGGCCGGTGCTAGATCGAGGTCACCGGGGAGTAGCGCAGCCTGGTAGCGCATCTGCTTTGGGAGCAGAGGGCCGTCGGTTCGAATCCGGCCTCCCCGACCATATCGAATGGATCGTCGAGAACGCAGTTTGTGACGGCGTTCTCCGGTTCTTAAGTCTGGGCATGTCAACAAGCGTGTCCTGGTCCGACAGTGGCCCGAGACCCCGGCAGCTGGCTCAGATCGACTGAAAGGGCTGCCCGGAGTGCTTCGCCCTCATCGCCACTGTGCCCCGGCCGACATGGGAATAGACTTTGTCCATGAGGTTCGCCACCATCGATGACACCCCACCAGAGGTCCAGCGCATCCTGATCGAGGGGTACCGCCGGATGAGTCTGGCACAGAAGCTCCAGCGCATGGTCGCTCTCACCCAGGGTGTACAACAGCTCGCCCTGGCGCGGATCCGAGCGGCGCACCCCGCCGCCAGTGAACGGGAGCAGCAGCTCCGACTGGCCTCGTTGTGGCTCCCTGCCGACATCATGCGCGACGTCTTCGACTGGGACCCTGCGGTCCGCGGGTACTGAGATGTCGGTCCTGGCCGAGCCACTCGAGGTGGCGCTCCGCGTGGGCGCAGCACTGGACGCGCTGGGCGTGGACTGGTTGGTGGGGGGCTCCGTCGCCTCCTCGCTCCACGGGATCCCCCGCAGCACCCAGGACGTGGATCTGGTGGCGGCCCTGGGACGCGACCAGGTGCCCGTGTTCGTCAGCGATACGAACAGGAGCCTGGAGTGTGGCTCCCGGTGGCGAGCCCGGAAGACATCATCCTGCAGAAGCTCGACTGGTTCCGAAAGGGGGGAGGGGTCTCCGAACGGCAGTGGCGCGATGTGCTCGGCGTCTTCTCCGTCTGTGGACCCGATCTGGATCACATGTACCTTCGCTCGGTGGCCGGTGCCGTCGGGCTGCAGAGCCTGCTGGATGAGGTGGTCGCCGAGGCCAACGGTTAGGGAGAACTGCCCGGTGGTGGTGAGGCTGCCTTCAACCCGGGCTCAGGCCGGATGGCCCTCAGCCATCCATGCCAGATGAGCACTCACGCGTCGCTGGTCCGCTCTTGTCGAGGGCGGGCATCGTGGGCCTGTAGAGGCTCAGGGGAGACTGGAAGTCAGCATCACCGCGCGGCGAGGTCACGCAGCAGCTCTGCTCGCACCTCGTCCCACGGGCGACCGCGGTCGCCGTTGCGCTCAGCCTCCTCGACACGTCGGTCCAGCTCTGCGGCCCACGCGGCAGCCCACTTGGACTCCTCCGGCTCCTCGACGCTGTCGATCAACTCGGTGGCGAGGCGGAGGCGATCAGCCGGCGTGAGTTCCAGAG
>CAYXGP010000031.1:0-51347 GCA_964464515.1 uncultured Enterobacterales bacterium
CCGCCCAAGCGGTGGAGATTTACGGCTCATGGGCGGAACGATGACCGAGGCCTTGTTTTCCTTGGTTGAGGAGAGGGCTGAGAGAAGTGTTGTAGAGATTGGCCCAAGGTGAGTCCTCGGGATGAATGCGGGGTATCTACTTGTATGTGGTTTCGCAAATTATTTGGAGTAGTTTCAAAACATTTCTTGTCAACTCTATTTGTAACATCGAAGCATAGCTCCGCCGGCCTCCCTCGGTAGAGGGAACAACGGATTTGGGGTTGTGGGCTTCAGCTGCCGTCCAGCAGCGTGTCGTCGATGTAGAGGGGCGCGGGCGACAAGCGTGATTGCCTGTCATATGAGAAAAGGAGATTTCGGCCGTTCTGTGACCACGACCACTGTTCCCTGACATTTCCCTGACAAATGAGAGTTGATGAGGGTCCGGCCCGAGCTGCGCCAGGTTCATCGTCAGGCAGAACAAAACGTCGTTCTGCGGCCGGGTGATCGACGAGTTGCTTCCCAGGCGGCGGAAGTTGAGTCGGCTGGAGGTGATGCACCGTTCGAGGACGGCGCTGGCGATCGCCCGCCGGGTCTTGGCGTTGTTGATCACGCGATCGCCGGCCTCGACTCGTGTGGCGAGCTGCCTCTCGAACTCTGTGTCGCCGGGGATGTACGAGACACAACTGGGCTCGGTGCGTTCGACGATCACGCCGATGACGCGGGCCAGTGTGGTCTTCCCGACTCCGGGCCTGTTTCCGTTGATCGCCAGGAAGGGGTGGCCCCGCCCCCAGTGCGGCATGGTCAGCGCCGTCAGCAAAACACCGATGACGCCGACACGGTCAGCGTCGGCCCTCCAATGGAAGTCCGCCAGCGCGCAGTCCAGCAGCGGGGTTCCCGAGCTGGTGGGTACCACGTCGGGGCCGTCGTAGAAGATGCAGGACTCGGGGTGGTAGCCGCTCTGTCCGGCGAATCCCCACTGGACGTCGAACAGCGGTGACCGGCAATACAGCAGCAGCCGCGGGAGCCGCGACCACACGCGCGGATACGCGACGAAAGCCCGCGCCAACTCTCCGGGGAGGACGCCGTAACGCAGGAACACCACACCATCCTCAGTCTGCTTGCTGAATCGGATCTCCACCAGCGCCGAGAGCAGTCCGCCGAGGCTGCGGGCGGTGACGACGAGGGCCAACTCCGCGGCGGTTGAAGACGATGTCGCGGCCAGCCCGGAACAAGCGGCGAGCGGGGGCGATTGCATCCACCAGCGCGTCGAACAGGTGAGCAGCACATCGCCGGTGACCACGGGATCTGGACGGAGCGCAGCGCTACTCCGAGGCGCGGCCGTCCACGAAGCGGCGGCCCTTCCACCGCGCCTCGACCCCGAACACCGACCGCAGCAGGATCCCAACCAGGACGATGTTTGCCAACGGGTGGGTCCACCACGCGCGCCCGTCTCGCCCGTCTCGCCGCTCCAGCCGGAACCGGAAGGCGAGCTGGAGCGCGCAGATCCCGGCCAGCCAGAGCAGCCAACCCACGCCGGGAACCCCCCAGCCCAGCGCGAGCCGCGTGATCAGCCCCCCCAGCAGCGCAGCGAACGGCAGCAGCGTGCCGACGCAGATGAACAGCACACCGCCCAGCCCCAGCGCGGGCCGCCGACCCATGCCTTCGTACAGATTCTTGCCGTAGCCGGCGACGATCTCCCGCAGCGAGCGGTACAGCCGCACCCGAAAAGCCCAGGGCCCCACGAGCAACGCGATGGGCAGCCCCCGGCGCTTGACCGCCTCGGCCAGCCGGACATCATCGAGGACCTGGTCGCGCACAGCGGCGTGCCCGTCGATGTCGGTGTATGCCCCCCGCGCCATCAAGATGAACTGTCCGTTGGCGAAGGCCTCCGGCTGCCCCGGGGCGTTCACCCGGTCCAGATCGACCGCGCCGCGGATCAGCCACCCCACCGCGGGGATCACCGCGCGCTCCCAGAACGACACCAGCGACCATGTGCCGAACAGGCTCAGCATCGCCACCTGCCGCTCCCGCAGCGCGGCCACCGCCCCGGCCACCGCGTCGGGATCGATCACCACGTCGGCGTCGATGAACAGCAGGAGGCCGCCCGACGCCTCCGCCCCGGCCCGCGCGCAGGCCCAGGGCTTTCCGGCCCAGCCCGCCGGCGGCTCGCTCCCCGAGATCAGCACCAGCCGCTCGTCTCCGTCGGCGGCCTGCCTCGCCTGATCCGCCGTGTCGTCCTCGGAGCGATCGTCGACGACGACCACCTCGAGATCCGGCCACCGGCTGGCGAGCGCGGCCCGCACGCAGGCGCCGATGTTGTGGGCCTCGTTGCGCGCGGGGATGCAGACGCTGACCCGGCCCGCCCCCGGCTCTCCCTGTGGTCGCGCGAGCATCCAGCGCGCGCCCCACTGCGGCACCGCGACCGCCACCCCCAGCCACAGCAGGGAGATGAGGCCCAGGTAGCCGGCCGCCAGCAGCTCGGTGAGCAGCGGCTCGCCCCACATGCTCATCGGTGGTGTCTCACGGCGTCTCCAGCGTGCCGTCCCGGATCGCCATCACGCCCGATGCTCCGGCAGGGATCTTCCGCAGGACGGCTCGAGGATCGGGGATCACCCGCAGGTCAGGCGGAACGGCGCGCCCCGGCGCCACCATCGCCTGCGCGGCGATCAGGGTGCGGGCGCCGATGCACACCCCGGCGAGCCCCAGCGGGGCGTCCACCAGCGCGCCGCCCGCCGAGACCCGCACGGTCTGGCGCAGCGCCTGGTCCATCAGCAGCGCGTGGTACTTCACCGCGCACTCCCGGTCGAGCACGCTGAGCTGGATCCCGCCGGCGGCCATCGCCTTCTCGCCGAGCACCGAGAACTTGAACAGCGCCTGCCGCTGCACCCGCGCGCCCGCCGCGAGCACCGAGCCCTCGACCACCGCCAGCGGCTCCACGGCAGAGCCATCGGCCAGCACCGACGCGCGCACCACCGCCCCAGCGCCGATCTCCACGTCATCACCCAGCCAGCAGCCCTCGACGACCGCGGTGGGGTGGACCCGGCAGCGCTTTCCACGCCGGCCCAGCTCTGCGCCGATCCGCAGCGGCCGCAGCGAGCCCGCCCGGACCGCCGCCCAGAACAGCCGCCACAGCGCCTCGACGAAATTGCGCCCAACCAGCTCCCGCCACAGCATCGGCGCCAGCCCCAGCAGGTTGGCCCACAGGAGCTGCAGCCAGTGGCTCGCCGGCAGCACCAGGCGCTCGGTGAGCGGCAGCTCCAGCAGCTCCGCCTCGAACTGCGAGCCGGGCAGGGGCAGCTCGATGAGGCGCTCCTGCGGATCGAAGGTGTGCGTCTGCGCAGCGGCGATGCGCTCGGGGGTGGCGGCGCCGCCGGGCTGGAGCCACACCAGCAGCGGCTCGTCTCTGCCGAAGGCGATCTCGTCCGCGAAGCCCCCGGAGCGGCCTCCGGTCCGCCAGGTCAGATCGCGCCCGGCGGCGCGCCCCGCCGCGATGAGGTCGGCGACGGCGTGGTGGGTGATCGCTGCGTCCTCACGCACCAGCACGCGGGCGGTCTCGGGGTGCTCCTCCTCCGCGGGCCGCGCGCCGCCCAGGATCAGCGCGCGATCCTGGCGCTCGTGCAGCGTCAATCCCAGCAACGGCAGCGCGCCGGGATCACCCTCCAGGCCCTCTGGGGGCCTCGGCGCGGCGAAGCGCCCGCCACAGATCGCCTCACGCCCCATACCCGCCCCTACCAAAGCGCAAGCACCTCGACCCCGTCCGCTGCTGCGAGCGACTCGAGCGCCCCGCGGAGCACCGCCACCGCGTCGTCGTGCATATCCGGTCGCGCCTCGGGATCATCGTGGATCACCAGGTAGCGCAGCCCCCGCTTGCGGGCTTCGCGCGCCACGCGCTCCCGCACCTCCTCGGGCGACCAGTCCAGCTCGCGCGCCCGCAGCGCCAGCGACCACACCCGCTTCGACGCGCGGTTGTTGGCGAAATTGAGCGTCCCGGCCAGCGGCTTGCCGTGCACGGTCTGCTCGTACAGGTAGCGCCGCCCGCCGGCCACCGGGAAGTTCATCACGCCGCCGTCAGGCGCCTCGGCCAGCGCGGTGATCGCCGATGAGACCGCCGCGTCGGTGACGACGGGCAGACCCGCAGTGGGCGCCAGCAGACGCCCCTCCAGCAGCACCGCCGCCGCGACAGCGCAGATCACCCGGGGGCTGCGCCCGCTCAACCCCACCGCGGCCAGCAGGGAGATGGCCAGCGCCGGCGCCTGCCCCAGTCGGTACAGCAGCGACAGCGATCCGAAGCCAGGCGCGCCCTCCAGCAGGAAGTACGGCAGCGGGATCGCGCGATCGCCGAAGATGATCAAGGCGCCCCCGCCGGTCACCCAGACCGGCCCCAGCGACAGCGCCAGACCGGTCCCCCCCGCCGCCAGCAGGAACGCCGCGCCGCGCCGCCGCGCCCCCGGCGCCGCGACGATGAGGAGCGCCCACCCCAGGTAGGTGCAGTGGACGAAGTCCTCTCCGTAGCGAGAGATGATCCGGAAGTCCGGAGACCTCCAGTCGCCGCCGCGCACATACACAAGGGGATCGGCCGGACCGGTGCTGCGCCGGACCTGCGCCAGCTCGCGGGGGTGCTTGATGCGGATCAGGTTGTCCGGGCTACTCACCACCGCGCGCGCTGCCATGGCAGTGGGAACAGCCAGCGCCAGACCCAGCGCCAGCGCCCCCGCGCGAGCTGGCAGGTGCGCCCGCCATCCGGGCGCGGCCAGACCCAGGGCGCTCACGCCAAACAAGAAGGCGACCACCGCGCCGTACCAGCTCGCGAGGGTCGCCGCCCACAGCAGCAGCCCCGCCACGATCGCCCGACGCCACCCGCCGCGCCGCGCCACCCGCCAGCAGGCCCAGGCCGCCGCGGCCGCCCATGCGCCGCCGAACGCCTCCGACGTGCCGTTGTGTACACCTGACAGCAGCACCGGCGCCGTGGCGTAGCCCACGCCGGCCACCCAGGCTGCTGGGTGTCGGGCCGCCGGGTCGGGCGCGAGGGGACCGCTGTCCACTCCGGCCAGGTCCGCGATCAGCTCTTCTGCGAAGCCGTGCGCCACCAGCCCGCTCATGCACAGACGCGCCAGCACCAGCAGGGTGTAGGCCGCCGGCAGACCGACCAGCGGGATCACCGGAGCCAGGGCCACGGCGCCAAGGGGGTCGGAGACGAGCAGGGTTCCGCCGTCCGGCAGGTCGAGCAGCTCCGTGCGCAGCGGCGAGCCCTCCGACCAGCGGCTCACCAGCCACAGAGACCACAGGCTGTTCCACAGGTCCGAGCGCGCCGCCCCCGGCACCGCGGTCCCCAGGCGTGCGGCGGCCGGCCAGGTGATCGCCACCACCAGCGCGGCGTACACCCCACAGCGCACCACGAGCTGTCTGAGCACCCGCATCCCGCCGCTCCTCCTCCGCTCCTCCTCCGCCACGACCAGCGGGATGCGTTACCCGATACCCCACGCCGGAGACCGAATCATGACCCGCACCGCGTTCGCTGCCCTCGCCCTCTCCCTCGCCGCGCCTGCCTTCGCCGGTCGCAAGAAAAAAAACAAGGACAAGGATGACAGCGACGCCGGAAGCGAGAGCAGCGCGTCCAACCTCGACATCCCCTCCGACGGCACAAGCAAGAAGTTCGCCGACCTCCTGCTCAAGACCACCATCGCCAACTTCCTGCCCACCGACGGCGACGGCGCGAAATTCGTCTACTCGACGCTCAACTTCTTGGGCGACAACACCTGGAAGGCCGAGGGATACGTCGAGATCATGGACGAGCGGATGGAGTGCACCGAGAGCGGCACCTGGACCATGGACGCCGCGGAGTCCGATCGCACCGCCACGTTGAGCTGGAGCCTCGCGAAGACCGACTGCGCCGGTCGGGAGTCGGGGAAGGAGGCCCGCGCGGTGCTGACGATCAACAAGGACGGCTCGGTGGACGCCGCGTTCCGGTAGCCCTTCCCCCGCAGAGTCATCGACCGCAGAGTCATCGACCGCAGAGTCATCGACCGCAGAGTCATCGACCGCAGAGTCATCGACCGCAGAGGCAGCAGTCGCAAAATCAGCGGTCGTAAATCAGCGACGCGGTATCGTTCCGACCAATGTTCCGAGCGCAACGCGGACGGCTGCGGTCGCCCGTGAGGTGTCCAGCCGATGACCACCCGGGACCACCACGACGGGGATCCCGCGCTCTGCCAGCGGCTCCAATAATTCGACCGGACATTGATCATCGTCGGCCCCGTGAACAAACCGAAGCGAACGCCCCAGCCCGGTCTGCTCCGGCCGCGGATTCAGCAGCGCGCGCTCGATCCGGCGCCCGCGCGGCGGCAGCGCCCCGGTGCGTCCCCGACCCGCGCGCCACAGATGACACGACAGCAGCAGCATGGGGGGCGTCTGCGCGCCCCGCTCCACCCGCTGCAGGGCCGCCCAGAGCAGCAGCCAGCCACCATGGCTGTGGCCGATGGCGGCGTCAGCAGAGGCGAGCCAGCCGTCGATCTGATCGATCTGCGTGGAGAACGGGCGCTCCAGCCACTCCGGCGTGAGCGCAGGGCGCTCCAGCGGCCTCCCCCAGGGCTGCGCGGCCACGAGATTCGCGGGCGGCCGATCGTCACCCGGCGAGCCGTGCCGCCCGTGCAGATAGAGAATCACTGCGGTATCACTGAAGAGTCACGCCGCAAGAGCTCGCTCGAGGCGGCGCTCCATGCGCTGACACGCCCGCCGCAGGAGCGCAGAGTCGGGGTTGTCCGGCAAGACGCCCAGCATCGTGCGAGCCTCGTCGAGACGCCCTTGCACGTAGGCCTCGATCGGCGCGCGGGAGAGCAGCAACGCGCGGGTCCCCAGCCCCTCAAGGTCGGCCATGCCGTTCGACCACGCCGACTGCACCGCGTCGCCGAAGCCCGGATCGACGTGGCTGGCGAGGCGCAGGGCCAGCGAGGGGATGCGCGCCCGCAGATCGGCCAGCGGCGGCTTGCCGGTGTCGGTCGGCATGCTGAGATCCACCAGGTCGTCGATGGCCTGGAAGGCCAGCCCGAACGCGCGCCCGAACCGATCGAGCGACGGCGCGAGGTCAGGTCGCTGGGCGAGGCTCACGCCGGCCATCGCGCACCAGCCGAGCAGCGCGGCGGTCTTGCCCATGGCCACCGCCTCCCACTCCGCGCGGGAGGGGCTCAGCGAACCGCACAGGTGGTGCTCCAACCCCTGCGCGCGCACCATCTCGTCGATGACCGCGATGAGGCTCGCGCGCAGATCGGGGGTGTGTCCCTCCAGCAGCTTCATCGAGCGGGCCAGCGCGAGGTCACCCGCCAGCAGCGCGGGGGCACGCCCGGCGGTGCGCCACGCGGTCGGCATCCCCCGCCGGCTCATCGCGCCGTCGATCACATCGTCATGCAGCAGGCTGGCGGCATGCACCAGCTCAGCCGCACCGGCCGCGGGATCGAGCTGGTCGGGGTGGCCTCCCACGGCCTGGCCGCTCAGGTACGTCAGCAGCGGACGAACACGCTTTCCGCCGGCATCGACCAGCCCACGAACGATCACCGAGAGGGGATCGTCGTCAGGAAATGTCCGCTCCAGTAAAAGACCGATCCGATCCCACAGGAGGGGCAGACGCGCCGATCCGGGTTCAGCGGGGACGCGCAGCGTCATCTCCTTGCCCTCCCTCAGCGAGGCCGCCCTGTATATCCCACAGTCGGCCACCTCGCCCCCACGGAAGGAGCATTCGAGCGCCACCCATCGCCCCCGCACGGAGCATCCATGGCAGACCTCCGACTGTACGACCTCCTCGGTGTATCCGCTGACGCATCGACCGCTCAGATCAAGAAGGCCTACCGCAAGCTCGCGCGCGCGCTGCACCCCGACCTCAACCCGGGTGACGCCGCAGCCGAGCGGCGGTTCAAAGAGGTGAGCGCCGCGCACGAGGTCCTCTCGGATCCTGAGAAGCGCGCGCTGTACGATGAATTCGGCGAGGATTCTACCCGGATGGGCTTCGACCCCGAGCAGGCGCGGGCGCACCAGCGTTGGGCCCGCGGGGCTCGCGCGACCTCCCGCGGACGGAGCACCAGCCAGGGAGATATCGACGACCTCCTCGGACAGCTGTTCGGCGATCGCGGCGCCGTCATGCAGGCGGACGTCCGCGCCGACCTCACCCTGGACTTCCGGACAGCTGTGCTCGGCGGCCAGACCGAGCTGCGCTTCGCAGACGGACGATCCCTCCGGGTCCGCATACCGCCGGGGGTGCGCGACGGCGAGACGATCCGCCTGCGGGGGCAGGGCACCCCCGGGCGTCGCGGCGCGCCAGCCGGTGACCTCCTCATCACGATTCATGTGGGCCCCCACCCGGTGTTCCGTCGCGAAGACGACGATCTCCACATGGTCCTGCCGGTGACCGTGGGGGAGGCCATTCGGGGTGGGCGTGTCCGTGTCCCCACGCTGTCCGGCGACGTCGATCTGACCCTGCCGCCCGACACGCAGACCGGACGACGGCTGCGGCTCACCAGCCGCGGCGTGCAGCGGCGGGATCGGCCCCCGGGCGATCTCTATGTGGAGATCCGCGTCCACATCCCAGAAGGGGTGGACCCTGCGGCGGTCGCCGACGCCCTCAACGCCCTCGACACCCGTTATCCTCCCGGCTGGAGAGCCCGGCTCAACAACACAGCCGCTCGGTGATCGCGATGTCTTCACTCCTCACTTTCACCCAGGTCCAGGCCACCCTCGGGGTGAGCTCCGAGTTCATCGCCCTGCTCGAGTCGGAGGCGATCATCGTGCGATCCGGGGCCTGCTTCACCGTCACACAGGTCGATCGTATCCGCGTCGCCTGGAACCTCCACCACGAGCTCGGCGTCAACCTGGCGGGCCTTGAGGTGGCCCTGTGCCTGCTCGACCGCCTTGAGCGTGAGCGGCGCGACCACGCGCAGGTCCTCCGTCTGCTGGCTGCGCGAACGGAGCCGCGGTGAGAGACGGTTCGTCCTGGAAGGACTCCGCGGTCCGGTTCGGCGGCCGGATCTGGGTGCCCGCCGCCGTGGCCCAGGCGCTCCAGGAGCGGCGCGACGGCGCGGCCCGGCGCGGCGCCGCAGCGGAGCGCGAGCTGGCGTCTCTGCGAGCGCGTCAGGAGCAGACAACGCAGCGCCTCGAGACAGCCGAGCGAGCGACCGCACGCGCCTGGGCGGCGTACGAGCAGGCGGAGGCTGAGCTGGATCAAGTGGAGGAGACCGGAGACGAGCAGCTGCGAGCGCGGGTCTCGGCGTTGATTGCCGATCTGAAGAATGTTCGCCGACACGCCGAGGAGGCGTCGACACGGAGCCGTCGCGCCGAGCGCATCGAGCGGCTGCAGGGGCTCGCGCGGGTCTATGACGCGCTCTCTCGCTCCCTGAAGATCTCCGGCGGAGACGCAGACGCGTGGCGCGCCGGGAACGAGGCGCTCGCGGCGTTGGTCATCGAGGAGATCGGGAGGGCCGGCGCCGCGCCGATCGGCGCGCAGGGGGAGCCGTTCGATCCCCGAGTGCACGAGGCGCTGGGCACCGCACCGCCAGGCCGTATCGGCCCCGGACGGATCGCGGAGGTGCTCGAGCTCGGCTTTCAGCTCGAAGACGGCGCGCTGGTGCGTCCCGCGCGGGTGCGGGTCACCAGCGAGGGCAGCCTCCCAGAAACCTGATCGGCGCGTACGCGAGACGGCGCCGCCCGGGGCAGGCACGTTCTGCAGCGAGGCTGCGGTTTGTTCGTTCGCTGTATTGGAAGAGTGGATGGTGACCCCGGTTCAATCGGTCTGCGAGAACCACCCGGGTGAATTGCGGTGTTCGCGAGCACCGCCTACGGAGAAACGCACGAGGTGACCACGTGGCACAGGGCGTCCCCGACCCGACGCGGTACATCATCGAGGGAGAGCTGGGCTCCGGCGGCATGGCGGTGGTCTACCTCGCCCGTCACCGCGAGCTGGGCAGCGTCCACGCGATCAAGGTGCTCTCGCTGTCCTCTCCCCAGCTCCGCGCGCGCCTGCTGCAGGAAGGCCGCCTCCAGGCCTCCCTCCGCCACCCGAACATCCTGAGCGTCACCGATCTGGTCGAGCTGAACGGTCAGCCTGCGTTGGTCCTGGAGTATGTGGAGGGCCCCTCCCTGGCACAGCTCCTCGCCGCGCGACGCCTCACGCTGGCGCAAGCAGACCAGCTCGGGCGGGAGATTCTCCGGGGAGTGAGCGCGGCCCACCGTCACGGGCTCATCCACCGCGACCTCAAGCCCGACAACATCATGCTGTCCGTGGCCGACGGAGTGGTCACCCCGAAGATCGCGGACTTCGGGCTGGCGAAGCTCACCGAGGGGGACGGCCCGACGTCCGTGCGGACGCGATCGGGCGCCGCCATGGGCACGCCGAGCTTCATGGCTCCCGAGCAGATCCGCGACGCCAGCACGGTCGACGCGCGGGCGGACGTGTTCTCGCTGGGCGCGATCCTCTACGAGATGCTCTCGGGACGACGCGCCTTCGACGGCGACGACACGATGGAGATCTTCCAGCGCGTCAGCGAGGGCCGATGCGTCCCGCTGCGCGAACACGTCCCAGACCTCCCCGACCGGCTGCTGCGGGCCATCGATGGCGCGCTGCAGCCCGATCGGGACCGTCGATTCAACGACGTCGAGCAGATGCTCGTGTTGTGGACGGGTGGGGCCGCGGGAGCCCCGGCGCCGCTCACCCAGCCCAGCTCATGGGACGCGCACACCCTCACCCAGATCGAGCAGCTCTCTACCAGACCGGAGCCTCGATCAGCTCCCGACCCGGGTGAGGAGCGGCGCTCGGATGAGACGTTCATCGCTCTGACGGCGCTGGAGACAGACTCCTCCCCTCCCCCATCCAGCGGCGCCCCGGTCACCCGGGTGAGCAGCACCGGCAGCATCGCTGGCACCACGGCCTCCGCGGCGGCCGCCCCGCCAGTCACCCGTCGCCGCTTTCGTCTGTGGCCGCTCGGCGCCGCGGCGCTCACCTCTCTCCTGGTCGTCGGCTGGCTCATTTTGCGCGGCGCCACCGAGCGGGGGCCGACGATGCAGCTCCAGCCCGACGCCACCTCCACAGAGCGCGCGGCCTTCGACGACGCCCGGGATGCCCTCCTGGACGGGGAGCTCTCGCTCGCGGAGCGGCGCGCGCGGGTCTTGCTGGAGCTCCGGCCCGACGATCCGGGCCCGCACCTCCTGGTCGCGTTCGTGAGCGCCTTCCGGCATCGGCCGTCGATCGCCATCTCCGAGCTGCAGACCGCGGCCGAGTTGGCTGGCCCGCGCGCCGACTCCACCGCGCAGCTGAGCCGCCTGGCGCGGCGCTCCGCGATGGGGACGGACGATCCTGCGCGTGTCCTGGCCGACTGGGAGGCGCTCCACCGACAGGCGGGCGATGACCCCCTCGCCCTCCTGCTGCAAGCCTCTCTGCCCATCGCGGACTCCCTGGAGAGCCGCCTGGCCCTGGTCGATCGGGCCGTCGCAGCGGCGCCCGGCAGAGCCCTGGTGTACGCATACAGGGGCTGGCTGCTCGACGAGAACGGTCGCGTAGAAGAAGCCCGAGACGCTTTGCAGGCCGGCATCACACAGGCCCCCGCCTCCCCCTGGCTGCACTACCTCCTGGGGGTGAGCCTGGAGACGCACGATGACGCGGCGGCCAAGCGAGAGCTGCTGCTGGCGCTTCGACAAGACGGCTCCCTCACCCAGGCGCGGATGGCCCTGGCCCGGCTGCTGCTGCGGGAGGGGGACGAGGCGGGTCGCCTGGAGCAGGTCCAGGCCCTCTCCGGACCGACCACCCCGGGGGCGGATCGCCTGCCGTTCTACATGAGCCACGGACACGCCCTGGCGTGGCGGGGGCGGCTCGCTGAAGCCGAGGCGTTGTGGTCGCAGTGTGTGGAGGAGGGGTTCGCAGAAGCGCAGCCCGGCGCGGCAGCGCGCTGCGCCTTCGCCGCTCAGCTCACATGTCACTATCTGGGCCTGCCTGGAAACCAGGCCCGCTGGCTGGAGCCCCTCGCGGAGTCCATACAGCAGCCGGAGATGAACGAGATCGATCGCGCGGCGTTCGCTCCGACCGTCCTCAAGGTCGAAGGGGAGCAGGCCATCGCGCAGGGCGACCTGGACGCCGCCCGGCGACGCCTGGAGCGCCTTTCGGCTCTCGACGAGGGCGACCTCGCGTTCCGGCCGAAGGAGTGGTTCGTCGGAGATCTGGAGATCGATCTCCTCCTCGCGGAGGGTCGCGGAGGAGAGGCGCTGGAGCGGCTGGACCAGCTATCGCCCATAGCCCGCTGCCGACGCGCGTGGACCCGGAGCCGCGCGCTGGACACCCTCCACGACGAGGTCGCCCTGACCTCCCAGCTCGAGGAGATGCTGGAGATTGACTGCGGCTCTGAGATCTACGGGCCGATCTTCGCGGTCCTCGCGCGGGTGCGTCTGTCCGAGCTGCGCCGGTCCGCTGGTGACCCTGTGGGGACCGAGGCGATCCTTGAGCAGATCGACGCCCTGTGGCCGGACGCAGACACCGACCTGCCGCTGATGCAGCGGGTGATCGCGCTGCGGCGCTGACGCCGTCCCCCTCAGGCCGCTCCAGAGAGCGTCGCTCAGAAGACGAGCCGCCCGAACCGCCGCAGGGAAGCAGCCTCCGCGGCCGCGCGCACGTCGGCGAACACCTCGGGGATCGTCTGCGAGGCGTTCACCGACACGATGTTCTCGCGCTTCTGCGCCCACTCCGCGAAGACGCTGGTGGCATGCGTGAGCAGCTCGGAGTTCTCGCACCAGGTCCTGGCGATGCCCCGCGCGGCGATGCGCTGGAAGGCGGTCTCCACCGGCACGGCCAGGACGATCTGGAGATCGTACTCCGGCACCAGCGAGCGGTTGAGCTCTTCGAGGAACGCAGGGGTGAGCGGAGAGTCGAACGACTGGTAGGCGACGCCCGACAGGTAGCTGCGATCGGAGACGATGTGGTTGTCGGGAGAGCCGGCGGCGGCCTCCAGGGTCTCGGCGAGCACCGCGCGATCCGCCGTGAAGTAGGCGAGCTGCTGCGCGAGGCTGGGGCTCTCCAGCGACCGGAGCGTGCGCCCCCAGCGCGACGGAGAGATCTCCTGGATCTGCGTGGCGCCCAGCGCCTCCGTGAGCATCGAGACCTGCGTGCTCTTGCCGCATCCGTCGATGCCGTCGATGGAGATGAGCATGGGACCCTCCGTGGTGGCGGCGGACATAACCCGTCCGGCCGGCTCCACGGCGCCGCGTTACCCGCCGTGCATGCGACTGGTCGTGACCGAGAAACCATCGGTAGCGCGAGACCTGTCACGGGTGCTCGGCGCCCGCCGGCGGGCCGACGGCTACCACGAAGGAGACGGCCTGCGGATCTCCTGGTGCTACGGGCACATGGCGGAGCTGGAGCAGCCAGCGCACTACGATCCGGCCTGGAAACGCTGGGCGCTCGAGACCCTGCCGATGGTGCCTGAGCGCTTTGACATCAAGCTGCGTCAGGGCGACGATCGGTTCCGCCGTCACTGGACGGTGCTCAAGCACCTGCTGCGCGAGGCGGATGAGGTGATCAACGCCTGCGACGCCGGGCGCGAGGGCGAGCTGATCTTCCGGTACGTCTACCAGCTGGCAGGGTGCCGAGCCCCCACCCAGCGGCTGTGGGTGTCGTCGCTGACCGACACCGCCATCACCAGGGCGTGGGACGATCTCCGCCCCGGCGAGCGCTACGATCCACTGGCCGCCGCGGCCCGCTGTCGGTCGCAGGCCGACTGGCTCGTGGGCCTCAACGCCACCCGCGCGATGACCTGCAAGGTGCGGGCGGTGGGCGGCGACCAGCTCCTGAGCGTGGGCCGCGTGCAGACCCCGACGCTGGCGATGATCACCTCCCGCGACAAGGCCATCGCCGAGTTCGTCCCCGAGACCTTCTGGCAGGTGAAGGCGAAGTTCTCCGCCCCCACCGCCGACGGTGAGGGCCGCTGGACCGGCACGTTTTTTCAAGAACGCAGCCAGGAGCGCAGCAGCACGACTGAGCGCGCCGGCAAGGCGCCGCGGGGCAAGCAGGCTGACCCCGGGAGCAAGGGCGCCGCCCCGAAGGCCGAGCGCCTGTCCAGCGTGGAGCTGGCGGAGGCCGTCGTCGCCGCGGTGAAGGGCCGCCCCGGCCAGATGTCGACAGCCGCCCGGCGCAAGACCACCGAGAAGCCTCCGCTCCTGTACGACCTCACGGCGCTCCAGCGGCGCGCCAACCAGCGCTACAGCATGCCCGCGCCCCGCACGCTGGAGATCGCCCAGGCGCTGTACGAGCGCCACAAGCTGCTCACCTACCCCCGAACCGACGCCCGCTACATCACGCCCGACCAGGTCGCGACCCTGCCCGGCGTGGTCCGCGGGGTGGGCGGCCTGCCGGTATACGCGCCGTTCGCCGAGGGGCTCCTCGAGTCACCCATCCAGCCGGGCAAGCGGGTGGTGAACGCGGCCGAGGTCGGCGATCACCACGCCATCCTACCCACCAACCGCACCCCCGATCCGGGTCGACTGTCCCCCGACGAGAAGCGCATCTACGATCTGGTCGCGCGCCGGCTGCTGGCGGCGCTATCGCTCGACGCGCAATTCGACGTGACGGTGCTGGTGGTCGATGTCGCTCCCGAGGGCCCGCTCCCCGAAGAGCTCACGGCGCCGCTGCGGTTCCGGGCGCGCGGCCGCATCTGCACCCGCGCCGGGTGGCGCGCGGTAGATCCCCCGCCGCAGCGCAAGCAGGTCGATCTGCCGTCGGTGTCGCCCGACGCGCTGGCCCGCACAGAAGACGCCACGGTCCACGAGGGCCAGACCCGCCCGCCCAAGCCCCACAACGACGCCACCCTGCTGCGCTCCATGGAGACCGCCGGCCGCGAGCTGGCCGACGCCGAGCTCAAGCGCGCCATGCGCAGCGCCGGCCTGGGCACGCCCGCTACCCGCGCCGCCATCATCGAGACGCTGCTGCGGCGGCAGTTCATCACCCGCGACGGCCGCACGCTCAACAGCACCCCGCGCGGCCGGGCGCTGGTCGATGCGGTCCCGGTGCCGGACCTCAAGAGCCCCATGCTCACCGGTCAGTGGGAGGCCCGGCTGGCCGCCATCGCCGAAGGGCGCTCCGAGGCAGACGCCTTCATGGCAGATGTCCGCGGCCACCTGGGCGAGATCATCGACGCGATCAAGGCGGCCGAGCCGCCACCGCCCGAGCGCGCGCCCCCACCCGACACACCGGTGCTGGGCACATGCCCGGTCTGCGATACGCCGGTGCGCGAGGGGCGCGGCGCCTACTCATGCGAGACGGGTCGAGGCTGCTCGTTCGTGATCTTCAAGAAGATCGCCAAGCGGAACGTGAGCCGGCGCATGGTGAAGACGCTGCTGACCAAAGGGGTCACGCCGGTGCTCAAGGGGTTCCGCAGCCGAGCCGGGAAGGACTTCAAGACCGCCCTCAGGTTGGATGACGCCGGCAAGGTGGTGTTCGATTTTTCGGTTCGAGAGCCCGCGAAGGATGAGACGACGTCGCGGGGGACGGTGACCGGGCGAGGACGCCGGCGCTCGGAGCGGCCGGTTCCGGAGGGGTAGTCGTGCGATCGTCGTGGAGCGATCAAACCGCTATGCGCGACGACCCCACAAATTCGACACCACTACGTCACACTGATAATATGCTCGCATGGACGTGGCCGAACTCAGCCTCCGCGATCTGTGCGCTCAGACAGACACCACCGCCCGCACCGTCCGGTACTACATCCAGCAGGGCCTCCTCCCCCCACCCGACGGCGCTGGCCGCGGCGCCAGCTATTCGCCTGATCACGTCCGACGCTTGGAGACGATCAAGCTCCTGAAGGCCCGTCACCTCCCGCTGGCAGCCATCCGCGGCCAGCTCGACGCGCCCGCCGACTCCGCGCTCAGCGCCGACTCGGCGCTGGACTACGCCCGCGCCGTCCTGGGAGCGCAGCGAACGCCGACCCCGGCCCGTCGCTCCACCTGGGAGCGCCACCAGCTCACCGCAGACGTAGAGTTCCACGTCCGGCGCCCGCTCTCCGAAGACGACAACCGCCGCGTCCGCCGCCTCCTCGCGTTCGCGACCGACCTGTTCGCGGGTGCGCCGTGAGCCTGGGAGCCGCCACCGACCGCCGCCTGATCCGATTCGACGGTCGCTCTCGACGCTTCGTGGCCCTCACGGTCCGCGCCCCGCGGGCCGAAGAGTCACAGACACGTCCCCCCGCCAACATCGGCTTCGTGCTCGATCGCTCCGGGTCGATGAACGGAGAGAAGTTCCGCCTCGCGCGCGCCGCCGTTCGGCAGGCAGTCTCAGCGCTGGACCGCCGCGATCGTTTCGCAGTGGTGGTCTTCGACAACCAGGTCGATGTCGTCTTCGAGCTGGGCGCGGCCAGCCCGGAGGGACGCGGTGAGGCGCTCCGCCGACTCGACGACGTCCATCCCCGCGGCACGACCAACCTGGCAGACGGCTGGCTGACCGGCTGCGCGCAGATCGCCGAGCGGCTCGGGGCCGATCGATTGGCCCGCTGTCTGCTCCTCACCGATGGCCTGGCGAACACCGGGATGACCGATCCCACAGAGCTGAGTCGCCACGCGACCGAGCTGCGCAAGCGCGGCGTCTCCACCTCCACCTTCGGAGTGGGGTCCGACTTCGACGAGGTGCTGCTCGGCAACCTGTCCGACAGCGGGGGCGGGTCATTCACCTTCATCGAGGAGACCTCCGCCATCCCGGCGCTGATGGCGCGGGAGCTGGGCGAGACGCTCGAGGTCGTCGCCCGGAGCGTCGCGGTGCGCGTCCGCCACCCGCCCGCCGTCGGCATCGACGTGATCGGTCCCTACCCGGTGGAGGTCATCCCGGGCGGCTCTCAGGTGGTCCTGCCCGATCTCATCTCGGGCCAGGAGCTGGTCTTTCCGATCGCCCTGCGCCTGCTGCCCGGCACCCGCGGCGAGACGCTGACAGTGGAGTTCGCGCTCACGGACTCCCGGGGCAGGCTCGACGCCACGCCGGTCCCGATGGCGTGGACGTGGGCGGCGCGCGATGAGAGCGAGAAGCAGCCCCGTCAGCGGTCGGTCGATCGCCTGGTCGCCGATCGCACGGCCCACCAGGCGCGGGCCGAGGCCATCCGTCTCCAGCGCGCCGGCCAGACCGAAGACGCCGCGCGCCACCTCCGCCGGGTAGCCGAGTCCGTCGGTCGCCACGCAGGAGACGATCCGGAGCTGCTCCGGATCCACCGGGTGCTGAAGGACGACGCTCGTCGTTACCGACGAAAGCTCGACCCGGTCTCCCTCAAGACGGACTTCTATGAGTCGACGATCACGCTGGGCGGCGGAGACCTGCTCTCACGCTCCAGCCGACGGCGCACCATCGTCCCCGACGACGCCCCTTGATCCGGGCCCCGTGATCTGGCGCGCGCCCTTCATGAAGAGTCATTCGAGTCGTCGCGTGACCACGACCTGCCCGCCGACCTCCACTTCCAACACCGCCGCGTCTACCGGCGGGAGATAGGTCCGCCCGGTCCACCGGTCTATCTCCGCGCCCGTCTCATCAAAGGCGGTCCACCAGCGCAGCGGCTCCCCCTCATCGAAGCCCTCCGCGGGGGCCATCCAACCCTCGGAGGAGAACTCCAGCCAGGCAGAGTGCGCCGCGGGGCGCGGCCCCGAGGCGCTGCGCGACGGGTCGTAGAAGGCCTTGTCCAGCGTATCGTCGCGCCAGTCGCAGTGAACGTGGGTCTCGTAGTAGCCGACGTAGCCGGCACCCAGATCATCGCAGAGGCCCCCCAGCTCTTCGAGGCTGGCCGCCCCGGAGGCCATGTCCGCGGCGTCGCCGTACAAATGTCGAGAGTACTCCGCCCCCCCCACCGAGGCGTTGTAGCTCACGTTGCGGTATCCTGAGTTGATCGTCAGGCCGCCGCCGATGGCGTCGCGGATGACCTGCAGATACTCGATAGCGTGGACCTGGTAGATGGCATAGTCGCCCTTCCACTCCTGCATCAGCTCGTCGAGCGCAAAGTTGGGCGCCAGCCTGAGGCTGGGATCGGCGCTGCTGTGATCGGTCAGATCGATGAAGCGCTCCGGCTCGGAGTACTGGGCGCTCCCTTCGTACGGCGACGGGTAGGAGTAGTCGGAGCCCCACGCGGCGCTCCAGTCCACCACCGGGATGCAGGCGCTGTAGTCTTCGGCCTCTCCCGGGTAGCAGACCTCGGCGGTGGCGGGAGTCGTCCCGCCCGTCGTGCTCCCCCCCGTCGTGGTGCCGCCGGTGGTGCTGCCTGAAGTGCCGCCCGTGCTCCCGGATGTTCCCCCGCCCGAGGTGCTCGTGCTCCCCGAGGTGCCGCCGCTGGAGGGATCGGTCGTGCCGCCGGTCGGCGGGACCCCCGGGTCGTGCTCCTGCTCCCCCTCGCGCACCTCGGGGTGTTCGTCGTCTTTCTTGCAGGCCAGCAGTGTGAGCAGGATCAGAGTGGTCACTTCCGGGCTCCGCGTTGGGGTCGGCTTAAAACGTCATCAGGTCGCTGGCGCGAATTCGCGTGACGGCGTCCTCGGACAGCCGCTCCCAATGCAGCGCGTACACCTCGCTGCCATCGGCGATCTCCGCGTCGTCGCGCAGCAGCGCCGCCAGCAGCGGCCGCGGCCCCGTCTTGGGCATCGGCGAGCGCCAGTCTGGCTCCGAGCGAGACTCGATGCGCGCAAAGAACGCCTCCACCGAGTCGTCCTCCCGAACATACGCCCCGGCACCCTTCGCGTCGCGAACCCAGACGACCGGACAGCGCGCGGCAGCGTGCAGACACGCCAGGGTCCACAGGCTCGGCCGCGAGCCCGCGTCGAAGTAGGCGCTGACGTCTCGACAGAGCTGCGCCACCGACCCGGCCGTGGTGCTCACAGCCTGCACCCCCGCGCTGGAGGTGAGCTTGAGGTCGATCCAGCGCATCCTACGCGTCTTCAGATCGATCACCAGCGGGACCGCGACGCGCGACGCTCCGCCCAGATCGAAGCGCTGCGCCACCGTGCGGGGCTCGAAGATCTCCCCGGCGTCGCCGCTGCGCTCCATGTAGCCGGCGAACGCCACCGGCAGCTCATCGAACGGGATGTTGTTGAAGCTGTAGATGATGAACACGAGGTGGCGTATGCCTGCCCGACGGATGGCTGGGAGATCGAGGTCGATGAACTCGGAGGCCCCCTTCGGCGCGGGCGCAGAGGTGAGATCGCCGGAGTGCACCGCCGCGGTCTTGCTGAACCGGAGCTTGCTGTACGAGCAGCGATCCTTGAATCCCCACTCGTCGTCGTACAGCGCCACCGACAGATCGAGGTCCGTCCGACGCCCCTCGGGCTGGACCCAATGCAGAAACAGGCGCATCCGATCGCCGTCGGGCAGCGGAAGGCGACTGCCGCGCGGCAGCGCCACGAGCGCGCGGGCCGCGGAGGCCTCCTGGTACGGGGTCGTCAGCTCGCACAGTCTCGCGTCGAGGAGGGCCGCGTCGAACGACGACTGCTCACCAGCGCGGCGCAGCAGCTCGGCGAGGACACCCGCGCGAACGGGTCCGACGGTGGACGCTGGGAGCGACGCGCGGCGATCCGGCACGGAGAAGGTCTTCGCCAGGCTGCCGCGCGGGAAGAACACCCGCCGCTCAAGAGGCGCCTGACGCGTGCCCAGGTGCGCGGTGAGGGTGAGCAGCATGGGCGTCGCGCCCCGAGGCGCCGCCGCGATGACCGCCTGGGAGATCGCCGGGATCAACGACGGGTCGCCCTTCTGGGCCACGCACAGCAAGCGGTCGAAGCGCCGCAGCAGCTCCCCCGGTCGCTGCTTCAGCAGCCGCAGCGCCGCGGAGACCGCGCCCGAGGCCAGCGCAGCCTCGACCCGCGAGCCCCAGCTCCGAAAGATCAGGCGATCCCCGCGTCTCTCCACTACCCCCTCGGCGCTTCGACGCAGAGACGAAGCGAGCGCACCTTCGCCGCTCACGTCGGTTCCCCGCAGCACGGCGAACGCCAGCGCCGCTGTGGGGTGGCGCGCGTGGTGCTCGAAGGGATGCAGACTGCGCGCGACGCGCTTCCAGCGATGCGGGTAGCGGTGGATGTCTTCGATGAGCAGGTGGGCTGGCAGGCGATCGAGCGCCGCCAGCAGCCCGCGTCGCAGGGGGCGCGACAGCGACGGGATGCGCTTCGGTCGCTCGGTCAGCTTCTGGTCGGCCAGCACCATCACCACACGCAGGACGTCGGTCGCGGTGCGCAGGTGACCGCCGGCCTGGGCGAGCGTGCCCTCGACGTGCGCCTTCCAGCCCAACAGCGAACCGAAGATGATGGCCATCGTCTCCTTGACGGGGACCTTCTCCGGGAGACGGGCCAGGCAAGCGAAGCCGTCCGCGGCCAGCAGCACCCGCAGATCGTCGACATCTGCAGGAGAGAGCGGAGCCAGCCGACCAGCGAGCTGCGCGAACAGATCGCCGGTCGCCGCAGAGAGGTCGCTGCCGTGACGCAGCAGGCGCAGCGTACCCGGCTGCGGACCAGGCAGCGGCTTGCGCGGCGGCGCGGGCTTCAAGAATGGATCGTCGGCGTTGATTCTGCGATGACAGATCGGGCAGCCGCTGTAGTCGGCGCCGTCCCAGCATGTGCGACAGACGAGGTGCCCGCAGGGGCTCACCGCGTGGACCGCGCCGACGGTGGCGCACAGCAGACAAGGCTGCTGGGGCTTCTGAAACAGCAGGGTGCAGACACGCAGAAGCCACAGCTCCAGGGTGTCCTCGGGGGTGGTCTTCGGGAAGCCGCGGAACTGCGGGATGTGCGGGCGGTGCGCGCCCAGCTCCTCGGCCAGGGTCGCCACGATCCAGCGGCCGGCCTGCTCGACCTGCGAGCCGGGCAAGGCCGCCAGCGCCGCTCGCAGCCCGACGTCGAGCGCGAACCCGAGGTGGAGCAGCGCGGTCTCCAGCTCGACGAGCGCCACGCCGTCCCCCTCCCCGGTCTGGGGCCCCCCTGCCTCCAGCAGGCTGCCCTCTGCCTCCGGCAGGTCCGGCAGGTAGACGCGGGCGGAGCGCCGCAGCAGCACGCGGCGGAGCGCGCTCGATTTCTCGATGGCCTGACTCCACGACGACGGCAGCGCCGCCGGCTCTCTCGAGCCATGATCGGCAGAGGCGAGCTCGTGAAGCCAGGCGAGGAATAGCGTGGACATTGGGCTCAGCGGGGGTTGAAGAGGGTGGGGGTGGGCCTGCAGTGTAAACGGTGCTCTACCGAGTGAGCTACCCGGCCTGAGCGCGGCCCGGGCAATGCCCGAGGCGGGAGGCGAACGCGCCCGGCCCCGGGGTGGACGGCCTCAGGGCGGCGACCACCAGCTTGAGAGGCGTGAGAAAGGATGCGCGCCCGGTGCCACCCCGAAGCAGAGTAACCCCAGGGGCTGTTCGGTGAAGGGGCAGCCTGCTGGTTGCGCAGTTCAAAACACAGTGGATTCAGGGCCGCTCGATGGCCGGCAGCTGCAACCCCAGCTCATTTGAGAACGCGGCCTCACTTGAGGACGTGGTGTCCTGCCCATAGAGCAGCGCCCAGAGCACCGGAACCCGCGCTGGCACCAGCGCCGCCTGCCGCGGGGTGAGGCCGCCGAGCACCGGGATCGGGATGTCCGGCCACTGCGCCTGGTGGGCAGCCTGAATGCCCCGGGCCACCTCACCCGGATCGGCCCCCGTGGGCACCTCGATCCTCTGGCTATCGACCATCAGCTCCTCGCCCTCCGGGTCGGAGTCGATCGTCTCGATCTCCTCATCCACCACCGGCAGCAGGCGACCGGTGTGCTCCTCCCAGCGCCGAAGCACAGCGTCGACGCGCTGACGGCTGTTGGCGAAGAGCGTGACCGCTCCCTCTTCGTGGGTGAATGTCGCGCGGACGACCGGCGCCGCCATGTAGTCCACCGGCTCCACCCCGAAGATACCCACCGAGGTCTCCAGCTCTTCGGTGTCCGGCCACTGCCGGAGCGTCTCCAGCACCTCCCCCCAACGCAGCCCGATGGTCGCGGTCACCATGAGGAGGTCATGGCCATCGGCGTTGACGAAGCGCGGATTGGTCATCTTCTTGACCGCGAGGAGGACCGGGCGGGCGAGCTGGTGGGTCTGCTCGGGGCGAGCCTGCCTCACGCCGAGCCCGGGCGAGATCGCTTCGAGCGCCGCCACCGCAGCCGCGACAGCCTGGACCGCCACCGCCTGTGGCAGCGGTCGTATCGCCCCCTCGAACAGCCAGCGCGTGCCCTCGTGGTAGTGGAACGCCGCCAGCCAATTGCCAGGCTTCAGCTGCAGACTCCCCATGCGCTCGGGGATGCGGAGCCGTCTGCCGATGAGCACATCGTGGACCTCAATCCAACTCCCAGGCTCGACGTCGCGTATGCACATGACGCTGAAAAGCGTCCGCTCCCAGACGCTCAGCCAGTAGCGCTCTGCCCGCGGACGCCGACCGGCCTGGCGAGCGAACCGCACGGCCAGCGCCAGCTCGCCCGGCGGCGGCGCGAGGAGGGAGAAGGCCAGAGCGGAGCGGAGCTCGTCTTCGTTTCGCGGACGCGCCCCGAAGCAGCGCATGCCCTCGAAGAGTTCCTCCTCGTGGTGTGCGACGGCCCAACGGATCACCTCATCCCGCAGGGTGTTGAGTCGTTCGATGGAACTCCTCGCCATCGAGCCCCCAGTCCGGGTGAAAGTGGTGCAAGGAAGCGGGGTGGAGAGTGGACGCGCAGTGTGTTCAAGCTGGCGCTCTACCGCTGAGCTACCCCCTCCGAAGAGGAGAGCAGGATTCGAACCTGCGACCTCCAGCGCCCGTTAGATGAGAAGGATGCCCGTCCTGTGCCACCCCACACTCCACTAACCCATCAACGCCACAGTCGCCCCTCCAGCTCGATCTCCGTCGCGGTGACCGTCTCGTCCCAGCGGGGGACGTCGTCGGACACCAGCAGGATCTCGGGCGAGTCGTTCGTCTCCACCCGCAGCCGATAGGCCGAGGCGACGTCAGCGCACCCGCCCCAGCTCGCCACGGCCACGGTGAGCGAGCTGCCATCCGGCGAGAGCTCCAGCCCCGGGCAGTCCGCGCTGCCGTGGGCGCAGGGGAACCCCGCGTCGGCTTCGCCCAGAACGCAGCCCGCGCCATCGCTCACCCACATCCAGGGGTCGAACGCCGTGCTCTGAGACAGCGTGTCCACCGCGATGCTCATGGGCTGGCCCGCCACGGTGGTGATCGACCAGACGTCGATCCGGCCGTCCAATGTCCCGTCGGCCGTCCAGTCCCCGCAGGGCAGCGAGTCGGTGACCGACCACTTCGCGTCAGACGCGTCCCCGCCGGCGGTGATCCACTCTGCGGCCTGGCAGAGGTCGCGGTGAGACTCCGTCCGCGTCGTGGTCTCCCGACTCCAGGACCAGCGGAGCGTGTCTCCATCCACAGACAAGGCCCCGGGAGCGTCCGGATCGTCCCAGGCCAGCGGTGTCCACAGCGGGCCGGTCACGGCGCCACCGCTCGGGGTCATGTCGATGGAGAGGCCGCCGAGGAGGACGTCGCGCCATGTCTCGTCACCAATCGTCCATGTCTCGGCGACTCCCAGCAGCGGGGGCTGCGCAGGCGGGATCGGCAGGAGGGAGTGCGGAGCGGGGAATGCACAGTCACCGGTCTGCGCGTCGATACCGGACGTGATGGCGAACGCGAGATCGAGCTCTTCGCAGTCGGTCGGGGTGCCCAGGAGTGCGATGGTCGCCTCGCATGTGGTCTCGTCGTCGCGGGACTGCCGGAGATCGAGCGTTCCGGAGAGGCGGGTCCAGTTGGATGTGTCTGGCGTTGAGGGGCATCCGAGGAGGGTGGCGACGATCCAGATGGTGCTGCGCGATTTGAGGGTTGACAACGGTGAGCGTTCAGGTTGACCACCCCTCGCTTGCCCTCGCGGCCCCTGACCGCGTCTCGTCTCCTTGCTGTGACGCTGCCACAGCGGTGGTTCCTCACCGGCAGCCAGGAACCACGAGTTCGGCGCAATCTTGTTGTCCACCTGAACGCTCACCGCTGTGAGTTCCCTGTCGAGATACGAGTCTGGAGATTCGAGCGTCGAGCGTCGAGCGTCGAGTGTCGATTGACGAGAGACAAGTGCGAGTGCGAGTGCGAGTGCGAGTGGAGATGTCGAGTAGAGGGTGTCGAATGGAAGGGACGAGTGACCACTGAGTGAAGCCACGCCCTGCTCGCGGATCGAGGGATCGCGGACTGGCGAGATCGTGGCGCAGCTTTCGCGCGGACACGCGACCGCGATTCCTCGTTTTCACATGGCAACGCTGACGCAATGAGCCACTTGCTGCTGACCGCAGATGTTCGGCTCCGCGACTTCGCGACGGCGCGGACCCACGACTGCGCGAGTCCACGAAGCCACGAACCACGACTCCACGTCTCCACGGACCGCGGTCCATGAATGAGACACAACGGAAACGATGAACGATGAACGTTGAACGAGACAACATGCCCGTTGAACGAATTACGAGGCAACATGCTCGTTGAACACGAGTGTCGAGTTTCGATCCCCTCAAGGAACATAGTGAATCAGCCCGTCCTCACAGACCAGCGCACCCGAGGCGTCCGCCGGCTCGGAGAGGCTCACCTCCTCCCCCACCAGGGTCAACGCCTCATCGTCCGTCACGCCCGCCGCGGAGATCTCGATCTGCCCGCCCGGCGCAGCCCCCAGCGGATACACAGCCGCGCCGCTCTCGACGTCGACCGCCCACGCCTGGAGCTGCGGACACGTGAACTGCTGCGCGCATGCATGCAGGTCATCTGTGATGGTGGCGTCTCCCAGTGACAGCGTCCCGACCTCCACCTGCCCGATGGGTATATGCAGAAACAGGGCCGGAGCCGTTCCATCATCGAGCTGACCGTCCGGCGCGAGGCCGCGCAGAGACAGGCTCAGGTGGGGCTCGGCGCTGTCGGACGGCTGCCAGGCGTTGGCGCCGCGGATATCGAGCAGCGCGCCGCCGTGGCTCAGCTCCCGTCCGTCACCCAGCAGGATCGACATCCGCGCCTGCGAGCACGTCCCCGCGCTGATCTCCCCCGACGGCTCGTAGGTGAACGCGCAGTCCAGCTCCAGGGTCGCCGCCGCCGCCGGCACCGTGCCGATCTCTGCCTGCCCCTCGCGACACAGCGTATCCCCGCATCCCGCTCCCGCCGCGAGCACCAGCCCGATCAGAGAGACGACGCTGCGGAAGCGTGGGGACATGGACAGGCTCCTGGGTGATCGCGCTGCACGCGAAGGATACCCAACCCCAGCCCGCCGCGCCGCGCGGGGCCGCCCCTGAGCGCCGATGCTTGATCTCGACACCGCCCTGGCGCACGCCACCGCGCAGATCCACGCCGGCGCGCTGCGCGAGGCGCTTCGCGCGCTGGCGCCTCTCCACCAGCGCGCGCCTGAAGACCCCCGCGTCCTGTACTCGCTGGGGAGCGTCCTGACGGCGCTGGATCGGGCCACAGAGGGCGCTCCGCTGCTGCTGGAGGCGGCCCGTCGCGTCGGCGGCATCCTCGGCGGCCAGAGCACCCACCTCCACCACAGCGCCCACGTCCACCAGCGGCTGGCGGATGTGCTCGCGGCACACCCCGAGGCGCTCCCGGCTCCGCTCCTGCGACAGGCGATCACCCTGCTCGTCCGGGGCGATCACATCGACGCGCAGTGCCTGTCCCCCCTCGGCGCCCTGCTGCTGCTGCGCTCGGCGGAGCGCGGCGCCAGCGCCCTGCTGCGCGACCCTCTCCTGCCCCTGCTTGTCCGGCGGGTCCTCATCAGCGACCACCGGCTGGAGGAGGTGCTCACCCGGCTGCGGGCGGCCCTGCTGCAGCGAGCAGAGGTCCTCGACGCCCTCGGGCCCACCGTCGCGGCGCTCGCACACCAGTGCCACGCCGCCGGCCATCTGTGGGTCGAGACCCCCGAAGAGACCGCCGCGCTGCGGACCCTCCCAGCAGACACCCCCGCGAGGATCGCGCTGCTGGGCTGCTACCGCCCCCTGAGCCGTGCGCCCCACGCCGATCGGCTCGCGGCGCGCTCCGGGGGACCGCCCTGGCTTCAGGACCTCACTCGACGCGCACGTCCGCGCGCCGCGGGCCGAGGCCGCGCTGCCGGTCCCGCGCTGGACCCCCATCACCGATCCCACGTCGCTGCGGGTCGAGGAGATGTACACGTCTGCGCCCTACCCACGCTGGCACCACCTGGGGCCCACCGCGTCCGACACAGTCGCCGGCTACCTGCGCGCGCGCACCGGCGCGCCCGCACCGGCCAGCTTGGAGGACCTCGACGCCCCCCGCGTGCTGGTCGCGGGCTGCGGCACCGGCCGGCATGCGCTGCAGGTCGCGCGGCGGCTGGAGCGAGCCCGGGTGGAGGCGATCGACCTGTCGAGGGCCAGCCTGGCCTTCGCCATCCGCCGCGCCAGAGAGCTGGGCGAGGCCCGCGTGACCTTCGCGCAGGCCGATCTGCTCGCGCTCGATCGGGGGACCTACGACCTCGTGGAGTGCGTTGGGGTGCTGCACCACCTCGAAGACCCCGCGGCGGGGTGGCGGGCGGTCCGGCGGCTGCTCGCGCCCGGGGGGCTGCTGCGCGCGGCGGTCTACACAGCGAAGGCCCGGACAGGCATCGCGCGAGCGCGCGACGAGATCGCCCGGCGGGGCCTCACCGCCCGCGACATCCCGCGGTTCCGCGCGCTGCTCGTGGAGCACGCTCAGGAGTGGAGCGTCCCGGAGATCCCCCGGATGATCGACTTCTACACCCGGCCCGGGTGCCGGGACCTGCTGTTCCACGTCTCCGAGCACCGCCACCCGCTGCGACAGATATCCGCTGATGTGGCCGCCGCAGGCCTGCGGGTGATCGGCGTGGAGTCCCCCGACGACGCCTCGCTGGCGCGGTACCGCGCGGCCGGCGACGCCACACCCGGCGCGCCGGACCTGCTGCGCTGGGCAGAGATCGAGACGCCCGAGACGTTCCGGCGCATGCTCACGCTGTGGGCGACGGCGCGCTAGAGTGGGCGCGAGGTGCCGATGACCGATCCGAACGCCGCGCGGCTTGCGCGCGCCCGCGCGTGGCAGGCCGCCGATCCCGACCCCACCCACCGCGACGCCCTCGCGGAGTGGATCGCCGCCGAAGACCACGCGGCGCTGGCGGCCCACATGGACGGGGAGCTGTCCTTCGGCACCGCGGGGATCCGCGGTCCGATGGGGCCGGGCCCGCTGCGGATGAACACCCTGGTGGTCCAGCGGGTCGCGGCGGCGGTGGGGCGTGTGCTCGCCCCCGGCCCTGGCGCGCGGAGGATCGTGATCGGCTTCGACGGGCGCTTCGGCTCAGCGGCGTTCGCCCGAGCGGCAGCGGCGGTGCTCGGGGCCCAGGGCGTCACGGTCTTCCTGGGCAGCCGCCCCACCCCCACGCCGCTGCTGGCGCACGCCACCACCTGGCTCCGCGCAGCCGCAGGGATCGTCGTCACCGCCAGCCACAACCCGAAGAGCGACAACGGCGTGAAGGTCTACGGACCCGACGGCGCGCAGATCGTCGCGCCGGTGGACCTGGAGATCTCCGCGGCCATCCGCGCACTGGACTGCTGGCCGCCTGTCACCCCCGAGCGCGCCCCGCTGCCCATCCCGCCGGCGGCGCGCGAGGCCTATCTCCAGGCCGTTCTGGCCCTGCGGGTGGCCCCCGCTGCTGGCGCGAGAGCGGTCTACACCGCCATGCACGGAGTGGGCGCAGCGGCGCTCGCCGATGTCCTCGCCGCCGCGGGGCATGCTCCGGCCATCCCCGTCGCCGCGCAGTGCACCCCCGACGGCGCATTCCCCACGGTCGCCTTCCCAAACCCCGAGGAGCCCGGGGCGCTGGACATGGCCCTCGCGCTGGCCCGCGCAGAGAGGGCAGATCTGGTGCTGGCCCACGACCCCGACGCCGATCGTCTGGCAGTCGCCGCGCCCGACGGATCGGGGCGCTGGCGCGCGCTCACCGGCAACCAGCTCGGCGTGCTGCTCGCCGACGAGCTGCTGTCGCGGGGGGGGCAGGAACCCGGGCGTCTGGTGGCGACCACCATCGTCTCCACCGGCCTGCTGTCGGTGATCGCGCAGTCCCACGGCGCTCGCTGCGTCGAGACGCTCACCGGCTTCAAGTGGATCGCGCGGGCCGGCATGGCGCACCCCGGGCGGTTCGTGATGGGCTTCGAGGAGGCCCTCGGATACGCCATCGGCGACGTCGTCCGCGACAAAGACGGCGTGAGCTGCGCGCTGCTCGTGATGGATCTGGCGTCCCGCTGCAAGGCGGAGGGGCGCACGCTGTGGGACGCCGTTGTGGCGCTGTACCGGCGCACTGGCTGGTCGGCCACGATTCAGCGCGCCCAGGTGCTGCCCGGCGCCAGCGGACGCGCCCGGGTCCGCGCCATCCTGGACGGTCTGCGCGCCAGCCCCCCCGCACAGATCGGCGGACGCCCGGTGATCCGCATCCGCGACGTCGCCGCGGGCCTCGCCACCGACGCCGCCACCGGACGCGCCACCCCGCTGGACCTCCCGCGCAGCGATGTGCTGGCCTGGGATCTCGCGGGCGGCGGCCGGGTGCTGGTGCGCCCCTCCGGCACCGAACCCAAGCTGAAATTCTACTTCGAGGTGACCGAGCCGTTCCCCCAGGGCGCCGCAGCCGAGGCGGTGGAGGCCGCGGCGAACGCCCGCATCGAGTCCCTCGCCGACGCCTTCCTCGCCACCCTCCCCGCCTGAGCCACCATGCCCACCCAAGACAGCCCGACCAACGACAAGACAACCCAGGACAGGGCCATCCTCACCTGCGCCCTCACCGGCGTGCTCACCGATCCGGAGCGATTCGATGTGCCGGTCACGCCCGCCCAGATGGCAGCCTCCGCGCGCGAGGCGGTGAACGAGGGAGCGGCGGTCCTGCACGTCCACTTCCGCCAGCAGACACCCGGAATGGGACGCTTCCCGACATGGGACCCCGACATCGCCGAGGAGATCACCTGCGCCATCCGCGACGCTTGCCCCGGCGTGATCATCAACATGACCACGGGCGTGATGGGCGACGACGTCTCAGGGCCGCTGGCGTGTCTGCGCCGGCTGCGTCCGGAGATCGCCGCCTGCAACGCAGGCAGCCTCAACTACCTCAAGGCGCGCCGCAGCGGAACCTGGGCCTGGCCGCCGCTGCTGTTCTCCAACCCGGTCGAGAAGATCCAGACCATGCTGGACGCGATGGCCGAGACGAACACCCGGCCTGAATTCGAGTGCTTCGACGTGGGCATCGTGCGCAGCGTCGCGCTGTTCGAGCAGGTCGGCATGGCGGTGCATCCCCACACCAACTTCGTGATGGGGGTGGCCTCGGGGATGCCCCTCGACCCCGATCTGCTCCCGCTGCTGCTCAAGTACCGCGCGCCGGGCTGCTCGTGGGAGGTCACCGCGATCGGGCGGGAGGACGTGTGGCCGCTGCATCGCCGCGCCGCAGAGCTGGGCGGGTGTCTGCGCACCGGGCTGGAGGACACCTTCTACCTGCCGGACGGCAGCCGCGCGCGGGGTAACGGCGATCTGATCGCCGCGCTGGCGAGCGTGGCGAGAGCCGCCGGGCGAGAGATCGCCTCCACGGACGAGGCCCGCGAGCGGCTCGGACTGAGCGGTTGACCCCCTCCAGCTGCGCCGCCTGTGGTGTCATCGCGGCGCACGGGAGCGTCGCCTACCGGTTCTCGCTGGTCGTCCAGGGCGAGCAGATACAGCGCCCGGGGGGAGAGCCGGGCGGAGAGTCGGCGGAGAGCCTGCTCGCGGCGATGAGTGCAGAGGGAGACTGGGAGCGCTACGAGAGCGACGTACACCAGTCGTGGGAGGGCCTGCTGTGCCCTTCGTGCAGAGACGAGCTCCGGACGTGGCTCGCGGGTCGACAGGCGGAGTGACCGGGGCCCCACGCGCCCACCACGACGCCCCTCGCGCTGCAGACAGGATCCGGCTATCGGGACTGGATGCCCCTGGCCCCTCTCCGGCACATCCTGCTCCTCCTGTCCGCCCTCACACCGGCCGCCTGTAGTGGGACTGGCTGTACCAGGAGCGCTCCCGAGGTCGTCGCAGACTGCCCGGATGCTGCCTGTCGCACCCGGGTGATCGTGGATGGCTGGGCGCTCGATCGGGTGAGGGCCACCGCCGATCTGCGCGCGCTGGCGGAGCCGGTGGAGCAGATCGCCGTCCTCCGAGCGCTCTCCGAGACCCACCCAGGTGACCTCACGGGCCTCTGCGAGCAGCTACAGGACCCCGCGCGGCGGGAGTGCAGCCACCTCAGCGGCCGTCCCCACCTCTGGGACAAGACCCAGAACCCGCTCGGAAGCCTCCCGGCCGCCGAACGCACAGACCCCTGGGTCGACACCGCGCCGATTCCAACAGACTGCGTCGATGACTCCTGCCGACTCGACACCGCGCTGGCCGCCGCGCCACACGACAGCCCCGGCATCTGCGCGAGCATCTCGACGCAGAAGTGGCGGGATGAGTGCTTCTTTCGACTCGGGGAGTTGGCCCGGGACACCGCGACGGGCGTGAAGCTCTGTCTTGGGTCTGGCGTGTATGTAGATCAATGCCTGGGGCACCTCTCCCGAGCTATCTCCGCCCCCGCGCTGGCGCTTGGGGATGCGAAGGGTTGGACAGGGGTCGGCCAACGCATCGCCGTGGCCGCGGCGGCGGCCGGTCCACTCGGGCCTCGGCTCGCCGACCGGCTCTGGGCAGAGAGCCTCCTGGCGGCGTACTCCGCGGCAGAGCGGGTGACCGGCGACCCGCTGGACCTCCTTCCGGAGCAGACCCGACCGCACATCTACGCGGCCGCCGCCAGAAGGCTGATGCAGGACGAGGATCACACCGGCATCTCGGAGTGGACCGCGGCCCTGGATGACGCACTGGCGCGCCGGGGCACCGGCCTGAGATCCGATGTTCGGCCAGGGGGCGTTCCGGCTCACTGGCGAGAGCTGAAGCCAGGAGAGGAGGGCCTGCCGTGGGTGGCCTACCTTCGCAATCAGCGGCGGGCGCTGGGGCAGAGCGAGGCCGCCGAGCGGCTCATCTGCCTGCTGGAGGCGAACGCGCGCCGCGAGAATCTGGATCGCGGCCTGATCGAAGAGTCCCTCGAGCACCCTGACAGGTTGGTCCGCTGGACCGCAGCCCGGACCGCGGGGCGGCTGAAGCAGCGCTCCATCGTCGAGCGGATATCAGGCGACGCCGATCCCCTGATCCATCAGCGTGTTCCGCGCTGATCGCACCTCGGGTTACGACGTCCCAGGAGAAGTACACAGGCCCGGGGGCCTCTCGATGCTGCTCATACCCGCGCTGCTCTCCTTCGGTTTCGCCGGACCGCTCCCAGGGCCCTCCGCTGTCGCGCCCGACGACGGCGCGACGGTGGGGGCGAACGTCACCTTCACCGTGCAGACCGAGCAGCCGACGACGATCCACGTCCGAGAGGTCATCGACGCCGAGCCGTTCCGACTCGTCGTCCTGCCCGACACCCAGTTCTACACGACCGAAGAGAACATCGACGAGTACGGGGATCTGTTCGCAGAACAGACCGGGTGGATCGCGGAGAACGCAGGCGACATCACGTTCGTCACCCACCTCGGAGACATCGTCCAGAACTGGGACGACACCGAGCAGTGGGCGTGTGCGGACGCGGCGATGTCTCTGCTAGATGACCAGGTCCCCTACGGGATGGTCCTGGGAAACCACGACTACCCGATCCCGGGTCGGAACAAGTCCGAGCAGGCGCTGTTCAACAGCTACTTCCCCACGAGCCGCTTCGACGCAGCGCCGTGGTGGGGCGGCAGCTACCCGGAGGGCAGTAACGACAACAATTACCAGCTCTTCTCCGTCGGCGGGCTGGACTTCCTCATCCTCCACCTCAAGTTCGAGCCCGAGCCCGACATCCGCGCGTGGGCCAGCGGAGTCATCGCCGATCACCCCGACCACCGGGTGATCATCTCGACCCACAGTCACCTGGGAGTGGACGGTGAGCTGTGGAGCCACGCCAGCTACGACGCGGCGGCGCTGTGGACAGAGCTGGTCGAGCCCCATGACAACGTGTTCCTGGTGCTCAGCGCCCACTTCAACGGGGAGGCGCGTCGCACGGACACCGTGGACACGCGGCCGGTCCACCAGCTCCTCTCCTGCTACCAGTCCGAAGGCGCTGGCGGACAGGGGCTCCTGCGTCTGCTGGACTTCCACCCCGAGCAGGATCGCATCGACGTCTCCACCTACACGCCGTGGTCAGACACCTGGCGAGAGGGTGACGAGAGCCTGTTCTCTCTCGACTACAAGATGACGGGGTTCTCCCTGGGTGGCGCGGCAGACCCTACCGGAGCGGCGACGATCGACGTGACCTGGACGGCGCCCCGGAGCGGCGCGTATGAGTGGTACGCCGAGAGCGAAGATGGTCAGCGTTCGGCGCTCTGGACCTTCTCCGCCGACGCCGACGCGCCCACCATCCTACAGCTGGAGGTGAGCGGGCAGAGCGACCGCGCGCGCGTCGACTGGGAGACCGACGAGCCCACGACGGGGACCCTCTTCATCGACGGCGAAGAGGCGGCCCGTACGTCCGACGTGGCCACCGAACACACCGCAGAGCTGACCGGCCTGTCGGCAAGATTCTCGCTGCTGCTCGTGGCGTCGGACGCCGTCGGGAACGAGACCAGCGAAGAGGTACAGATCACGCTGGACGGCGCTCCAGACAGCGGCGCGACGTCAGACGGCGGCGCGACGTCGGACACCGGCCAGCTCGGGCAGGAAGATCCACCGCTTCAGTCGCGCGGAGATCCCGCTTCTGGTGGTTGCGGCTGCGCAGGGGTCGGCGCTCGCTTCAGCGTCCTGGGCCTGGTCTTTCTGTTGCTCGTGCCCTTCAGACGCGCTGCCACCAGCGGATCGTCATCGGTGCGCTGAGCTGCGATCTCCGGCTCCAGGGCTGCGGCGATGCGGGCAGCGGTCCAGCGCACCCGCGGGTCTCGTCTGGGCGCGCCGAGCGCGGAGAGAAAGAAGCTGGCTGGCGGCGCGGCGTTGAGCTGGCCCGCGGCCTCCAGCACCGCGATCTGAAGCTCCAGGTCGGGATCGGCGACCCGTATTCGACGCGCCGGCCCCATCATCCATGTGGTGGCAAGCGCCTCCTCCCCCGCCGCATCCACCAGCCAGAGCTGGCGCTTCATCCGAGTCCGGGCGTCTTCGTAGGCCGGCGCCAGCGTCTGGTCTTCCCGCCGGCTCAGCGCGATCCGGAGCCGGTCGACCTCCGCCTCGAACGTCGAGGGACCCTGCAGGGTCATCAGACGGTGGGCCGCAGCGACCGGGACGTGGTGCCGAGCCTCCTCGGGCAGGAGCTCCAGGAGGGCGCCGGTCACCTCCGCCGCCTGCTTGTAGCTGGTGTACACCCAGGATGCCCAGAAGCGATCGACGTACAGCGCGCCGTGCTCGGGTGCTGCCGCCTGGAAGGCCGTCGGGACCGCTGCGGCCTCGGCGATGTCCGCGGCGCCGGCGGTCTGGGCCGAGGGGACCGGCGGGCTGGCGAGGGTCATCAGGTGCGCCACGCACATCGGTGCGAACTGCGAGCCGCTGCACAGCGCGAGGGCAGAGGAGATCCCATCCGCCTTCCTGCTCTCCGCCAGCGCCTCTGCGGCCTTGAACAGACACTCGCTGTAGGCCTGGTCGCGGTCGGGAGAGCCGCTGAGACAGCGCCCCCCGATCTCCTCGGTGCTCGCGCCGTCACGGGCGGCGGTCTGCGCGGCGGCGACCGCGCAGAGCGCGCGCGCCTGCCCCCCACAGGCCAGGTCACGCGGCTCGGTGGACTCCCAGCGCGCGGCCACCGATGCCGGCACGGGAAGCTGGGAGCTCCTCGGCCCGTCGGCGCTCCCGGCCCTGCGCTTGCGCTCTCTCTTGTGCGACCCCACCTCTCCGTAGAGGTGGGGTCGGACGTTCCGACGATTGCAGCGCGCCCGCGCCTCAGACGGCTGGGGCATCGCGTCGCACAGCGCCTGGGCGTCTTCAGGGAAGAGGTAGGCGAGCTGATCGATCGCCGCGACCTGCGTGACCGGGTCCGCCTCTGCGCGCAGCCACGCGATCACCTGCTCGGGGGTCGTCCGATAGGCCGGCTCGATGGCTGAAGACAGACACACGGCGTCCTCGCAGGCGCGCAGCGCGTCGATCGGCTCGGGCCCCTCGCACCCCACTCCCACGGCCCACAGAATTCCGGCCCATGAAGCGACCGGGGGAGTCTGCGTCCACCTCACTCCACCGACCTCACTCGGGCTCCAAGCGCAGGCACACCGAGTTGATGCAGTAACGGAGCCCGGTGGGCGGGGGACCGTCCGGGAACACATGCCCCAGGTGGGCCTCGCACCGCCGACAGCGCACCTCCACGCGGACCATTCCGTGGGTCTCGTCGCGGTGCTCGGTGATCACGTCGTCCTGGAGGGGCTGGAAGTAGCTCGGCCACCCGCAGCCGGCGTTGAACTTGGTGGACGAGTGGAACAGCGGGGTGTCGCAGCACACGCAGCGGTAGGTGCCGGGCGCGTCGGTGTCCCAATACTCACCAGAGAACGGACGCTCCGTCCCCGCGCAGCGGGTCACGCGGTAGGCTTCAGGCGACAGACAGGACTGCCACTCGGCGGGGGTGCGGTCCTTTGGATCGGTCACGCTCACTCCTCTTCCTTCTGAGAGTCGCCCGTCTCGGGGTCATCTGTCTCGAGATCGCCCTTCTCGGAGTCGGCCGTCTTCGTCGGTAGAGGGATCTTCAGCGGGGACAGCATCGGAGGAACAGTCGTCTCTCCGGTCGTCTCAGCATCGTCGGTCTTCTCGGCACCCTCAGGCGTCTCGGCATCTTCAGGTGTCACGGGAGGCGCGTCCGTGCCGGGGGTCGGCCAGGCGTCGAACTCGTCATCCAGCGTCTTGTACTGTGAGCCCTCTATCGGAGCGACCGGCACCGCAGGCGGCGCGGCGTCGGGCTTCTCGCCGCACGTCGTCTCGGGCACCTTCCGAACCCGCCGCTTGTAGGCCAGGATCAGCCCGTCGGGATCCAGCTCGACCTCGATCTCGCCTTCGCGCGCGGGCACGTCGAACCAGCCCACGCCATCGGTGATGGTGGCGAGAGCCGCGACGCTGCGCTCCCCGCCGCGGTCGCGCACCCAGATCGGGACATCAAACGTTCCGAAGGGAACATCGGACAGCAGACAGCCCACGACGGCTGTGCCCCCCTCGCCTGGCACCTCGGTGTACTCCACGACGACCTTTGGGATGTATCCGCCGCGAACCCACCAATCGAAGAAGTCTCCCAGATCACGGCCCGTCGCCACCTCAAGGCCCTTCTGGAAGCGCTCGGTGGTGATCAGCTCTCCCCGGTGCGCCTCGGTGAAGCGGCGAACGCCGTCGAAGAACGCCTGGTTGCCCAGCCGCTCGCGCAGCATCCAACCCACCGTGTAGAACCCATAGTCCTGGTAGACCTTCGGCGCGTCGAACGCCCGACCCTCGCCGCCGGTCAGCGGCAGGAAGTGATCCTTGTCGTTGGTCTGCCCCATGTTCTCTTCGCGCTCGACGGCGTCCTCGATGCTCTTGCGCAGGGCCGTAATCCGCTTGAAGAAGGCCTCCAGGGCCTCGTCCTTCAGCGCGACGTTGAGGTAGTGGGCGGCGTAGGTCTCGCTCAGGGCCTCGGTGATCCAGGTGTCTCGCCCGCTGGCGGGGACCACCATCTGACCGAACACATGCGACGCCATCTGTCGCGCCAGCGTAGACTGGGCCAGGTAGGGATTGAGGGTGCGGAATTCGCTGACCGACGTGCCGACGCCGGGCACCTTGATCGTGCTGAGTCCCGCCATTCCAGCCTGTCCGTACGACCGCGTGCCGGTCGACGCCAGCGAGATGGGTTTCGCCGGTCCCTCGTAGACGTCGATCTCCTCCAGCGCCGGAGCGGGCAGGTACAGGGCCATGAAGTTGTGCTGGCGGCGGATCTCCGCGGCGAACTGCTCCAGCGCGTAGGCGTTCTTCTTGAACAGGTGGGTGATCACCCCGGGCATGCCTTCGTAGGCGAGATCCTCGCGGACCTTCCAGCGACCCAACGCGACCGCCACGCGGCGCATGTCCTCGCCGTGGGAGGCCACCCAGTTCCAGCCGCTCTCGTCGACCCAGGCGCGCCTGGTGTTGCCGGAGACCGCCATATCGACCTTGCGCGGCGGCACGCCCACCTCGATGTCAGCCGACCAGGCGGTGCCTCCCCGCGACGGCACCATCTCAGGCAGCACGCTGCGCGGGCCCGTGGTGGGACCCAGCGCCTGCACCAGCGTAGTGGAGCCGGTGTTTCCGTAGGTGGCCCAGTTGGCGAAGTTCCACTGCGCCTTCCACTTCACGCGCAGCTTCACCTCCTCGCCATCTTTGAGGGGACGCGGGAACAGCACCAGGACCTTCTGCGGGTGCTCGCGGGCCTGCCCCACGAGCTGGGCGATCCCAGCCTCCGTGCTCCGCAGGCCCGACGTATCGGCACCGAACGACAGCTCGTCGTTGTCCATCGCCGCGTCCGCGCCGGAGGCCCCGCTCGCCAGGGCACCGCCGCCGGTGCCGTCGGTGATGAGGTTGAGCTGCCCCGGCAGGCCCGCCAGCTCCTCGCCGGCGTCCAGCTCCAGCCAGTTCACCGACGTCTGCTGCGTGCCCTGGTCGCCCTCGACCTCCCAGTGCAGAGACTCCAGCTTCCACGAGCCTCGGATGGCCTGCTCGCGCGGGAGCTTCATCGCCAGATGGCGCACGCCGTCTCCGTGGGCTCGCAGCGTGAGCAGCGAGTCGACAGTGGGCTTTACGACGGAGAGGCTGCGCTTGGCGTCGACCGTCACCTTCACCTGGGCGTGGACCGGGTCCAACCGAACGGGATCATTGCGCAGAATCGGCTGCCCGAAGAAACGGTAGAAGTGGTGAGCGCCCTCAGAGTCAGAGCCGTGGGCGAACACCATCGAGCGCAGACCGGTGTCGAGGTGATCGACCCGGTCGCGGAAGCACGACAGCCAGCGGTCGTGCTTGCCGCCCGGCCCCTTTCCGGCGGGGCCCGCTGCCACCCGGAACGGGGTGTCGGTGAGGTACTCCGAGACCATCCGGAGCTGCCCGGCGGGCACGCCCGAGTACTCATGGACGAGCCGGTCGTACTGGATCATCTCCAGGGGGTCCATTGCGGACCGCATCAGCGCCAGCCGGCGGGTGGGCATCAGGTTGCCGGCGTTGACGACGGCCTTGAAGCGGCCGCGCCGGTTGGTGACCACCAGCTCCTCGTTGATGCCGCGCTCGCCGGCCTCGCTGGAGAGGGTGTGGTCCTCCTGCTCGACCATCCCCGCGCCCACGGGATCGAGGCTGCGCAGCATGTCGTGGACGACCGGGTCGGCCGAGAACACGACGGCCCGCGTGAAGTGCGCGTTGTAGGGGGCCAGACGCTCCACCATCGGGGCCAGCACCTCGCGCTCGGTGCGCGCGCGCATGAACATGTGGTTGGCGAAACGCATGGCGTCGGAGCGCGAGGGGACCTTGACCTGCAGATCACCCTCTCCGATGTAGACGAAGCCGGCCAGGCGCTCCAGCTCATCGCTGCCGGAGACGATCGGGACGAAGATGCCGCTGGGAAACTCCGCGCGACAGAGCCCGTCGTCGAGCACGGTGTTGTCGGACCAGCGAGGGGTGTCGCCCAGGCGGAGGCGCGCCAGCCCCTGCCACAGCTCCGCGATCTCACCGTCGACTCCAGGCGCCCCCTTCGCTCCGGAGGTCCCCCTGGCTTCAGACGACTGGGGGGCAGCCTCGGCCGGGGAGAGAGTGGTGAGGAGAGAGGCTAGCAGGAGGGCGGGCCACCGCATGGAGAACCTCGGCCGGATCGGAGGAAGAGTCAGCGAAGGGGTAGCACGTCGCTCCTTCGACGAGCCACCGCCAGCGCGATCACTCCCCAGATCATCACGCCCCGCCCGCCGGCCGCCGCGCAGCCCGCGCTGGAGCCGTCAGCGGTGACGCCGTCGCACAGCTCCCACTCGTCCTCCAGGCAGGCGTCGTACTCGCCGTACCACACCTGCTGATGGTTGTAGGTGGTGCTGATCTCCAGGATCAGATCCTCGGTGACCTGCGCCGGCAGCACCCGCAGCCGGGTGCGCGTCAGGTACGACTGCCAGCCGTCGCCCTCCCAGCCCAGCGCGTCCAGCGCCGCGGCGTGCGGGGGCTCGCACTCACAACACACCACGCTCTCGGTGACGTGCGATCGTCTGCTGCACAGGTCGTGGCCCCAGGCGAACTCCCGCACCCAGCCCATCCCCCCCTGCCCCACCACCGCCGCCTCGAAGCGATCGGCGTAGAAACCGTCGAAGTCGTCGCCAGAGAACAGGCACTCGCTCTGGATGTTGGCGTTGGGGTAGACGTCGGTGCCCACACCCACCGGCCCGCCCAGCGTGAACGTGTAGATCTCCAGGTCCTGATGCTCCCCGCCGTTCGACGCGCCGATGCGCAGCGGCAGCCAGAAGTCCTCGTGCTCCCACGCGACGGTGAACGGCGCCAGCCACCCGTCGGAGGGCGCGGGCTCGGCCAGATCGACCTCGGCTGCCAGGAGGATCATCCCCTCGGCGAAGGGCTCCAGCAGGTCGTCATCGGCCCCGGTGCCCAGCTCCATCCCTGTGGCCTCCAGCCAGTCGGCCAGGGCAATGGAGTCCGGCAGCTCCGTGAAGCTCGGGGAGGCGTGGATCCACGTGCGCCCAGAGGTGAGCGCGGTCTCGCCGAACGGCGGGTCCACCGTCGACGGTTCATCGACCGGCTCCTCGGCGGCGCAGCCCTTCAACCCCTTGAGCGGACAGTCCAGGGGTAGCACCTGCGGAGCGGAGTAGGCGACCAGGTCGTCGATCAGCGCCGGGTCGGGCGCGCCGATCCCGCCCAGCACCTCGGGGACCGGAAGCAGCATGCCGAGCCGGGTGGTCCCCGCGGGGAGCTGCGGGCTGACCGTCAGCGTGGTCTGCCCGGCCTGACGCACCACGACGAGCACGCTGGAGGAGATCTCGATCGGGGCGACGTCGGGTGGCGCAACGAAGGCCATGGGCGCGGCGCTCGCCGCGAGGGTCGCGAGGACGGTGAGCATCGAAAGGCCCCGTGTCGGCGCAGGGTTCCCGCTGGTGAACAATCGGATAACCGATGCGCATGGCGACGCTCACCACCGGACCGACCGCGCCCGCCGAGGCTGGCACCCCCGTGGTCGCAGCGCTCCCCGCGATGTTCCTGCGGTGGCGTCTCACCCGGGCGGCCACGGGCCTGATGGTGCTGCTCTCGCTGACCGCCTCCGCGGCGCTGGCGCACGGACTCGACATCGACGACGACGGCTGGTCAGACGGCGTGGACTGCGAACCGGAGGACCCCGAGGTCTACCCCGGCGCGCCCGAGGAGCCCTACGACGGCATAGATCAAGACTGCGACGGCAGCGATCTGATCGACGCCGACAGCGACGGCTTCGCCGCCGAGATCGCGGGCGGAATCGACTGCGACGACACCGATCCCGCCATCTCTCCCGCGGCTGAAGAGACAGCGTTCGATGGCATCGACTCGAACTGCGACGGCCGGGGTGGCGGCTGCGGCGGGGGAGAGGCAGCCCTGGCGTTCTGGCCGCTGGTCTTCGCGTTCCGGCGCCCGCGCCAGCCTTCAGCTACCGGGCGATCAGCGTCCCCTCCAGCTCGCTGCCCACCCGCACGAACACCGCCGCCTCCTCCAACTGAACCGTGAGGATGTGCGTCTCGCCCGCGCCGTACGTCGCGCTGTCGCCGAACAGATGTCGCCACTCTCCCTCTGCCGGGAACTCCACCTCGATGCTCGTGCCCGTCTCCAGGAAGGGCGCGACGAACAGATCGTCGCCCAACAGATAGGGGTACGTCTCGTCGTCGGTGAACTCCATCATCGATCGTCCCTCTGCGAACCGCGCGCCGCCCGTCTCCATCAGGTAGGGTAGGATCGTGTAGTGCAGATTCACGAACGTCTGGTAGATCTCCGCTGTCTCGTCGTCCCACAGCCAGGGCCAGTGGTTGCCCCCGCCGCCGTTCTCCATCACGGGATTGAACGCGCCCACCTGGGCCCAACGCAAGAAGACCTCCTTGGTGCGCCCCAGCTCCTCGCCGTCGGCCTCGCGGTACCCGCCGATGTCGGACCCGAACGCCACGTAGCCGTACTCCGACGAGTGGTACATGTTGCGCAGCGCCATGCGGAGCCCGCCGAAGTCTCCGTCTTGATCGCCCACCCAGCCGGCCCAGTTGATCTCGATGGGCGCGAAGGCCACCGCGTCGCCGCCGATATCCGCGCCGTAGTTGTCGATGGGGCGCGCGGTGATCAGGCGCTCGTCGCCGAGGACCAACCGTGTGTAGTCGAAGGTGTCCTGGTAGTACGCATGCGAGTACTCGATCCGCTCGACCTCCACGCCGAGAGCCGGTGAATAATCAGCCTGGATCGCCGAGAAATCCAGACCGTCGCACTTCCAGCCGTCGATGCCCAGCGCCAGGACCGGATCGAGCAGCCCGTGCCACCAGTCCACGGCGTCGGGGTTGAAGTAGTCGATGAGGCTGCCCTCGCCCTTCCACCACTCGACGACGGCGGGCCCGGAGTCGGCGTCGCGCTGCATGAAGTAGCCGGCATCCGCCGCCTCCGCCCACAGCTCCTTCTCATCTACGTTGATGCCCGGGACGATCCACAGGAACACCTTGATGTCGCGGTCGTGCAGCTCGTCGATCAGCGCCTGGGGATCGGGGAACAGCGCCGGGTCCCACTCCAGCGTGTTGTAGCCGGTCTCCCAGGGGCTATCGATGATCACCGCGCCGACGGGGATGTCGCGATCGGCGTAGCCGTCGACCATCTCCAGCACGCTGTCCTGGGTGCTCTCGTCCTCCCAGACCCAATGGTGGAACGCCCACTCGGGCCAGGGCGCCTCGGGAGAGGAGGTCGTCGAGCCGGTAGAGGTGGTGGGGGTCGCGCCGGTCGTGGTGCTGGTGATGACCGTCGCCCCGGTGTCCGAGGTGTCCTTGCCGGTGCAACCGATGAGAAGACCGACGACGAGGGGTATGTGCCGCATGGATGCTCCCGAACGCGCTTGACCGATGCGCGGAAGGAGGCAACATACCCCACCACGGCCCCACCAAAGCCCCACCATGGAAGGTGTGATGCTGCTCGCCACCTGGGAAGTGCTCCTCGAATTGGCGCCGTGGCTCCTGCTGGGCGCCGCGGTGGCCGGTCTTCTGCACGGCCTGCTGCCCGCCGGCTTCATCGAGCGGCACCTCCACGGGCGCGGCGCCGTGCTCCGGGCGGTGGTCTTCGGTGTGCCGATGCCCCTGTGCTCCTGCGGCGTGATCCCTGCCGGGCTGGGCCTCAAGCAGGACGGCGCCTCCGACGGCGCGGCGATCGGCTTCCTGGTCAGCACCCCCCAGACCGGCGTCGACTCCATCCTGGTGAGCGGCGCCCTGCTCGGGTGGCCGTTCGCGCTGCTCAAGGTCGGCGCCGCCGCGGTCACCGGGCTGGTGGCCGGCGGACTCACCGAGCGATTCGGCGGGCCGCGGGTCGCCCTGAGCGACGCCCGACCGGCCGGCGAGGGCACGGGGGGCGGCCTCCGCGCCATGCTGGACCACAGCCTCATGCTGCTGCAGACCATCTGGCGCTGGGTGGCGTTCGGGGTGCTGGCTTCCGCGGCGATCACCGCGTTCATCCCGGCCGATGCCCTCCCCGAATTCGCAGGCGAGAGCGCGCTGCTGGCGATGCTCGGCGCGCTGGCGATCTCGGTGCCGCTGTACGTTTGCGCCACGGCCTCGGTGCCGATCGCCGCCGCGCTGGTCACCGCCGGGATGCCCCTGAGCGCCGCCCTGGTGTTCCTGATGGCCGGTCCCGCGACCAACGTGGCGACCATCGGGGCGATCCACCGCGGGTTCGGCCGGCGGATCACCGCCATCTACCTGGGCACCGTCGTCGTCGGCAGCATGCTGCTGGGGTGGGGGATGAGCTGGGTTCTTGCCGACAGGCCGATGGGGCATGTCCACGAGCACGGGGCCAGCCTGCCGGCGCAGATCGCCGCGGTCGCGCTGATCGGGCTGACGGCCTGGTTCGCGGTCACGGACGTGCGGCGCTGGTGGGCGTCGCGCCAGCCGACCGACGGCGCGATGACGCTCGCCGTGGAGGGGATGACGTGCAACGGGTGCGTGCGTCGACTGGAGCGGGTGCTCGGCGGGTTGGATGGGGTCGATGAGGCGAACGTCAGCCTGGAGCCGGGGCAGGCGGTGGTTCGCGGGACGATGCAGAGAGAGGCTGTTGAGGGGGCTATCGTGGGGGCGGGGTTCGGTGTCGGTTGACTCGACACTCGTTCCCGTTGTGGAGCAGTCGACACTACTGTCTCGCAGAACGAGAACCAAGAACAGTGGTTCTGCGTACGGCTAAACCGGGTCGGGATCTATCGTCTCCGCGTTTCCACGATCCCGCGATCTCGCGGATCCGCGGACCTTCGACTTCGCGGTTTCTCGGTTTCGCGATCCACGAGCCACGAACCGCGGACCGCGAGGACGGCGCTGTGTTCAGGGCTGGGGGGAGCTCGGGGTGCTGACAGCGGTGAGCGTTCAGATTGACCACCCCTCGCTTGCCCTCGGGCCCGGTCTGGAGGACCCCTGATCGCGTCTCGTCTCCTTGCTGTGACGCTTCCCCCCGGTGTGGAGCACAGCTGTGGAGCAGAGCGGCGGTTCCTCACCGGCAGCCAGGAACCACGAGTTCGGCGCAATCTTGTTGTCCACCTGAACGCTCACCGCTGTGAGTCCGCTCCAGGATCAACGCTCACCCTTGGATCGTGGTCCGCGGAACCGGCGTACCGCGGGTCGTGGGACCGTGCTCTCGTGAGATCGCGGTTTCGTGGTTCCGCGAGATCGCGGGGTCGCTCCTCGTGGACTCGTGGTGCCGAGTTCGCCGGTGTTCAGCCGTATTCGGAATCACTGAAAATAAATCACCCATGCACAGTCACCGTCACCCTCCGCCTCCCCCCTCGATCCCGATGCTCCCACAGATAGATCCCCTGCCAGGTCCCCAACCCCAGCCGGCCATCGATCACCGGAACCTGCAGACTCACCCCGCTCAACACCGCCTTCACATGCGCCGGCATGTCATCGGGCCCCTCCGCCGTGTGCAGAAACAGCGGGTCCCCATCCGGCACCAGCCGCGACAGGAACGCCTCCAGATCCCGCCGCACCGTTGGATCGGCGTTCTCCTGGATGATCAGCGACGCCGACGTGTGGTGCAGGAACACATGACACAGCCCGATCTGCGTGTCGGCCTCCCCCACCACCCGGGAGATCTCTGCCGTGATGTCGTGCAGCCCGCGGGAATGCCGCCCCAGATCGATGGTGCGCTGAATCACGCCGGCTCCGGGGAGTACAGCTCCTCGCCGTAGCGCCGCACCATCCGGGCAGCGGAGAACCTGCGCTCCGCGGTGGAGATCGACGCCCGCATCATGGCGGTCCAGCGCGCGCGATCACCGGCGTAAAGCGGCATCACCTCGTCCTCCAGCAGGGAGCGCAGCGCCTGGTAGTCATGCGTGTCTGCGTTCGCTCCCTCAGGCGGCGCGCCCACTCCCCAGCCGTTCTCGCCGTGCGCGCAGCCCTCGTCCCACCAGCCGTCGAGGACGCTCAGGTTGAGCACCCCGTTCGCGGCGGCCTTCATCCCCGACGTGCCCGATGCCTCCTTGGGTCGGATGGGGTTGTTGAGCCAGACATCGCAGCCCCGCGTGAGCGCGGCGCCCAGGTGCATGTCGTAGCCGGGCAGGAACACCAGCCGATCGGGGTATTGACGCGACGCCACCACCAGCTCGGCGATCAGCGCGCCGCCGCCTGTGTCTGCCGGATGGGCCTTTCCGGCGAAGACCAGCTGGAGCCGCCCGGCCGAAAACTGCGCCTCCAGCCACACGCGATCGCGCAGCAGGAGCGTGGCCCGCTTGTACGTCGCCGCCCGCCGCGCGAAGCCCACCAGCAGTGAGTCTGCGTCCAGCGTGGCGCCGGTGCGCTCCCGGATCTCCTCCAGCAGCCGCGCCTTCAGCTCCTGGTGACGCGTCCACAGCGCGTCGTCGCTCCCGCCGGCGGCTAGCGTCGCCAGCGCGCCGTCCTGCCACGTCGGCAGGTGGACCCCGTTGGTGATCGAGCGGATCGGCGCGGCGTCCTGGACATGCGTCCACATCTTCCGCGCGGTGCGCCCGTGCAGCTCCGCCACCGCGTTGGCGACGTGCGACATCCGCAGCGCCGCGGGCGTCATCTCGAACGGATCACCGCCGATCTCGCGGAGCTGCTCCCGAGTGAAGGTGTCCAGGTGCGCGCCCATCTCCCAAAGCAGATCCAGGGGATGCACCTCGTTGCCCGCAGGGACCGGCGTGTGCGTCGTGAACACCGTCTCCGCGCGCGCGCCGGCCAGCGCGTCTGGCATGGACGCCCCCAGGGCCATCCGCTCCCGCACCAGCTCGAACCCCGCGAACAGCGCGTGGCCCTCGTTGAAGTGGTAGCGCTCGATCGGCATCCCCAGCTCGCGGAGGATCCGCACGCCGCCCACGCCCAGCAGCAGCTCCTGGGCCACCCGGTCGCGGACGCCGCCGCCGTACAGGCGCGCGCTGATCCAGCGGTGCTCTGGCCGCACGGGCTCCAGCAGCAGCAGCTCGACGCTGCCCATCCCGGGCACACGCCACGCGGTGATCGGCATCTCCTCTCCCGCGATGGTGACCGTCACCTCCGCGCCGGTGGGCCGCAGCCGATCGCGCGGCGTTGGCACGTACCGCGGCGACTGCCCGCGCTCGTCGATGTCCTGGACGAAGTACCCCTCGCCCCACAGGATGCCGATCGCCACGAAGTCGCGCTGCGCGTCCGCGGCGGCCTTCACGATGTCGCCAGCGAGCACCCCGAGACCGCCCGAGTAGATGGGCAGCGTGTGGCTGATGCCGTACTCCATGCAGAAGTAGGCCACGGACGGGCCGACGAGGTGCGCGCGAGAGCCCGCGGCGGCCGTGGGCGCAGAGTCAGCGCGGAAGGCCTGGGGCACCAGCCGCCCGGCGCGCCGGATCCGTCGCCGGAGCGAGTCGGCGAGGGGGCGCCTCAGGACCCCTGCGGGCTGTCGCCACACCCAGTTGTCCTCCACTGTGCCGGGGGTGTTGGTGCGCGCGGTGTCGCCCAGCACGTCCTGCATCGGCAGCACCGCCCAGCAGGCCGGTCCGGCGAGCACCGTGTCGACCAGTCCGGTCACCGGCCGACCCTGCCGCAGGGAGAGCTCACCTCGCAGACGCACGCGCTCGTCGTGGGATCGGCTGACCCACCAGCCGGCCGCCGTCTCGCTGTCGTGCGTGCTGGGGTAGGCAACTGAGAGCCGCGGGTGATTCTGCGGGTGATGCGGGTTGCGTGGATTTCCGTCCAATCCAAAGACCATCACCTTCATGCCGGGCAGGCCCAGACCGTCCCGCAGCACCTCGGTCGCGGCGTCCACCGAGCCGAGGTCTTCGGCGATGAACGGCAGCCGCCCCAGCGCCCCCGCGATGGCGTCGAACACCGCGCGGCCCGGACCCGGCCGCCAGCGGCCGCCGCGCGCGTCGGGGTCCTCCGATGGGATGGCCCAGTACCGCGAGAAGCCGATGAAGTGGTCGAGTCGGAGCACGTCGCAGTGCTCCAGGCCGCGGCGCACGCGCTCGATCCACCACCGGTAGTCGGCAGCCGCCATCGCCTCCCAGTCGTACAGGGGGTTTCCCCAGCGCTGGCCGGCCTCGGAGTAGGCGTCCGGAGGGGCCCCGGCCACCTCTGCCGCGCGACCGGACGGCTCGAGCTGGAACAGCTTCTGGTTTGCCCACACATCGACGCTGTCTTCACCCACATAGATAGGCACGTCACCGATGAGCTTCACCCCGCGCGCTGCGGCGTGTCGACGGACCCCCTTCCACTGGCGCTCGAACAGGTACAGCGCCGCCTGCCACTCGGCGATCTGCTCGGCGTGCTGAGTCTGCGCCTTTGCTAGCGCCGCGGGGGCGCGGCGGCGCAGCGGCTCGGGCCACTCCCACCACGGCGTGCCGCCGTTGGCCGCGCGCAGCGCCATGAACAGCGCGGTCTCCTGCGCCCACTTCGCGGCGTCCATGAATCGGCGCAGGTCCTCGGACCAGGGATGGCGCCCCCGCGCCAGCAGCGTACGCGCCGCGGCGAACACGCGGGGTCGCTTGAGCTGGCGCGCCGCCGCGTAGTCCACGGCGTCGGTGCGCGGCAGGCACGCGCCCTGCGGCAGCAGCCCCGCATGAAAGAGCCCCTCCAGCCCGACGAGATCCGGGTTCCCGGCCAGCGCGGAGGCGCTGGTGTAGGGGCTGCCGAGCGCGTCCGTGGGGTTGAGCGGCAGCACCTGCCACGCGCCCATCCCGGCCGCGGCCAGCCAGTCCACCAGCGGGATCGCGCCGTCCAGATCGCCGATCGGCCCCGCGCCATCCAGGGCGCTCACCGGCTGCAGCAGACCGGCCCGCCGGTCGCTCGCGGAGATCCCCCCAGGGGTGAGCGACTCCGCGGCGCGCGGCGCCGCCGCGACCTCCACGGTCTCCACCAGGCTGCGGCTGCCCAGGTTCGCGGGGATCTCCGAGACGGCCGCGATGAACGCGGGGGCCAGATCCACGCCGGTGAGCGCGCGTATCCGGCCCACGGCCGCGCCGGCGTGCCGCAGGTTCTGGCGGGGCTCCAGGCCCGTCGCTTCGTCGAAGAACCACGCGCAGCTCGTGAACATCGCCAACAGGTCGACCTGCGCGTCCAGCCACTGACGGGCCCGCTCGGGATCCGGGTGCTGGCCGCCCCACGGGGCGTACCAGTCCGCGAACCGATCGGGCCGTCCCAGCACCTCTCCGTACGCATCGCGAGCCGCGGCGGCGTCGGTGAACAGCGCCGCCCCCGACTCGGCGAGGGCCGCGCGGGCGTGATCGCGCAGCCCTTCCAGCGCGCTCCGCAGAGGCGCCCGCCACCGCTGGTGCCAGCCCCGCGAGGGATCGGCCTGACAGCCACAGTCCGCCTTCCAGCGCCCCAGCCCGTGCGCGCAGCTCCACGACGAGCCCTCGCGGATCCGCGCGGTCAGCGTCGGCGGATGGTGCGCCAGCCACGAGGCGAGGTTGGTGAGGGCCACGTCGCCGCGGGCGTCGATCTGCTGGGCCGCATAGGCCAGCGCCATCTCGCCGTGGGCGTGATGGTGGCCGTAGCTCTCGCCGTCGGTCGCCACCAGAGCGAGCCCCGTGCGCCCGGCCGCCCGCACCAGCCGCTCGGCGAACTGCCCCCCGTGATGAAGCGCGCCGTGGAAGGCGACGGCGTTGGAGGTGTGGTGATCGTAGCCCACCGCGACGATCTCCCGGCCGGAAGGCAGCGGGATCCGGTAGGCGCGGCCTGCAGCCTCGCCCTCGGCCGCCGGCCCCAGCACGCCCGGCGCTCGCTCCACTTCGGCGATCTGACGCGGCGCGAGCACCACGAACGTCACGCCCTGCGCCGCCAGCACCTCCAGGGTGGGGGTGTCGACTGCGGTCTCCGGCAGCCACATCCCCTCGGCGTCGCGGCCGAAGACACGCCGGAACACCGCGAGACCCCAGGCCACCTCGGTGCGGCGATCGGCGTCGTCGCACAGCGGCAGGATGGGGTGGTGGTAGGGCTGCGCCATCGCGGAGCCGCGCCCGAACCGCGTGATGCTGTCGCGATCGGCGGTGCGCAGGGCCTCCAGGATCACCGGCCGGTTGTGCCCCAGCCAGTCCAGCAGAGTGGGCCCGAAGTCGAATTGGATGTCGGCGTAGGTGTTGCGCAGCACCCGCGTATTGCCCCCGCCGTCGAGCAGGCGCGCGGCAGCGTTGGGCGCGTAACACTCCGAGGCGATGCGATCGTTCCAGTCCCTGAACGGACCGGCGGAGGGCTGCGGATCCCAGCGGCGGGTCCAGGGATCGACCCGAGAGGGTTGGTAGAAGTGGCCGTGAATGCAGATGTAGTTCATCGGTTGTCTCGGTGCTCGGCGGTATCTGTGCTCGGCGGTATCTGTGTTCTGCGGTATCTGTGTTCGGCTGGCCCTGTGTTCGGCTGGCCCTGTGTTCGGCTGGCCCTGTGTTCGGCTGTCTCAGCGCTCGGCCAGGGCGGGAGCGGTCGAGACCACCTCGCACGCCCACGGCGTCAGCTCCCACGAGCGTCCGGCCATCCGGCCGCAGACAGCGCGCGGAGAGTTGTTGAAGATCACGGCGTCGTCTCCGGTCGAGAACGCGATGACATCTTCGCAGACCGCCCCGTCCTCCCCGATGAGATCGAGCACCTCGAAGGTGTCTGCGCGCGCGTAGCGTCCCCGCTGCCGCAGCAGCGGCGCGATCTCCCGCGCGTGGCGTGCCACCGTCTGTGCATCTGGCACCTCTCGAACGCGAGGGCGCAGGAACTCCATGCCGTATTTCTCCGTGAAGCCCTCGACCTGGCCGTGCCCCAGCAGCGGCAAGCCGGGGAGGGTCGCCAGGAGAGTCGTCACGCCGAAGTAACGCTCTCCGGTCCCGAACTGCTCGGCGGCGGTGGCCTCATCGGGGTTGGACATGAAGTTGGCGAATCGCTCAAGCACGCGGGCGTCCATCTCGCGAAGGAGCCGGCGAAAGCCCGCGTTGTCGCCATCTCGGAGCATATGCATGAAAGCGGAATTGTAGACCCGATGCAGGCCGAAGTGCTGCACGAAGGTCCCCTCCATCATCCAGAACGCCTCCGCGAGCAGCAGGGTGTCCGGCGCCCGGGCCCGCATGGCCGCCATCACCTCGCGCCAGAACTCCCCCGGCATGGCCGCGTCGAACGTCTCTTCATCCACGCCGTGGGTGCTCCGCGAGGGGACGGCGCCCCCGTCTCCGGGCGCCGGGTGCCACAGGCGGCGGACGTGCTGACGGGCCAGCGTCATCGCCGCGTCCAGGCGGATGATCGGGAATTCCTCTGCCACGGCGAGGATCTGCGCGATCACCGCCTCCCGCACGGCGGGCTGGAGGAAGTCGAGCTGGGCGGTGTCGTTCCAGGGCAGGTGGGTGCCGTCGTTGCCGTGGTACAGGTACCGGGCTTCACCCGTGCTCGCGTCGACACGCTGGAACACCACCGCGGCGTCGGTCGAGGCCCAGTAGCCGTCCTCGATGCGGATCTCCAGGCGCGGATCTCCGCTGAGATCGGGACCGTCGAAGGTGTAGCCGGGGTACGGCGGCGCGCTGAGCTGCACGAACCACTCGGGGTGCTCCACGACGAGGCGGGAGTCGAGGCCGGTGTGGTTCGGCACGATGTCCGCAGCCAGGCGGATCCCCCGCTGCCATGCGCGCCGCCGCAGCGCCCGCAGCGCCGGCCAGCCTCCCAGGTCGGCGGCGATCTCCAGGTCGTACAGCGCGTAGGCCGAGGCCGCAGAATCGGGATCTCCACGCAGCGCCTTGATCCGCCGGCTCGCCGGCGAGCGCTCCCACAGTCCGATCAGCCACAGTCCGTTGATCCCGCGCTCCGCCAGCGCGTCCAGGGCGGAATCGGGGATGGCGTCGAGGGTGGTCACCGACGCGCCGGTCTGTGCGGAGAGCTGATCGAGCCAGACGTGGGTGTGCTTCGCGATGAGCACCAGCTCGGCCATCCACGGCTGGTCGCTGGAGAAGCTGGGCGCGGGGGCCGGCTCAGGCGGCGGCCCAGGCGGCTCCACAGGTCCCGGTCCGCCCAGGCGGGGTCGGGTCTCCTCGGCCCGCAGATCACACGCGCGCAGCGCCTGAATGCGAACCTCGGCCCGCGGAGACTCAGCCGCGACCGCTCGGAGCTGCTCCCCCAGAGAGCCCGCGTGCGGCGGGATGTCCACGCCCGCGGCCAGCGCCGCGCACGCCTCTTTGAGGAGCGGATCGGACAGCGGCAGTCCCAGCATCGGTCGGAGGGACTCCAGCGCTGGATTCTCGCCCATGGCGTGCAGCAGGATCGCCGCCCGCGCCGGCGCGATGTCCAGCGCCCAGCCGGCCGAGAGCCTCCGCAGGACAACATACAGACGCGGGGGAAGCGCCGACATCGCCGCTTCGAGCGCGACCGACGAGCTGCCCGCATCCAGCGCGTCCTGGAGCGCCGCCAGCGCCGCCAGTTGACCGGCGCTGGGGGTGACGCCCAGCGGTGTCAGCGCCGCAGCGAAGGCTCCCCAGGGATGATCGGCTCCCCAGCTCGACACCTCTCCGATGGCCTCCGCGGCGCGACGGGAGAGTACGCGGAACGGGGCGATGGTCGGGGTGGGCATGCTGGCTCCTCGGCCGCGGCCCATATCCCGTGCCCGCCCTCCGGGGAGCGCGGGGCGGGTCTCCCGGTCCGGGTGCGGTCCAGGTATCGAGGACCAGGCTCCCCGGATGGGTTAGAGGATCACCCTGCGACCGATCGCCCATGAAGCCTCCCGACGCCATCCTTCCGTTGATTGAATCCGGCCTGATCACCGAGGTGGTCCGTCCACTGAGCAGTGGTAAGGAGGCAGACGTCTACGTGGTGCGCTCCGAGGGGGAGATCCGCGTCGCCAAGGTGTACCGCGGCGCGCAGGATCGCTCCTTCCGCCAGCGCTCCGCCTACTCAGAGGGCCGCACCGTCCGCAACTCACGGCAGCGACGGGCGATGGCCCGGGGCTCCAGGTACGGCCGGGCGCAGCTCGAGCAGGAGTGGCAGAACGCCGAGGTCGCCGCCCTCGCCCGCCTCCACGCGGCCGGCGTGCGCGTCCCCATCCCCTTCTATCTGTCCGACGACGTCCTGGTGATGGAGCTGGTGGTCGACGCGAGCGGCCAGCCCGCCCCCCGCCTGTGGGATGTGCGCTTCACCCGCGACGAGGCCCTGCAGATCCACGAGTACCTCATCCGTCAGGTCGTCCGGATGCTCTGCGCAGGTCTCGTCCACGGCGATCTCTCCGAGTACAACATCCTGATGTCCGCGGACGGCCCGGTGATCATCGATCTCCCCCAGGCCACCGACGCCGCCCACAACCGCAACAGCGAGCGCATCCTGCTGCGCGACGTCCGCCACCTGGCGCAGTTCCTCGGCCGCAGCGCCCGACAGCTCCGCAAGACGCGCTACGGCCCCGAGATCTGGGCGCTGTACCGCGAGGGCAAGCTCCACCCCGAGTCCCCGCTCACCGGGCGCTTCCGAAAGTCCGACCGCAGGGCCGATCTGGAGTCGGTGCTCGAAGCGGTCGAGGCCGCCGCGCGGGAGGCCGCCGACGCGCCGGTCAGCAGCTACCGCGCCAAGAAGGCCCGCCAATTCGAGGAGTCCCGCGCCGCAGAGCAGGCCGCTGTGGAAGAGCCGAGCACGCCGACCCGCCGCCGCAAGCGCCGCCGACGCCGACGCCGCTCCTGAGCGCTCACCCCGCGCTCGTTCGCATCGCCCACCGATCTCACCGGTCCCGAGGGGCGCGTAATCGGCCTGGAGGCGTCTCTGAGCTACCAGATCGGCGAGGACTGCAAC
>CAYXGP010000032.1:0-51258 GCA_964464515.1 uncultured Enterobacterales bacterium
GCGATCTCGCTTGTGACCTGGAGCACATGCCCCGTGCCCCAGAACAGCAGCTCGTAGAACACCTCGGGGCTCGCGCCGACAGGGCGGGTGAGCCACGAGGCGAGCATGGTGATCGCCGCCACGATGAGCGCCACGGCCGCGGCGCGCAGGCCCGGGCGGGCGTCGGCGGGGATATCGAGGAAGCCCCCGGCTGCGGGGGTGTCGGCTGCGGGGGTGCCCGCTCCGGAGTCGTCGCTGCCGGGCAGGCGATCTCCGGGCAGCAGCCGCCGGTCGAGGAGGCTGGCGATGACGCCGCCCCCGAACATCAGCAGTCCGACGCCGAACAGGGGGTGGTCGATCATCGGGATGTAGTTGGACAGCACCGGAGCGCCGTCTCCGAGCGCGGGGACGATGACCATCAGGGTGATCCCCGCCCCCGACAGGCCGATGGCGCGACGGGACAGGCGACCGCTCTGGCCGCGGCCGGGCAGCGCGAACAACATCGCCGCGACGAACGAGTAGAACCACGCGACCAGGGAGAGATCGACGTGGACCACCAGCGCGCGCCGGAAGAACAGCGGGTCGGTCACCAGCCGGTCGAAGGGCGGCATCCGAGCGACGACCAGCGCCAGGGCAAACAGCCCCGCGATGATCAGGACGGCGACCGCGAGGAGCAGCCACCGCCGGGCGCAGTGGGCCTCGGGAGGGAGAGGAGGGCGGGTGTCGGCGGGGTTTGAAATCATATTGTGGATATAAATGTCTATTTGTCTAAAATGAGGATATCGCTCGGCGGACACCCCGCCATCGGGGCTGCCCCGATACCCATCAAATTCTCTTCAGTAGAGGCTTTGGACGTGCTCTCTCAGACCGCTATATACGCCCTCCGCGCCATGGCATGCCTCGCCCTCTCCCCCGGCGAGTCCATGCGCACAAGGGACCTCTCCGAGGCCTCCGACGTCCCGCCGCACTACCTGTCGAAGATCCTGCGGCGCCTGGTTCTGGGAGGCCTGTTGACCTCTCAGAAGGGCCGCGGGGGAGGATTCCTGCTCTCTCGGCCACCGGCCGAGATCACCTTCCATCAGATCCTGGACGCCGTCGATGAGGCCCCGGTGCAGGGCGTGTGCGCGTTCGGCTGGGGCGCCTGCGACACCGAAAACCCCTGCCCCATCCACGGCGCCTGGAGCGAGATGAGCGGGGGCGTGATGCGGTGGGCCTGCGAGACCACCCTGGCGGACATCAGCCCGCTGGATCTCCAGACGCAGCAGCGACGACGCGGCGGGTGAGCGCGGCGATCGCCTGATCGTCGAGGGAGCTCAGGGTGGGCCAGGGCGTCTCCCGGGCGACCCGTGTCAGCGCCTGCATCCGCGCGCGACTCCAGCGCGCCTGGGGCAGCGCCCGCCGCACCGACGCGCGGAGGAGACCGAACCGCCGGACCGCCTCGCCTGTGTCTGCGGGGAGGGCCGCCGCGAGCAGGCTCCGCAGCCTCCCGGCCAGCGCCGGGCCGGCGCCGCCGGTGGACACCGCCACGCGCACCGGACCGTCGCGGGCCGTCGCGGGAAAGTAGAAGTCGCACAGCGGTGGATCGTCGGCGACATGCACCGGCACCCCCAGGGCGCGCGCCGCGAGGCTGATGGTGGCGGAGACCCCCGGCTCGTCCACCGCCACCATCACCAGATCGACGTCTTCGAGGTCGGTGGGGTGCCAGCGGCGTCGGTGGAGCGTGATCTCCCCCGCCTCCGCCAGCGACGACAGCGCGGAGGAGACCCCCGGCGCGACGACCACCACGTCGGCGTACCCGCTGAGCAGGGTCCGGACCCGGCGGGTGCTGACCGAGCCGCCGCCGACCACGAGCGCTGTGCGCCCCTCGACCACCCACGACAGCAGGATCGCCGCGGGCGGGGGGTCAGGCAGTCGCGGCACGGAGCACTTCCCGCGACAGGTCGCTCTGCATCTGCGCGGCCACCTGCACCACCTCCCCGATCACGCAGGTGGTGGGGGTCCGCAGGCCCTCTGCGTCCTGCTCGGCCTGCGCCACCGTCGTGAAGCGGACCGTCTGATCGGGCCGACCCGCGCTGGTGATCAGGGCCACGGGTAGCTCTGGGGGGTAGCCCAGCACGCACAGCCGCCGTCGCCACAGCGGCAGGGTGCGCACGCCCATCAGGATCACCAGCGTCGTGCTGGGGTGAAACGGCGGCAGGGAGAAGTCATCGCCGCCGTCGCGGGGGTGCGCAGAGACCACCGCGAAGCTGTCCGCGAGGCCCCGGTGGGTCACCGGGATCCCCGCCAGCTCCGGCGCGGCGATGGCGTTGCTGACCCCGGGGATGAAGGTCACCGCCACCCCGGCGTGGGTGAGGTACAGCGCCTCCTCCCCTCCCCTGCCGAGCACCGTGGGGTCCCCCCCCTTGAGCCGCACCACCCGCCGGCCCGCCAGGGCGTGCTGAGCGAGGAGCTGACAGATGCGCGACTGGGGCATCGCGTGCGCCCCGCAGCGCTTGCCGACGTAGAGCAGCTCCGCGGTGATCCCGTCCAGGATCGAGTGGTCGATGAGGTTGTCGTACAGCACCACGTCGGCTTCCAGCAGCGCGCGGTAGCCGCGCAGCGTGATGAGATCGGCCGCTCCTGGGCCCGCCCCGACCAGCGTGACCTGCCCGTTTCGCTGCTTTCCGGCGTTCATCCTTCACCTCCGTCGTGGGGGCTGCGCGCGGCCCACCAGGCGTCCAGCTCCGGCAGGAAGTAGCGGAGCCGGCACTTCTTGAATTCGCGCGTGCTCTGGAGCAGCGCGGGCGGTGGCACCTCGAGGCGCTCCGCGGCGATCGCGGCGATCTGTCCGCATGTCTCGACGTCCGGGCCGTGGATCATCGCGTACAGCGAGAATCGCAGCTCGGGGTGGGTCTGCCGGGAGTAGCAGTGGGAGACCTCGGGCAGCTCCGCGAGGGCCAGCCCCACCTCCGAGCAGCGGCTCTCCGGCACCGACCAGGCGGTCATCACGTTGCCGCGAACGCCCAGCCGCCGATGGTGGAACGTCCCGGCGTAGCGCCGCATCGCGCCGCCGAGGTGACGCCTCGCGAAGGACAGGAGGCGCTCCTCGTCCAGATCGGCCGTCGCCGCGAGGGCGCGCCATGGTCGGGGCTCCATCGGCAGCGGCGTCTGGAGCAGGCGAAACAGCAGCCGGTCCTCGGGGGTGGTCTCGATCCGCGGGATGGGTCCCTTTCGGCGTCTGTGCCTCGAGCGGTTGCCGCGGGTCTTCGGGTCCATCCGCACGGCGATCTTGTAGGTGGCCGTCCGCGGGAGGGGCAGGAAGGGGCCGGCTCCGGACTCCTCCTCCAGCATGTCCAGCGTCCGACGGAGTCCGTGCCTCGGCGGCACCGCCAACGTGAACCACAGGTTGAAGCGATGGGTGCGCTCGTAGTTGTGGGTCACGTTGGGGTGCGCCCCCACCACGGCCGCCACCCGATCGATCTCCGCGGGATCCACCGCCGCCGCCACGAGCGCGCTCTCCCAGCCGAAGGACTCGCCCTCCAGCACCGCGGAGATCTCTCGCAGCAGGCCCCGCTCCCTCCAGTCGGAGAGCGCGGAGATGACCGTCTGCTCGTCGAGGCCCGTTGTCTGTCCCAGGGCCTGGAACGGGCGGGGCGTCAGCGGGATCCCCTCCTGGATGGCCCCGGCCAGCGCGGGGTGCTCAAGGGGGCTCACAGTCCGATCCTGTAGGCGCGCCACAGCCCGAAGATGCCCGACGGCGAGGGCAGCGTCTGCCGATCGACCACCGCGTAGGTGGTGGCGTCGATCAGCGCCAGCGCGTCATCTCCGTTGGCAGAGACCAGCGCGTACGCCCCGCGGGGGGTGAAGTCCATGTGGTAGATGCGGCGCCCCACCTCGATGCTCCGGATCACCTCCCGTCGTTGGGTGTCGATGACGTCGATCCAGGCGTCGTCGCCTTCCCCGGAGAAGCTGACCCAGATCTCCTGATCGGTGGGGGAGCGGACCGCGTACACCGGGTGCCCGCGCACCGGGATGGAGCCCTGGTACTCCCAGGTGCCGGGCTCCAGGACCACCAGCCGCTTCTCACCGACCAGCGGGACGTAGACCCCGCCGCCTGCCACGGCCCATGAGGCCATGTGCGGCAGCTTGACCGGCACCTCGCGCTCGAAGGTGGCGTCCGGATCGACCAGCGAGATGGTCCCGGCGCCCTCTTCTGGGTGGGTAAGATCGACGACCGATACGAACTCTGAGCCGATGTGGCCCACGAGGTAGTAGCGGCCGTCCGGCGTGATCATGGCGTCGTACGGCAGATCCCGCGGGGTGGGGATGCGATGCTCGATGACCCACCCGTCGCCCCTGGAGCCGTCGCGCGTGGGGCCGTCCGGTCCCACGATCCAGATCTCAGCGGCCTCCATCTGCACGCAGACGAAGCGCCCCCCCGGGGCGTCCACCACGCCGGTCACGCGGGAATTGTCGGCGGGGAGCCGCCGCGTGATCTCCAGGGTCTCCGCGTCGAGGATGGTGAGCCCGCCGGGCTCGTACTCAGCCACGGCGATCGAGCGGCCGTCCTGGGAGATGGCGATGTCGATGGAGTTCTCAGAGGTCTGCACGCTGGCGTCGACGACCTTGCGGGCCAGATCGACGCGGCTGAGCAGGCCGCTGCGGGTCGCTACGTACCCCCAGCGCAGATCCTGGGAGAAGGCCATGATGGCGTGCCGGAGATCGCCGAGGCCGGAGATCTGCTCGGGAGCCAGCTCCCGGTCGGCGAAGTCATAGACGGCCAGGGCGCTGCTGTCTCGCAGCGCCACGTAGACCTCGGTGCCCGGTCCCCCGGCGAGCGCGGGGCTCCCCAGGGCCGCGATGAGGAGTGTCTGGAACATCAATTCACCTCTTCGTCAGTCAGGACGCAGGCAGGATCAGGGGCCGCGGGATCGCCGAAGGCAGCGACGGCGCGCGCCCGGCTGCCGCCCCCGCAGATCGCGAGGTGACGGCAGCCCCCGCAGCGGCCCCACAACCACTGCTCCGGGCGGGCCAGGCGCTCCCGAAGGGGATGCGCGAGGACCGGGGCGAGGCGACCGGTGCGGAGATCGCCCAGGAGCGCTCCACGCCAGAATTGGTCGGGATGAACCCGACCACGCTCGTCGATCGCCAGCAGGCTGACGCCGGACGTGTTGCCGCCGCGCGCGGTCAACAGGTCCCGCACCGCCTGCGCGGCGGAAGGGTCTTTGTGCTCGGCGATCCAGCGCAGGAGCAGCGGTCCGGCCGAGCCGTTGCCGCCGGTCACGATCTGCGTCGAGGAGCCCGCCGACAGGGCCTCCCGGGCCAGCGCGAACAGCGCCTCCAGGAGCGCGCGGGTGCGCTGCGGAGGCAGGGCCTCGACCTGCACGCCCCGGCCCGACTGCACCAGATGAGAGACATAGAAGCGGGCGGCACCGACGCGCTCAGCCAGCGCGAACATGATGGGCACCCGATCGGCGTTCCGGGCAGTCACGGTCATGCGCAGACCGGTCCGCAGGCCCACCTCTCGGGCCAGGGTGAGCCCCCGGACGGCCCGCACCCAGCCGCGGCGCTGTCCGCGGATCTCGTCGTTGAGCGACGGGGGACCGTCCAGGCTGACCCCGATGTACGCCAGGCCCGCGTCCGCCAGCTCCGACAGCGCGTCGTGATCGGCGAGCGTGCCGTTGCTCGACAGCAGGGGCGCCATCCCCAGCTCGCGGGTCGCCCGCACGAGGGCGCACAGGTCCCTGCGCAGGAGGGGCTCGCCTCCGGAGAACACCACGGCCGCGATGCCCGCCTCTGCCAGCTCCCCGAGGATGCGCAGGCAGGCGTCGGTGCCCAGCTCATCATCCGCGGCGCGCGCAGTGGCGTCGGCGTAACAGTGGACGCAGCGCTGGTTACAGCGGCGGGTGAGGTTCCAGACCACGACCCGCGGCCGGCCCGACGCGGCGTGTCGGTCCGGAGTGGCCGCGGCGAGGTCGGAGGCGGTACGCGACCGCCCGGCGACCTCGAGATAGCTCGTGATCGGGAGCACCGGCTCAGTACACGTCGTGGGTGGTGTTGTAGACGTTGAACTTGCCGGTGGGCGTCACCAGGCGTTCGTCCTTGATCACCTTCACCAGCTTCCGCTTCCGGTCGTTGACCACCACGATCGCGCTCGTCTGGTCCTTGGCGTTCCACACCGAGAACCACACCTCGGTCCCGTCCCGGTTGTACTCGGGCTGCACCACGCGCTTCGCGCCCTCGCCGAGATCCGCCCACTCCGCGATGGGCAGCACCTCGAAGCCGGCGTCCAGATCATCCAGATCGAACACCGCCACCGACTGGCTCAGCGACTCGTCGGGGTTCAGGGGGGTGTCGACCCAGAGGTTCCGCGACTTCGGGTGGGTCTTGATGAACAGCGACCCGCCGCCCTGTCCCTGCAGCGTCTTCACCACCTTCCACGCCCGCGGGCTGCCCGCCTCGGTGTTGATCAAGGAGATCGAGGCGTCGCCGAGGTGGCTGGTGGCCCAGACCTTCCCCTCCCTGGGGGTCTCGAAGTTGGCGCCCCGCCCCGGATGGGGGATCGCGCCGACCTCGACCAGCTCGACGAGCTTGCCGTCCTTGCTGTCGATCACCGCGATCTTGTTCGACTTGTTCGCCGCCGACAGGAAGTACCGGTGGGTCGACTCCCAGCCGCCGTCGTGCAGGAACGGAGCGGCGTCGATCATGGTGGTGGTGAGGTTGTCGATGTCGCTGTAGTCCACCATCAGGACCTTCCCGGTCTCCTTGACGTTGACGATGAACTCAGGCTTCTCGTGGGACGCCACGATCGCGGCGACGCGCGGCTCGGGGTGGTACTCCTGCTCACCGACCACCATCCCGCGGGTGGAGACGACCTTGATCGGCTCCAGCGTGTCGCCGTCCATGATCACGTACTGGGGCGGCCAGTAGGTGCCTACGATGCCGAACTGGTCTTCGTAGCCCTTGTACTTGCTGGTCTCGACCGAGCGGGCCTCCATGCCCGCCTTGATCGTCGCGACCTTCTGGGGCGGGTCCATCCACAGATCGACCAGATCGACCTTCGCGTCGCGACCGACCGTGAACAGGTAGCGGCCGGAGGCGCTCATGCGCGAGATGTGGACCGCGTAGCCGCTCTCCAGCACCGTCACGATCTTCTTCTTCTTGCCGTCGATGAGCGCGACCTGCCCGGCGTCCCGGAGCGTGACCGAGAACAGGTTCTCTATGTCCAGCTTGTTCATCTTCTCGGTCGGGCGATCCTCGGGCGGCACGATGAGATTCCACGCGCCCTTCAGCTCCTTCATCCCCCACTCTGGCGGCACCGGGGGCTCGTGCATCAGGTACTTCGCCATCTCGGTGATCTGATCCTCGGTGAGCTGCCCTGAGGTGCCCCAGTTGGGCATCCCGCCCGCTGAGCCGTAGGTGATGAAGGTCTTGAGGTAGTCGACGCCCAGCTTGCGGGTGATGTCGGTGGAGAGCGCCTTGCCGGTGGCGCCCTTGCGGAGCACGCCGTGGCAGCCGGCGCAGCGCTCGAAGTAGGTCTGCTTGGCCTCGGCGAACTGCTCTGCGTTGAGCTGCAGCTCAGCGGGGAGCGTCGGCTCGACGGCGTCCTCTGCGGACATCCCCATGGGGGCGCCCTCGTACGCGGTCATCACCCCGCCAGACGGGTGCTCCGAAGGAGCCGCGGCGCCTGCTGCAGACACGCTGGCGAAGTACGCCGAGAGGTTCTCGATGTCGTCGTCGGACAGCGAGGCTGCCATCGGCGACATGATCGCCTCCCGCCGGTCTCCGGAGCGGAACGCGACGAGCTGCTTCTTGAGGTACTCGGACTGCTGGCCCGCGAGGCTCGGGTAGAGCGGGTTGCTGCTGTTCCCGTCCACTCCATGGCAGGCGAAACAGGAGCCCGCCTTGGCCTTGCCTGCTGCGACGTCGCCGCCCGCAGCCTGCGCCGTGAGCTCGCAGCCCGTGAGCAGCGGGATGAGCGCCGCCAGGGCGCCGATGGGGAGATGAGAGAGGAAGCGGTGGGGCATTGGAGCTCCTATAGTTAGACAATAAGGTCTATTTATCTCCTGATGGTCTACCCGTCGGTGAATGACCCGGGAACCGGGGCAGCCCCCATGCCGGCGGATTTCACGGCGCCAGCGGAGGACGGAACGACATGAGCCGGGACACGCGCGCGCTGACCCTCCGCTACATCGCCGTGCTGGTCGTGGTGGGTGCGGTGTCCGCCGCCGGACAGGGCCTGCTCAACCACCGCCTCGTCCAGCAGCAGGAGGTCGCGACCCTCGTGGGCACCGCCGGTCGCCAGCGGATGCTCATCCAGCGGGTCGTGCAGCTCACGCTCCGACAGCCGGACGAGGCGGCGGCGCTGGAGGACACTCTCGAGGAGTGGCGGAGCGGCTTCTACGCCCTGCAGGATCGAGATCCCGCGGCCGGCCTGGGGGGGCGGAACAGCCCCGCCGTGGAGTTGCTGTTTCAGGCTGCAGAGGCGCCGTTCCAGGCGATGTTGAACGCGGCGATCCGCGGCGATGTGGAGACCGTTCTCCGCCACGAAGAGCCCTGCCTGGAGGCCATGGAGGCGATCGTCGCCCGCTACCAGGTGGAGGATCTCACCCGCGTCTCGTGGATACGTCGCGCCTCCTATGCGGCGCTGTACTTCCTCCTGGTGCTCCTGGCGTTCACCGGCCGGTTCATCTTCGCGCCGGCGGTCGAGGCCCTCGATCGGACCCTGGAGGGGCGCCGGGAAGCAGAGGACGCCCTCGTCGAGGTGGCCGGTCTGGAGCGCATGCGCGTGGGACAGGTGCTCCACGACGAGCTGGGCTCTCGTCTAGCGGGCGTGTCGATGCTCGCGCGGGCCGGCAGCAGCGGCGCCGCCGTCGCTGACGAGGTGGACCGCGCGCTGCGCATCATCCGGGAGCTGGGACGCGGCATGAACCCAGGGGCTGATCTGGCTCATGGACTGGACACTGGCCTCGCGCAGCTCGCGGAGCGCCTGCGGCTTCTCCACGGCGCGACCATCGAGACAAACGTGGAGATCGGCGCCGAACCTCCGGCGGATACGGCTCTCGATCTCTACGCGATCGCGCAGGAGACGTTGTGGAACGCCGTGCAGCACTCTCGCGCTGAGCGGATCGCCCTCACGTGCGTCTGGAGCGGACGGAGCGGGTCGCTGATCGTCGAAGACGACGGCGTGGGCTTCGACCCGGGTGAGCCACCGAGCCGTAGCATGGGGCTGGCGATCATCCGCTCGCGGGCGCGGCGCGTGGGCGCCCGACTGGAGATCTTCTCCCGCCCGGGTGAGGGCACGCGGATCCGCTGCAGCCGACGAGACGGAACGGAGGAGGCATGAGCTTGCGCGTATACATCGTGGACGACCACCCGATCTTCAGACTGGGGCTCTCGGAGCTGCTGCGGGTGAACGGGGTCCGGGTCTGCGGCGAGGCCGACTCGGTCGAGGCCGCGCTGGAGGGCCTCGACGACGCCCAGGCAGACATCGTCATCGTCGATCTGAACCTGGCTGACGGCAGCGGGATCCGCCTGCTCAAGGCACTGGGCAGTCGCCCCGGGTCGCCGCCGGCGCTGGTGGTGTCGATGCACGACGAGTCGATCTACGCCCGCAGGGCGCTGGAGGCGGGAGCGCTGGGGTATGTCTCGAAGACGGAGGTGTCGCAGCAGATCATCGGCGCACTCCGGCGGGTGTCCCGCGGCCGGATCGCGGTGAGCGACCGGGTGCGCCAGAGCCGCTTCCAGTCGAACGGCGGTCGCGCGGAGAAGGAGCGCTGGATCGGACGGCTCTCGAATCGCGAGCTGGAGGTCTTCCGGTTGGTGGGGCGGGCAGTGTCCACGCAGGGGATCGCGGACACCCTGCGGCTCAGCGTGAAGACGGTGGAGTCGCATCAGGCCAAGATCAAGGCGAAGCTGGGGATACGAACCATGGCGGAGCTGATCCGCATCGCGGCGATCTCCGACCATGGATAGCCTCACCCTGGGGGTGCTCCTCGCCCCGCTGGCGTTCGCCGGTGATCCTCCGAGCGATCCCCCGAATGAGCCAGCCAGCTACGGGGCGCACTGTGCAGGGTGCCACGGAGCAGAGCGGGTCGGCGGCACCGCCCCGCCGCTCATCGGCGAGGTGCTCGGCCGCAAGACCGACGAGCGTCTGGCGCAGGTGATCCGCGCGGGTCTGCCGGGCACACAGATGCCCGCCTTCGGCGATCGCCTGGACGAAGGGGAGGTCTCCGGGCTCGTGAGCTGGATCCGACGGCCCGCGGGCACGGTGGTCTGGGGCGCCGAGGAGATCTCGCGGAGTCGCGAGTCCCTGATCCCGGACGGTCCCGCCCTCGCTCCCGACGTGGCGCGAGACAACCTCACGCTGGTGGTGGAGCGGGGCACGCGGAGCATCGCGGTGCTGGACGGCGACCGCCGGGTAGAGATCGATCGCTTCGAGGCCGGCCGGGTCCACGGCGGACCGAAGCTCGACGCGGCGCTCTCGCGGGTCTGGGCGGTCACCCGCGACGGCGTGGTGGTGGCCTACGACATCGATCGCGGCGGGCTCACCGCGCGGGCTCGGGTGGGCGTCAACACGCGCAACATCGCGGTCGACGCGGCCGGCGAGCGGGTGGCGGTGTCGGCGCAGCTGCCGCCCCAGCTGGTCCTGCTCAGCGGCGATCTCCAGCCGCTCGGCGTGATCCCGCTGGAGGGTCAGCCCAGCGGCGTCTACCCGGTGCCGGGGCGGGATCGGTTCGTGCTCACGCTGCGAGATCGGCCCGAGCTGATCGAGGTCGATCCGGGCAGCCTCCAGATCGAGACCCGGGCGCTCCCCGAGCCGTTCGAGGACTTCGTGTTCGTGCCCGGCGGGCGGCGCCTGCTGGCGAGCTCCCGCAGGGGCAGCCAGGTGCATCTGTACGATCTGGACAGCGGCCAGGTGCTCGCGAGCTTGGAGACCGCCGCGCTGCCACACCTGTCGTCGGCCTGCTTCTTCGAGCGCGACGGCGCGCTGCATGCAGCCCTCAACCACATCGGCGAGGCCAGGCTGACGGTCGTCACCGTGGATGACCTGACGGTCCAGGCCGAGATCCCGCTGGTCGGGGCGGGCTACTTCGCGCGGACGCACCCCGGCACGCCGTACATCTGGATCGACACCCACAGCGAGCGCATCCAGCTCGTGAGCAAGGACACCCTCGCCCTGGTCGAGCCGGGGCTGGTCCCAGAGCCGGGCAAGCAGGCCATGCACACCGAGTTCAGCGCTGACGGCGAGATCGCCTGGGTGAGCGTCTGGGACATGGACGGCGCGGTGGTCATCTACGACGCCGTCACGCTGCGCGAGCTGTCGCGCCTGCCGTTCGCGATGCCCATCGGCAAGTACAACGCCACCAACAAGACCGAGCTCTTCCGCTCCGCCGCCCCCCCGTCCGCGGAGGAGTGAGCCTGGTCGGGGAGCGAGCCGGGTCAGGGAGCTGCTGGGAGTGGGGGCGTCAGCTCTCCGCGAGCACCTGACCAACCGTGAGCCCCACGGCCATGGTGGTCACCTGTGGGTTCACGCCCAGCGATGTGGGGAAGACGCTGGCGTCGGCGACGTACAGGTTGCGCCAGCCCCACACCCGCCCGTCGGGGTTCACCACGCTCGTCGCTCGATCGCCGCCCATGCGGCAGGTGCCCATGGGGTGGCTGGCGTACAGGTAGAGCTGTCGGGCGGGGATGTCGTCGTGGAGTGCGGCCGCCACCTCTTGCGGGCTCCGCAGCGCGCGGGTGCCCACCACGCAGGGGTAGACCGCCTGGGCCCCCGCGGCGAAGAAGACCTCGGTCGCTTCGCGCATGCCGGCCAGCAGCCTGCGGCGATCACCGTCACCCACGAAGTACTGCAGACCGCTGAGCGTGACCCGTCCGTGGCTGTCCTCGTCGTGGACCAGGGGCCCGGCCATCGCCATGTGGGCCAGGTCCCGGATGACCTCGAGCGCCTCCATCCCCAGCGCCGACGGCATCACCATGTACGTCTGATCGGGGGACGTGGTGTAGGTCTGCAGCAGGTAGCCGCGCTCCCAGCGATCGACGTAGTAGCCCTGGACGACGCCGTGCCAGGGCTCGATCACCTCCTCGAAGCGCCCGAGCAGGCCGATCGCGGGGTGCAGGTGCAGGTTGGCGCCACAGATCGCGTCGTCTACCAGGCCGGTCGATTGCAGCAGGCGCGGCGTGCTGATGGGTCCGGCGCTGAAGACGAAGCGATCGGCATGCACCCGAAACGACCCGGCCGGAAGGAGCGTGCGGGGATCGATGGTCTGCCCGGCCACTGCCACCACGGCGTCGCCCCGGGTGGTCACCTCCTGCACGCGGCAGTCGGCGTGTACGCGGCAGCGCCCCGTGCGCAGGGCCTCGGCGAGGAAGGTGCGATCGACGGACCACTTGCCGCCCGTCGGACACCCCATCTGGCACAGGCCGCAGCCCACGCAGCCCGGCGCGGAGCGCGCCATCCACTCGCCGGGCAGCCCCAGGCGGTCGGCCCCCAGCTTGAAGATCAGGTTGTTGTTGCGCTGGACCTCCACGGGGTTGACGGTCACGCCGATGGTCCGCCACACCCGATCCAGCTTCGGACCCAGCGCCGCTTTCGCCATGCGGGTGCAGCCGTAGCGCTCGCTCCACTCGGCCATCACCGGGTCGGGGGTGCGGAAGCAGATCGCCGAGTTGATCAGGGTGCTGCCACCCACGCCCCGGCCGCTGGTCACCGGGATCATGGCGTTGCCCATCGCGCTGCGCACGCCGCGCTCGTCGAAGAGGTTACGCAGCGCCCACTTCGGGCTGGCCTTGAACTGCGACGGCTTCCAGTGGCTGCCGGCCTCCAGCACCACCACATCCAGACCGGACTCCGCGAGGGCGCAGGCGGTGGCCGAGCCCCCCGCGCCGGCGCCGATCACGCAGACGTCGGCCTGCCAGGTGACCTCGCGTTCGGGGTAGTCGTCGAATCCGAGCTTCATCGCAGCGCCTCCGGCGCCAGCGCGTCCTCGTGGGGCGAGCACCCGGACCGCCAGCCGATCGCCGCCACCACCTCCGGCCGATGGAAGAACGCCATTCCCAGCACGATCTTGAACGAGTCCGACGCCAGCCGGCGCGGAAACGGCTCGTCGGACGCCCAGATCTCCAGCACGCTGGCGGCCTCTTCGGGATCGAGCGACGAGAACGATCTCCCCCTGGAGAAGAGCGTGCCGATCTGGATGGCGCGCAGCAGGTAGCAGAACGGCTCGGTGGCCTTGGGATCGACGATCTCCGACAAGATGTGATCGACCATCGGCGCGGTGCCGCCGTCGCCGCCGGCCACCGGGAAGATCCCCGGCGGGAAGAGGACCCGCGCGATGGCCTCGGTGATCTCGACCTCAGTCGGCGTGAGGATCGACAAGCCCGGAGCGGGCGCCCCGCGCACCGACAGGCCGACGCCGCCCCCGATCGCCGCGAGCGCCACGCCGGTGAGCAGGAGACTTCGCCGAGAGACCATGGCCGTCATGTGTTCCGTCCTGGCGTGCACTATAGCCGCTGACCACCCCTCTCTACGGGTGGGCCGCCCGATGGACTCAGGTCCACATCAGTGTTCGTTTGCAGCCCCCCACGAGACCCAGGCACACTCCGTTACGGCTGTACCACCGACCAGGAGGTCTTAGAACCATGCGAACCAACCTATCTGCCATGTTCTGTTTCTCGCTATTCGTGGGCTGTGCTGATGCGTCCAGCAGTGACGACGGAGGGAATCACCTGATCGACGTAGGCAACGGCGGGGGCGGCGGCACGAGCGGGGGCGGCGGCACGAGCGGTGGCGGCACGAGCGGCGGCGGTGACGGCCAGGTCTCGGGTGTCCTCCTGGTGGCCTGGTGGGACGGAGAGACCATCGCTGAGTGGGATGTGGACGGAACGCAGACAGAGTGCTCGGGGTGCCTGTATGCGTTCGACGGCGACTTCTTGTTCAGCGATCACGGGTTCTCCACCACGGTCACCATCTATGATGTGTACTACAGCTACGATGGGTGGGACATCGGCTACGTCTACGGCGGCAGTGACTTCTGGGGAATCGCCTACGACGATGCTGGTGTGACCTACTTCAGTAACTACCTGCTCTACGAGTACTTCGGAGTCGACCATATCGGGAATTACTACTACGGTGGGGTCTTTCACCACTGATGAGGAGCCGCGGGTCCTCTCAATGTCGCGAGCATCAGCGCACGCGAGCGGGCGATGTAATCGTCCGGTCCTGCTGGCTTCAGGCCAACTCAAGTCCGTCGACGAGCCAATCCGATCAGCAGCGCCAGCAACCCCACCGACGGTGCAGACGCAGCGCTGGCACACCCGCAGCCCCCCGTCTCATCGCCGTCATCGGATGCTGCAGAGTCGTCCTCACAGGGCTCGCCGATGACCTCCGTGGGCGGGCACGTGCCGCCGTCGATCATCCCAAGGCCACAGACCGGCAGGTACTCTTCCAACTCAATAACATAATCGACATAGCGGATCTCCCGGACCTCGGCGTCGGCGCCAGCGTAGAGCGCCGGGTCGACGGTGAGCTGGTTCGGCTCGTAGCGAAGGTGCAGCCGCTGGAACACCAGCTCGCTGCCCTCTGCTTCGTCCAGCCCGAGCTCGTCGAGGCCGAGATCCCAGGGCCAGATCCCGACCTTGGCGATGTCGTACCAGTACGGGTCGTCCAGGTTGCCGGCGTACTCGGTGAACCAGACAGCCTCCCCGGCGGCCGCATGCGCTGCCTCGATGGCGTCCACGTGGTGATCGGACAGGGACACGCCGTCGGGCAGCATGCACTCGTCCTCCAGGGTGATCTCGGTCAGGTTGGAGATCCCCCAGTTCGCGTCGGCGTCCCTCTGGGCGACGATGTGGAGGACGACCTCCTGGGCCTGCTCGGCGGCCGCAGCGCCGAGTCGAAGCGGCAGCGTGGTGGGGAACGAAGAGAGGCGGTAGCCCAGCGCCGGGAGGATCTCGCCCTCGGCGATGACGGCGTCGGCGTGGACCTGCGCAGCCAGGAAGTATGAGCCGCCGTCTATGTAGTCCTGCAAGACACCCGCGGCGCTCTGGGGCACCGTGTATCCCGCCGCCTTGAGCCAATCGGTGAGCGCGTCGGACTCCTCGGCGGAGAGGATCGTGATCTCGAAGTCGCCGACAAGATAGGTGCCCTCGACCGACACCCCGTCGCCGCCCGCGCCGTTGCTCCCGCCCGCGCCTCCGCTGGTACCCCAGTCCTCGGGACAGGCCTGCTCGGTGTCGGGGCGGAAGTCGGAGCAGCTCATCTCCACAGAGCGCGGCCCGTCGTAGGTGGCGAGCGCGGGGATGATCGCGTCGGCGGCGACGGTCAGATCATCCTCATCCAGCAGCTCGGGCACGGGCAGCACGAAGGCGAAGTCGTCGGGCTCTCCAATCACGTCGGAGGCGATGGTCACCTGGGTCGTGCCGTCGGCGCCCACCGCCAGGACGACGTGGCTGCTCGCGTTGTAGAGCGCGGCGCCCGCGGTCTGGGAGGTGGGCGGGACATAGATCCCCCCGCAGGCGACGGCGTCGGGGGTGAGCAGGGACAGGGCGAGGGCGAGCATCGGATCTCCACGATCTGCCTGCCGTAACCCCGCTGCGGGCCTCGGTCGATTGGGTGGTGCGGTCGCTCGGTTGGTTGTTGACTCGGGTCAATCCCGACCAACAACCGAGCGCACCAACCGAAACCCCAGGTTTCCGAAGCGATCCGACGGAGTAAGTGTGCGCCGAAAGACACAGCGGGCGAACCGCTCCACGTTGACCCAGCTCCCTCCGCGACGCACCCGATATCCGTCGTCCGGCGGCTGGAGATCGGCGCACCAGTCTTGTGTATTGCCCGCCATCCCGCGCACGCCGAATACGCTCTCATCGACGGGGAAGCTATCCACGCGAGCCGGCAGCGGTCGTCCCCGGTGACTCCAGCGCATGCAACACCATGACGGATCGATGGTGTCGCCCCACGGATAGAACCGACCATCGACTCCACGCGCGGCCTTCTCCCACTCCAGCTCGAGCGGAAGTCGCCAAGAGAACCCGGTACGGGCGGCGAACCACTCCGCGTAGGCCCGCGCGCTCCACCAGTCGATCATGACCACGGGTACATCCGGCTCCCAGACATCGCCCTCGGAGTCCGTCCGCAGCGTGAACCGGCCGCTGGCGTCATCGCGACCGAAGATCAGGGCGCCGGCTCCCCCGGCGCTGCCGCCCTTCTCGCGCGGAGCCCGCCGGAGGGCCTCGTCTGTGGGAAGATCGTTCAAGAAGCCGACATAATCGGCGTTGGTGATGGGGAAGCGCTGCACCACCAGCCCATCCAGCCAGACGCGCCGACGGGGCAGTTCGCTTTCGGACTGCGGATCTCCGCCGCTCCAGAACCAACCCGGCGGAACGTAACAGTCACCTGGGCCGATCTCGCCCGGATGGAGCAGCCGGATCGGGTGCGTGGCCGACCGGCCGGGAGGTACCCCGTCCTGGTGCACCCCTCGACCGATGAAGACAGGGACCCGTGTGGGAAGTCTGTCGGGATGTCGGATCACACACAGGTAGCTGCCCATCGGCAGCGAGACCAGACGCAGCGGCGTGTGGCCCAGTTCACGCTCGAATCGCGGGACCATCCGCCGACTGTGCAGGACGTATCGATGCAGGGACACCGCGGCGCCGTGGGGATCGGTGACGAGGGTGAGCGCGCCATCCCCCTGCAGATAGGCGTCGCAGCGCGTCCGGGTGCTGTGTCCCGGAGGCAGGGCGCGGGTATGTGCGCGCAGACCCGTTTCGGCGCGGAGGACGATCTCTTCGTCTCGCGCTGACTCGGCGCTCCGGTGCGCGTCGAGGAACCGCTCCGCGAGGGCCGCATGCGCCTCGGGCAGCTCAGGGTCTACCCGCAGCGCCGCGTGTAGCCCGCGCTCGACCTCGAGATCGTGTAGCGTGGCGCGACGCTCCCGGGCCATCGCTGTGTCTTCTCTCGTCCATCCCGCCGCCTTCCGCTCCTCGGGCTCCCAGGGCTGGATACCGTCCAGCAGGGCCAGGGACTCGGAGCGAAGAGCGGCGGCCTCTGCGCGGAGGGCGGCCGCGCGAGGTCCGTGTTCCTGCGCCGCCTCCGCCACGGACAGCGCCCGCTCTCGACGCTTTGCGCCATCCAGCCAGTCCTGGATCGCCTGCGTGAGCGCCGCGGCGTTCGGGAAGCGCTCTGCCGGATCGCGGGCCATCGCCCGACCGCAGGCCTCGACCAGCTCTGCTGGAAGTGCTGAGTCGGCCGCGAGCCCGACAGGTCGGGGCGGGCCTGCGCGGACCCTCTCCAGGACATCCCGTGCGCCGGAGCCGACATACGGCGCCCGCCCGCTGAGGACCTCGTACAGGATGGCGCCCAGCGCATAGACGTCGCAGCGAGCGTCGATGCGATCGATCTCGCCTCGCGCTTGCTCCGGCGGCATGTAGGCGGGCGTGCCCGCGACCGCGCCCATCCGCGTGGCGCGGTGGCTATCCGTGACGACCGCTCTCTCCGCGGGGACGTCCCCGGGGCGGGCTGTCGCGTCGGGCCGTCCGATCAGCTTGGCGATGCCCCAGTCCAATACGAGGACCTGTCCGTGGTCGCCGACCATGACGTTGTCCGGCTTCAGATCGCGATGAATCACACCGCGTGTGTGTGCGTACACGACCGTCTCGCAGATCCGATGGTACGCGCTGATGAGCCTGCGGAGTGTCCATCCGGGCTCGCCGGAGTGAGTCTCGGCGATCACCTGCGTGAGCGTCCTCCCGCGGACCTCCTGCATCGTAAAGTAGCGGCGGCCGTCCGGCAGCGTGCCAAGCTCGTGGACCGGGACGATGCCGGGGTGCTGCAGCTGCGCCGTGGTCTGTGCCTCGCGGGCGAAGCGCGCCAGTGCTGTTGGCCGTGACATCAGGGAGGGCGAAGCGATCTTCATCGCCAGCGTCCTGCCCAGCTCCCGATCTCGGATGCGCCGGACCTCCCCCATCCCGCCGCGGCCCAGCAGGCCGAGATCGGCGTAGCGGGCCTCGACGGGGGGCTCTGGAGCGGGTGGCGCGTCGTCGGCGCCGATCAGCAGGAATGTGCGATCCGCGTCTGCTGCGAGGGTCGGAGGTCGCAGCTCCATGAGGATGCGCCGCATGCGCGCGACGTGCTCGGCTGCGCCGCCCAGCTCTCGGACCAGGGCGATGGCTTCCTCGAGCGGCATGGGCACCTCCGGCGACATCGCATCGTACCCGAGCGAGGGGCCGCGCCCGCCAGCATCGGGATAGAGCACGGCGACCGGGGGTTCCCTCCCCCCTGGATCTCCATTTCATTCCCCCGGAGTGACCGATCATGCCGGCTGTCTACGCCCGTCCCCTCATCCACGCGACGCCCTCCGATCGCGTCACCTACCTCCAGCGCGTCCTGCTGTGGACCACCGGCGGCCTGACCATCGCTGCCGGCAGCGGCATCGCCTCGGCCGTGGTCCTGTACGTGCTCGCGGCGGCTGGCGTGACCTTCCTCGTCAGCGGCTTCTTCCCGCTGGTCGTCATCCTGGGCTGCTTCGGCGTGGCCCACTACCTGTGCCCCCGGCTGGTCTTCGGCGACGCCAAGGTGCTGGGCTTCGGCCTGGCGTCCACCCTGCAGGGCATCGCGATGGGCTTCCTCCTGCTGCAAGCCTTCCTCATGGGCGCGGCCGCCGGCAACCCGCTGGGCCTGGTCGTCAACGCGCTGCTGCTCACCGGCCTCACCGGCGCGGGCATGGTGGCCTACGTGATGACGAAGCCCCGGGAGTTCAAGATGATCGGCGCGGGGCTGTCAGCGCTGGGACTGCCGATGCTCATCCTCATGGGCGCGAGCATCGTGTTCCCCGGCTTGTTCGGCGGACCGATCGGCCTGCTGATCTCGGTGGCGTTCGTGGTGATCTCAGCGGCCGGCCTGCTGTACCAGGTGAACGTGGTGCTGCACCGCCTGAGCACCGATCAGCACATCGAGGGCAGCTACCTCATCACGATGGGCGTTCTCATCCTGTATTGGAACATCCTCTCGCTGTTGATGACGCTCAATCGTGACTGACGGCGATCGGCAGCGATGAGCCCGCTGATCGGCCGCGCTGCGGAGCTGCGCGCGACGATGGCCTGCCTCGCCGCGGGTCGCAACGCGCTGCTGGAGGGCCCCGTCGGCGTCGGAAAGACCGCGCTGGCGCGGGCGGCGTGCGCTGCGGCGGAGCGCGGCTTCGTGCGCGTGGACGGCGACGGCCGCTACACCGAAGCCAAGCTGGTCGGTCACTTTGATCCGCCGGGCGTGCTGGCGCGGGGCTACCAGCCCGACCTGTTCATCGCGGGGCCGCTGGTGGCCGCGATGCGCGACGGGGCGGTGCTGTTCTTGAACGAGCTCAACCGCATGCCGGAGGGTGTGCAGAATGTCCTGCTCCCCGCGCTCGACGAGGGGCAGGTCACGGTGCCCCGCCTCGGCTTGGTCACCGCCGCGTCCGGGTTCGCGGTCGTTGCCACCCAGAACCCCGCGGAGTTCGTCGCCACCGGTCACCTGTCCGAGGCGCTGCGCGATCGGTTCGAGCTGATCGCGCTTGGCTACCAGTCCGAGGAAGAGGAGCGGGCCATCGTCGCGGGGTGCGCGCGCGGAGCGCCGAGGGCCGAGCGGATCGCCGCGGCGGTGTCCCTGGTGCGCGCCACCCGGCAGGACCCCCGCTTTCGGCGCGGCGCCTCGGTGCGGGCGGCCATCGCCATCGTGGAATTGGCAGGAGCGCTGGATGGCGACGTCGCGGCGGCGGCGGCGCTGGCCCTCCCGACGCGCGTGGAGCTGGCCGACGACGCGGACGGTGCGCTCCGCACCCTCCTGGCGGAGCTATCGGCGACCAAAAAAAAAAGGCGGCCGGACCCCCTGGTATAGCGCACAGAGGCGCGCACAGCGGAGTCTCGGCCGGAGAGCTGCGGAGCGCAGCGCTGCCCGAGCTGTCTTCGGTGGAGGCTGCGCTGATCGAGCTGCCTTCTGGCTGGGAGGCCGCGGCGCAGCTCCACAAGCTCAAGCGCGCGCTGCCCGCCCGGCTGCGGCGCGAGGTGGAGCGGCGGGCCGTCGCGGAGATCCTGCAGCGGGCCCGCGCGCTGCTGCGGCACACGGCGCGGCCGCGGCGCACCGTCCGGGAGGCGTTTCCGGCCGTGGGGGAGCTGGATCTGGACGCCATGCTGGAAGAGACTCCGCCGGATCGACCCCTGGTCGTCAGCCGACAGGAGTCCCGCGACGCGGACGTCGTCGCGATCCTGGATATGAGCCTGTCGATGACCGGACCCAAGATCGCCCTCACCGCGCTGGCGGCGGCTGTCCTCAAGCTGCGGCTGGAGCACGTCGCGGTGGTGTCCTTCGACACCGTCGCGCATCGGCTGGTCCCGCTGACCCGCGCGACGACCGTCGCGGAGCTGGTGCGACGGATCCTGGCGGTGCCCGCGCTGGGCTACACCCACATCTCCGCCGGGCTCCGGGCGGGTCTGGCCGAGCTGCGCACGGGCCGGCATCGCGAGCGCGTCGGCGTCATCATGACGGACGGCGTGGCCAACATCGGACGTGACCCGGTCTCCGTCGCGGCGAGGTACCCGCGACTGCATGTGATCGCTGTCGGCGCCGAGGAGCCCCGGGGAGAGCGCTGCTGCCGCGAGATGGCCCGCGCCGGGCGCGGCGAGCGGCTCCGTGCTGAGACCTGGGAGGCCCTGCCGCGGGTCACGCGCGAGCTGGTGCGGCGCTGCTTCAGGTAGCCCTGTGTCTGCGGTAACTGTCTATGCAGCAACTGTCTCTGCGGAAGCTGTCTCCGCAGCTCCTGTCTCCGCAGCTCCTGTCTCCGCATCGCACGTATCTGCGGACGCCGTGTCTGCGGAGTCCGTCTCTGCAGGTGTCTACAGGCGCTCGTGCGCCGTCAAGCGTCGCAGCGACCGACGCAGAGACGCGCTGATCTCGGCGGCGATCCGATCCGGCGGGATGTCGCCTCGGGCGTCGGCGTAGAACTCCCGGACGTGTTCGGTGTCCGGCCCGAGTCCGAGGCCGACCAGCACGAGATCGCGGCGCCGAGACAGCCGCTCGGTGGTGCGCAGCAGGGCCGGTCCGGCGTCGGGGCGGCCCGAGGGCTGTCCGTCCGAGATGGTGATCAGCACGCGGAGATCGGCGGGGACCTGGAAGAGCCGGGCGGCGGTGGCGGACACGCACTTCGCGTCGTCATTGACGCCACCCACCCGGTTGGGGATCCCGGCGATCGCCCGCCGCGCGCTGGCGTCGAGCGGAGCGCCGTGGGCCACCAGGGGGATCGGCTCGCGCTGGAAACCCGTGACCGCCACGGGGATCCCCAGGCGGTGCAGGGCCTCGACCAGCACGACGGTGCCCTCGGCCGCGGCGATGGCCTTGCGCCCGGACCGCATCGATCCGGAGAGATCCACCAGGAGGCTCACGGCGGCGTCGCGGGCGCTCGGCCGCACCCGACGCTGGAAGAAGTCGGGCGGGGTTCCCCGGGCGCCTGCGACGTGACGGACCAATCGCCGTCGATGAACGCGGGGGCCGCTGGAGAAGCCGGGGGTGAGCCGGCCCATGCGGGTCGGGCGGAGGAGCGTCTGTAGATCGCTGATCAGGCGTTCGATCTGGGGAGCGACGCGCCCGCGGAGAGTGGGGTAGTCGACGCGCGGGCCGCGCCGTCGACGCGCGGGCTTGCGGGCGCGGCTCGGACGCGGACGAGTGTCTTCCGTGGGCTTGCCGCGGCCGAGGTCCCCGCCATCGACGCAGCGGGCAGTGACGGCGATCTGGCGCGGGGGGCGGCGGCGGTCGGCGTAGTACCGGTCGAGCGCCTCGATCACCAGCGGCCCGGGGGCGCATCCGGGGTCGCTGGCCTCGGCGCTCCCGGTCGCCCGCAGCGCCTGCGCGAGCATGCGCGCCAGCCACACACGCCCCCGCTCGGCGGCCGCCCGAAGCCGGCTGCGACGCCGCGGATCCACGTTGATCCACCCCTGAAGGCGGCGGAGATCGCTCCGGTGGAGTCGGGCTGCTGCTGGGAGGATCTCTCGGGCGAAGTGGGTGTTCGCCGCGGCCTGGGCGGCCTCCGCAGAGACGCTCGTGGGGCGCGGCAGGCACGCGGTGTACGCGAGGCGCGCCGGGCGGGTCGCGGCGAGCGCAGGTCCGACGCCGAAGGGGGCGTCGGCGTCCGGCGTGGGGGCCCCGCGGAGCAGCTCTTCGATGTGGTAATACAGGAACGCCTCCAGGGAGGGGAGCGCGCTGCGTCGCTGGCCCAGCTCTGCTGTCGGGGGGAGCCGGGTGAGCTGATCGGCGCGGACCCGGTTCAGCAGCGCGGCGGCGCCGGGGAGCAGATCGCCGATCGCCCGCTCGACCCTCGGATCTTCGAGCGCGTTGTGGATCTGGTGGCGCAGACGACGGCGCATCCGAGGATCGAGCGCAGAGAGCGCTGCGTCGAACGCCTCGCTGTCGATGGGGACCTCGGGCCGGGTGGCGAGGCCGTGACCGATCTCGTGGAAGGCGATCGCAAGGCAGTGCTCGATCGGCTGCTCCGTCGCCGGCCCGGGCGGCACCGTGATCACTCGCCGTGCGGGCGACCACGCCCAGGTGGCGCCGGGCTCGACGCGCACGTCCCCCCCCAGGACCGCCGCGGCGAGTCCCTCCATTCGGCGCAGACGCTCAGGGGGGATCTCGGTCATGTCGTCGCCTGTTCGGTGGCCGCCGTTTCAGCGGGCAGCTCTGTGGATGGCAGGGCTGCCGGGGGCTGGGCTGCGGGGGGCAGCTCATCGGAGACCAGCTCACCGGGAGACAGCGTGAAGGTGCCCGGCCCCAGCCCCGCGGCGTCCATCAGATCGAGGACGACGATCTGGTCTTCGGCGTCGACGGCCTGGAGGTAGCACCGGACCAGGACCCGCTTGATGGCGCGGACACGTTGATGGGGATCGGAGACGCCGTCCAGCAGGCAGGACAGGAGCCGAAGGTTCCTCAGCAGCGCGCGGCGGGTCCAGACGTAGGACTCCGGGCGATCTCCTCCGAGCCGCGCCACCTGGGTGGGTGTGGGACGGCTGGCCCGAGCCAGCATCGCGTGGAGCCGCACCAGTCGGGTGAGGAACGCGTCCATCTCGGGGACGGCAGCGAGCTCCGGGAAGACCGCCGGGGCCGTCTCGGGGCCGACCGCCGCGTAGTCCACGCCGCCCACCGACACCGCGGGTCGCCCGCCGTGGAGCAGGGCGTGTCCCATCTGCTTCAGGGCCTGCTCGTCGGTGGTGCTGTCGGGGATACGCAGGGTGATCCAGCGGTCGCGGAAGGCGGGGGAGAGCGCCTGCCTGCCGGCGTAGCCAGAGACCGGGTTCTGGGTTGCGAAGAGGCGGAATCCGGGGACGGGCCGGATGACCTCGTCGTCGTGCTCGATCAGGACCAGGGTGGGATCGGAGGACTCCAGCACGCCGTTGAGACGCTCGACCACGGCGGCCTCGGCCAGGGAGAGCTCGTCGAGGACGACGAAGAACCCCTCCTTCATTCCCCGCGGCACCAGACCCTCCTGCCACACCCAGCCCACTCCGCGCGGCACGAGCCGACCCAGCAGCTCGGAGCAGTCGGTGCTGCCGCTCAGGTTGAGGCGGGCGACGGGGTGCCCCAGCCACGCGGCCAGGGCGAGGATCGCCGAGGTCTTCGACGCGCTGGTCGGACCCTCGAGCAGCAGCGGCGCTCCCACCGAGACGCTGAGCGCGACCTCCTGGAGCAGCGCGGCCGTGGGGGTGTCGAGGACGTAGTGTCGAAAGGCGTCGGGCCGGGGGGTGAGCGGGTGGTCCCACAGGCCGCTGATCGGCAGCTCCACCTCGCCGACGCGGAGGCGGTCGCCTTTCGCCTGCAGGAAGGGACGGGTGGCCGGGCCGTTCCCCGCGCGCAGCCAGGTGTTCACGTCGAAGGCTCCGTTCTCGGAGGGGATCTCCGTGTCTGCGTGCAGGGGTGGGAGGTGGATGTAGATGTCGCGATCGGAGTCGCCCCACGCCTTCTCCCGCTCGGGATCGGCGCCGAGCATGGCGCTCAGGGAGTCGACGGTGTGGTCGATGACCTCTGGGGGGGCGCCGCCGAACTTGAGGAGGGCGGAGCGTCCGTTGGCCTTGGAGGAGGAGGGCCGCAGGCGGATGCGGCGGAACCCCGCGGCGCGCAGCCGGCGCTTGACGGCGTCGGTGCGCGGATCGGGATCGCCGGTGGTGAAGAGGGTGATCTTGTAGCGCTCGGAGGCGCGCTGGAGCTGCCGAAGCTGATCGCCGCGAGAGAGAGACTGCAGCGGGAGCAGCACCCGCACCTCGTCGCCGATATCGGACTGCCTTCGGACCGGCACAGAGACGCCACGCTCGCGGCCGAACGCGTCGACGCGCTGGCGGATAAGGTCGAGCAGGACCGGGTGATCCTCGATGGCATCCACCTGGATCGCCGCGCCCAGGACGGTCCCCTCCAGCGGACGAATGCGGACCCGGGAGAAGCCGGCCTCACGCAGGGAGCAGGACAGGGGCTCGACGGCCTCGCGGTCGTCGGTCCGCAGGGTGATCGCGAAGCGGGCGGGGGCGCCCCCGGCGTAGGGGTGAAGGGTCCCGGAGCGGAGCGCTGCGATGGGGAGATCGATGAGCAGATCGCCCCCCTCCGCGTCGCTGATCACCGGGGTGTTGCCCAGATCCACCGAGGCTGTGGTCGCGAGCAGATCTCCCACCAGATCGGACACCTCCTGGACGAGCGCCTTCGACTTCAGGCCCCCACTGACGCGGAACCGATCACGCGACGTACCCAGCGCACACAGCCGGGTGGCGTGGAATCCCTCAGCGAGCAGGCGCGTCTGCAGGGCTTCAGCCAGCGCAGAGTCGTCGGAGCGGATCTGGACGGGTACCCACTGACGGAGCGGGACGTCGGCGTGGCCGGGGTGGCCGATGCGCACGAACACGTCCTCGTCGTCGTCGTCCCAGGACTTGTCGAGCTGCGGCTGCGGAAACCCGAGGCGACGCACCAGCAGGTAGGACAGCACGCTCAGGCGCCGGGGATCTGCACCGCCGTAGACCAGCTCCGGGCAGGACGGCGCGGTCTTGAGGGCCGGCTTCTTTACCTTCGCCCACCCCAGGGGGGCCAGGAGCTGGACGACCTGCTCCTGAAGACCCGCGTCATCGCTGAACACCTGGAGGTTGAGGGAGGAGCCGAGGAGGCCGCCCAGGTGCAGACGGAGGGGGGCGTCGGCGCTCACGGAGTGCAGCGCGGGGGTCAGCGGCGCGAGGGTCGCGATCAACGTGTCGGTTCGCGCGACCGGGGTGCCCTCGGGCACCTCCAGGATCAGGTCTTCTGTGGCCGCGGGGTCCGGGGGCTGGTGGGAGGAGGTGAATCCCTCGTCCTGGAGATCACAGGCGAGCTGGGCGCCGATGATCGCGAGCCGGGGATCCAGGTGGATGTGGACGCGCGACATGCAGACTCCTGAAGACGGCCAAAGACGGATCGGTCCCTGCTCTTGTTGGAGAGCCGGGATCAACGCGGATCGGTGGACGAGGGTGGGCGGCGAGCAGCTCTGTCTGCGCACGCACCTGCCCGGGTCAAGCCTGTCTTCACCGACTCGTCATCCGTCGTCCGCTTCAGCGAGTCTACAGCGAGCCTCTCCGGGATCTCAGGCGGACCGGGACTCCGCCAGCCAGCTCGCTACTCTCTGCAGGAGCTGCTGCTCGTCCAGCGGCTTGGGCAGGAAGTCGTCCATCCCCGCCTCTCGGCAGCGCCGGCGATCGGGGTCGAGCACGCCTGCCGTCAGCGCGATGATCGGCAGCCTGCAGAGTGGATCGGGCAAGCTGCGGATCTGACGGGTGGCCTCGAAGCCATCCAGGAGGGGCATGTGACAGTCCATCAAGACCAGGCGGCAGGTCCCGGAGCGCGCGGCGTCGAGCGCCTCCTGGCCGTCCACAGCGGTCTGCACCCGGTATCCGCGCTGCGTCAGGAAGCGCGTGACGATGATTCGACTGATCTCGTCGTCGTCTGCGATGAGGATGCAGGTGTCGGCGGGGGAGATCGGCCCGGTGGGGAGCTCCGTCACCTCTGAGGGCGTGAAGCCGGGAGCGGTGGACTCCCAGATGCGCAGCGGGAGATGAACGGTGAAGGTCGACCCCTCGCCGATCAGACTGCGGGCGTGGACGCGGCCCCCCATCAAGGTGACGAGCTGCCGACAGATCGCCAGGCCCAATCCGGTGCCGCCGCGACGAACGGGCGCCGGACCGGAGCCCTGCACGAACGGGTCGAACATGGACTCCAGAAGGTCCTGGGGGATCCCCGTGCCGGTGTCGGAGACCTTGCAGGTCAGCTCGACTCCGTCGGTGTCCAGCAGCTCGGCGCCCACGTGCAGGGAGACCTCGCCCGCGTCGGTGAACTTCACCGCGTTGCTGAGCAGGTTGAGCAGGATCTGGCGGATACGCCCGGAGTCGCCCACGAGGTGCTCGGGGACGTCCGGATCGAGATCGACGCGGAGCGCGAGACCGCGGGTCCTGGTCTGCCGCTCGAACACCCCCGCGACCCCGCTGAGCAGATCGGGCAGCGAGAACGGATGCGGCTCGAGCGGGAGCCGGTCCTTGCCCAGGCGCGAGAGGTCGAGGATGTCGTCGATGATCCGCAGCAGGTGATCGCCGCACTCCTTGAGGCGCTGGACGTACCCGGCCTCCCGGGGACGGAGCTCCCCCTGGCGCAGCAGCTCGGTCAGGCCGATGACGCCGTTCATGGGGGTGCGGATCTCGTGGCTCATGGTCGCCAGGAACTCCTCCTTGATGGTGAGCGCGCGCTCCGCGACCCGTCGGGAGAGCTCGGCCTGCCGCTGCGCGTCCTCGGCCTCCGCGCGGGCCTGCTCAGCGGCGGACCAGGCGGCCCGAAGCGAGTCCGTCCGCGCCTGGTGCGCCCGGGCAGCCTCGGTGAAGCGCTCATGGAGCAGGCTCTGCTGGAGCTCGATCTCGGTCGTGTGGGTGCGGTCGCCCCGCAGGACCGCGAGCGCCTGGCGCAGCCGCGCCCACGGCGCGACCGACGGCTGCCGGTGGACGCGGTAGCGCGCGCGGCGCGGCGTGACCTCCAGATCGATACGTCCCGGCTCGCGGGACAGCGCGACGGGGACCGAGCGGATGATCCCCAGGTTCAGTTGGAACATCTCCGGGCAGTCTTCCAGGTTCGGGGGGATCTCGATCGTGAGCTCGAGGGTGCCGTCGCCCGCCTGAGCGGTGCCATGCAGGAGCGCCGGGAAGAGCTGCGGGCCGGACCACAGGTGGGTCACCCGCATCAAGCCCTGGGGCCCGGCGATGAGCGCTGCCGCCTCCACCACGCGTCGGAAAGCGGCCAGGTCGATGATCAGGCTGCCCAGCTCATCGAGGGTGACGCGGCCCTCCGCGAAGCCGCCGAGGCGCCGCAGCAGCCGGACGAACAGCGCCCAGCTCACGCTGGCAGGCGGCCGATCGTAGCGGAGCGAGGTGCCCTCCAGAAGCGCTCCCGGCGCCAGCTCGAGGTGCCGCTCAGCCAGCTCGAACAGCTGCAGGGTCTGGGCGCTGACTTCTCTCATGTCTCGGCTTCGACTGCGGGGAGCGGGAGGATGAACGTGAACGTCGAGCCGCTGCCGACCCGGCTGCGGGCGGAGATCTCCCCGCCCATCTGCTCGACAAGCTCGCGGCAGATCGCGAGCCCCATCCCGATCCCCGTGTTGGGTTGGGTGTTGGAGGTGTCCAGACGCGTGAAGGGCTCGAACACGAAGGGCAGCGACTCTGCGGGGATGCCGCAGCCCCAGTCGGAGACCTTGAACCGCAGCAGGAGCGGCGCTTCTCCCTCTACCCCCACATGGATCCGGACGCGATCCGAGCCGGCGTGGGTGGTGGCGTTGTCGACGAGGTGCTGCAGGACATCTCGGATGCGACGGGCGTCGCCGATGACGCGCGGCACCTCGGGCTCTATGACTGCCGAGAGGCAGCGGGACGGGACCGGGTCGAGGCAGGCGCGCAGGTCGGCGATCAGATCTGTCACAGCGAACGGAGCGCGCTCCGGATCCACGCTGCGGTCCTGCAGCCGAGAGAAGTCGAGGATCTCATCCAACACGAGCTTCAAGCGAGCGGAGCTGCGGTGCAGGAGCTCCATCAGCTCCTGCTGCTCGGTCGATAACACGGTGCGATCGAGGAGCTGTGAGACGCCGATGACACCGCCCAGCGGGGTTCGGACCTCGTGGCGCATCATGGTCATGAACTCGTTCTTCATCCGCAGCGCGCGCTCTGCGACCTCCCGGGCGGCTGCGGCGGCGCGCTGCGCCTGCTCTGACACGCCGCGCGCTTCTTCAGCGGACCTGCGGGCACCCTCTGCTTCGTTTCGGGCCTCCGCCAGCGCCGCCACCTGGGTCCGGAACGCCCTGGACTTCTCCTCATACAGCTCTCGGAGCTCTCGCTGGCTCTGCGCCATCTCGTCGAATGCGGAGTTCCTCCCCTGCAGCGCGCTCCATGCGTTCAACAGGCGGAAGCGCAGGCGGCTGCGCTGAGAGCAGCGGACGCGGTACAGGGCGCGCCGCGGCGAGAGCTCCATCTCGATGTCGACGTCGGCGAAGCCGAGCCCGTGGGGCAGCATCCGCAGGAAGCCCAGAGAGCCGCGGAAGAACGTGGGGCTGTCTTCGAGATCGTCGGGGATGACGATCTCCAGGCCCAGCCGGCCGTCGGGGAGGTCACGCACGCTGTAGTCGAGGGCGGGGAACATGCCGGGCATCCCCCACAGGTGACTGGCGCGAAACAGCCGGCGGGTGTCGGTGACCAGACGCAGGATCCGACCGGTGCGGCGAAACTGGGGCAGGCGGATCACCAGCCGCCCCAGATCTGCCACCGGGGTGTCACCCGCGGCGGCCTCGACCCGTCGATACAGCTCGCAGAACGTGCTCCAGGGTATCCAGACCGGCGGCCGCGCGTAGTCGAGGTCCAGCCCGGACGCGAACTGCCCGCGCGGCAGGCCCAGGAATTGCTCGCATTCCTCGAAGAAGGGCAGGATCCGCTTGCTGACGTGCTTCATGATCCGGCCGAGTCTACCGGAGGAGCGCCGGATCCCACAGAGGAATCGGGTTAGCTTCGTCCGGCATGCTGCGTATCCTCATCGTCAAGACCGGCACAACCGACGCTCCGATCATCCCTGTGCATGGCGACTACGACGCATGGTTTCGCGCCTGCCTGTCCGGCGCTGGTGTCTCTGGGGATGTCCAGGGGGTCGATGGGGGCATCGACTGGCGGAGGTGTGACGCCGAAGCCGGCGAGCCGCTGCCGGATCTATCGGGGACCGTCGATCCTGCTGGGTTGGGTGGGGTGGATGGGGTGCTGATCTGCGGCTCTCCTCGCTCCGTCACGGAGCGCGCCCCCTGGATGGTGCGGCTCGGGCAGTGGATGCTGAATCTGGGAGACACACCCCTGCTGGCGGTCTGCTTTGGTCACCAGCTCCTGGCGATGGCGATGGGGTGCGACGTCGCCGCCAGCCCCAGCGGTCGCGAGATCGGCACGGTGGAGATGACGCTGAGCGCAGCCGGTCGGCGCGATCCACTCTTCAAGGGGCTGCCGGGGGTGATCACCGTGCAGGCGACGCACCGAGACAGCGTGCTCTCGCCGCCGCCGGGCGCCGTTCATCTGGCGGGAAACCAACACACGCACTGGCAGGCTTTCGGCGTGGGTGAAAGCGCGCGCGCCGTGCAGTTCCATCCCGAGGTGCGGGCCGCGACGCTGGCGGATCTGCTGAGAGGGCGCGGTCAATCCGCCGACGTGCGCCCCGCCCCCCACGGCGCCACGATCCTCCGAAACTGGCTGCGGATGCTGCAGATGGCACAGATGGATCAGGGATGACCGCCGACGCGCTCGCGCTGCGGGTCCACGCGGCGGTGCAGGCCGGGCGCTCCGCCGACGCCCTGGCGGTGATGTCCGAGGCGCTGCGCGCAGCCGCCGGGCGTCCGGCGCTCCAGGCCCGCTTGCATGCGTGGGGCGCCCAGGCCCATATGGCGAGCGGAGATCTCGACGCGGCGGACGCGGCGCTCCTGCGGGCGAAGGGGTTGGCGGTGCGGGCCGGCGATCGCGCGGGGCTGCGGGCGCTGAAGGGCCTCGAAGAGCAGAGCGCGGCCCGCAGAGTCGCGCAGAGTCGGGTCATCGGAGAGGGACCGGCCGCCCGGGCGCTCGCTGCGCTGCAGGACGGAGATGAAGAGACGGGCGTCCGGCTCGCGCAGCAGGCCCGGGAGATGGCGCGAAAGCTCGGCGACGCCCGCGAGGAGGTGCTGTCGCTGCTGGTGCTGAGTCGGGTGGATCACCTGGCTGCGCAGGCCATCGCCGAGGCTGCGCAGGTCGCTGACGAGAGCGGTGACTGGAACCTGATCACCGCGGTGGCGCGGGGGGCGCGAGTGGCGGGGATTCCGATACCTGCGCGGGTCTTTTGACGCCTCTCTCGGCGGGCTTCCCAGCAGAACTGTTGGCGATTTTCCGCCTGAAGACGCGGTGCTCTCCCGCGGCGCCGACCGCCTCCCAGTCAGCAGGGGCTCCCCGGCCATCAGGGCTGCGTGTAGAGACGATCACATCCACCTCGTCGGGCGTGATCGGCCACGCACGCTTCCAACCGTAGGGGCGCTCCGAGTCGGGCAGATCGAGCTGGGCGACGTTCCACAGGATCGCGCGGCCGGCGAACGCGTGGATGGTGTCGTAGTCCGCGGCCACGCGATCTTCTTCGGTGACGTAGCGGGTCAGATCGCGCAGCTCGGGGCGCCCCTGCCGCGGGCCGATCCACGGAAACGAGAGCGCGCTGAGTACCACCAACGCGGGCCCGCCCCAGCGTCCCATCCGCGCGGCGCCGACGATCCCCGCGGCGGCGACGCCCCCCAGCCAGAACGCGGGGTAGTGCCCGCTGGGACCGACCAGCACATGCCACTCGCGACCGGTCTCGATCATCTGCCAGAAGACCGGAAGCGCAGAGACGAGGGCCGCAGGCGCGAGGACCCCAAGCCCCCAGCCCGACAGCGCCAGCCGGCGGGCGAACTCCCAGCGCCGCTCCATCACGTCGGGTGGGATCTCGACCCGCGGTGGCAGGTGGAGCGGATCAAAGTGAAAGAAGAACGTGGGCTTGACCAGCACCCACAGCCCGCCGATCCCGACCGCGAGCGAACCCAACACAAGACCGATCCGCCGCCGCCGTCCACCCCACGGAATGACAACGAGGCATGCGGCGCAGGCGCCGAGCAGGTACACCGCCTCCTGCCGACCCAGCGCCGCCACGAGCGACCACGCCAACACCGCGCGCAGGTCGTCGCGCCGCGCCGCCGCGAACACGCCCAGCACGCCGGGCAGGAACAGCACGCTGGGTCGGAAGTCCGCGGTGGCCGCTGCTTGAAACGGACCGAACGCCGCCAGCGCCGCCACGGCGCAGATCGCCATCGGGCGCCCTCCAACCGTCTCGCCGAGCCGCAGGGCGGGCCAGAGCGCGAGCGAGGCGAAGAGCGCCTGCCACAACAGCAGCACCTCCTGGCGGGGGATCAGCGCGTAGGTCGCGACCACCAGGGGGAGCACCAGGTGCGTGTGGACCATCGCGAAGAACCCCTGGGGCTCCAACAGAAGCGGAGAAGCCCAGGCGCCACCCTCCGCCGCGGAGTGGACGATCTGGTGAAAGAACGCCAGATCCTGGCCCCACGCGGGGGCCATCACCCACGCGTTCCAGCAGCCGATCGCCCCGAAGGAGAGGGTGCCGAGCGCGACCGCTCCCGCGGGGAACCAGAAGGGGAGTCGGCCGCTCAGGGGCGCCAGAGCGGCCCCCCCTCGCCGCCGGCGGGGGCCGCGGGTCCGGGCAGAATGGGGCGCAGGTACGAATCCAATGTTCGCTCGACTCGCCAGTGACGGGGGTATCCCAACGCGACCTCCTCGAAGCGCACGCCGTCGCGCCAGTCGGTCGCGCGCATGTGCAGGTGCCCGCTGACCACCACGCTCGCGCCGAACCGAACGTGCCAGCGCTCGGTGGCGGTGGTGCCGCACCAGGGGGTGTACCGCGCGATCCGCCCGAACCGAACGAGATCGCGGCGCAGCGGGTAGTGGTTGACGAGCACGAGCGGCAGGCCACGGCGAGCGGCGCGCTCCAGCCGCGGGACGGTGCGCAGCAGCCGGTCGCGACACCACGCGCCCACGTCGCGATGCGGAGCGGCGTCCAGCAGGCGATCGTCTGCCGCGCGGATCCCGTCCTCGGCGGCCCACGCCTGGACGTCCGCCAGCGCGACGCTCGGCGGGCGGAAGCTCCAGTCGTAGAGCAGCAGCAACGGCGCGATGATCGCGGGCCCCCCCTCACCCTCCCAGACCGGAAAGGGATCCTCGGGCGTCACCGCGCCGCAGGCTCGCGCCACCTCGCAGAACGCCCGGTAACGGGCCACGCCCCGCAGTGGATCATCGCGACGCGCCCAGAGTTCGTGGTTTCCCGGCACGGTGATGATCCGCGCGAACCGATCCGCGAGGGAGGTCAGCGCCGCCGCGACGTGATCGAGGCGGTCGGCAGTGTCGCCAGCGACGATCAGCCAGTCATCGGGGTGTGGCCCAAGCCCGGCCAGCGCCGCGCGGTTCGCCGGGCGGTTGACGTGGAGGTCACTGATGGCGAAGAGTCGCGGCGGCATCCCTCCGGATAATAGGATGGAGTCATGAGCACCCGCGCAACCAGACCGGCTCCGCACACCCCCTCCGCGGCGGTGTATCCGGACTCCGATGGGCAACTGATGGCCGACAACACCGAGCAGTTCGACTTCATCCACACCTTCAAGGGCAACCTGGACGCGCTGCTGGACGACTTCGTCGCTGGGGATCACCTGTGGTACCCGGTGGAGGGTCACCCCAAGATCCGCGTCGCGCCGGATGTCTATGTCGCGCTGGGGCGCCCCAAGGGGTACCGCGGCTCATACCGCCAGTGGGAAGAGGAGGGAGTACCCCTCACCGTCGTCTTCGAGTGGTGGTCCCCCAAGAACAGCTTCGCGGACCAGACGCGCAAGCTACGCTTCTATGAGCGGTACGGCGTCGCGGAGTTCTACGCCTTCGACCAGCTCCGGCGGCAGCTCACCGCCTTCCATCGAGAGGGCGACGAGCTGGTGGTCGTCTCCACCGAGGACGGGGTGACCAGCCCGCTCCTGGGCGTGCGCTTCGCGGTGGAGGGCGGCGACATCCGCGCCTGGCGCCCCGACGGCCGTCCGTTTCTGACGATGACCGAGATGGACGCCGCCCGGCAGGCCGCGGAGCAGGCTCGTCAGCGCGCAGAGGAGCAGCGCCAGCGTGCAGAGGAGCAGCGTCAGCGCGCAGAGGAGCAGCGTCAGCGCGCAGAGGAGCAGCGTCAGCGCGCAGAGGATCGCGCGGCGCTTCTGGCCGACCGCCTGCGCGCGCTGGGCGTCGATCCGGACACGCTGGCGTAACCGGCCCGGCCGGGTACTCCGCGTGGGTCGCTCCCTCATCCAGCGCGCTGATCTCCCAGCGATCCTCGTGGGGGTCGCGCTGCTGGTGCTGTGGATGGGGGGCACCCTCCTGGCGCCCGCGTCGCTGGCGCTGGGGGGCGCGAGCACCGAGGCCCCCGGTCATCTGTGGGGGCTGTGGACCGCGGCGGACGGCGTGTTCACCCACGGCCCCTGGGTACGCGACGCGGCGCTGGGGTTCCCGGGGCACTACCGCGCCCACCTGATGGACCCGGTGAACCTCCCGCCGTTCCTCCTCGGCTACTGGATCCTGGGCGGCGCGGCCGGCGCGACCCTGGGCTGGAACCTGGTCCATGTCTCGGCGATGGTCACCGCTCTGGCCGGGTGCGTGGCGCTGCGGCGGGTGGTGATCGGCGACGGTCCCGGCGCCGCAGGAGCAGGCGCGGTGCTGGCGGCGACGATCCTGGGGGGGGCGTTCTGGATGGCGCATCCCTTGAGCGGACGCACGGAATTCCTGCCGGCAGCCTTCTACCCGGGGCACCTCGCGCTGCTGGTGCTGTGGCTGCGCGGGGGCCGCTGGTGGACGGGCCTCGGCGCCGGGGTGCTCCTGGGCCTGGGCGCGGCGGGCGGCGCCTACCTGGCGACCTTCCTGGCGCTGCTCAGCCTCCCCACCGGCCTGGCGCTCCTCGCGGTGGCGCGCGATCGGGCGGATCGCCTGCGCCGGCTGCTCGTCGTCGCGGTGGTTGCCGCGGGGGTGTTCGCCCCCAACCTCGCGGCGATGCTGGCGTGGCCGCCGACCAGCCTCAGTGAGATGGGATCGGGAGATCTCCTGGCGATCGAGCTCACAGGGGAGCGACCGCTGCCCTCTGATGCGCCCCAGCTCGGGGCGATCCTGCGCCTGTCCGAGCGTCAGGATCTCGCGGGGGCGCTGGACCAGCCGGCGACGCTGGGCGTGGCGGCCGTGGCGCTGCTGTTCGCGGGGCTGTTCGCGCGCAGGGCGGTGGGGTGGAGCGCGCTCACGGCCCTCGCGGCGCTGGTTTCGCTCGGTCCGTATGCGCGGATCGGCGACGGCCCGGTGCTCCGCCTGCCCGTCGACGCGCTGGTGACGGCGCTCCCGTGGCTGCAACACCTGCGCTCGTGGGAGCGCGCAGCGGTGCTGCTGTCGGTGCCCCTGGGAATCTCCGCGGCCTGCGGAGCGGCGTGGCTCCTGGGGCGGGTCGAGCGCTCGGCGCCTCGCGCGCTCCTCGCGGTCCTCCTGACGGGCGCGGTGTTGGCGGACCAGCTCACCTGGCCGCGCGTCTTCTCCTGGCCGCGACCGAGCTTCTCGGCGGCGGCCGCGCCGGGTCTCGAGGAGATCGCCGCGCGGCTCCCCGCCGGGGCCATCGTCGCCCTGCCCTTCGAGCTGCCGGGCGCCGCCGGTGAGCCTCACGAGCCGGGGTACCACGCGCTGTGGCAGCGCCAGCACGGTCGGCCGATCTCCGCGACGATGACCCTCCAGCCGGACGCGCTCCTGGACAACAGTCCGTTCGGTCGCTTCGTCGCGGACATCCAGCGGCGCGGGACGCGCGCGGCGGACGACCGGGCGCTGCGCTGCGTCGCCATCGCCGCCGCGGCGCTCGATGAGCAGGGCTTCGCGGCGATCCTCCTGCGTCGGGATCGTCCGGGCGGCGCGGAGCTGGAGGAAGCGCTGGGGAGGGCGCTCGGGAGACCCCGTTACGGCGCGGGCGTCCTGCGGGTGTGGGTGCCCGAGGAGCTCCCGGCGACGTTCCCGCCCGCGGGGGGGTGTCCCCTCCCCCGCAGTCCATGAGCCTGCGCCGAGAGGCCCCCTGGCTGCTTGCGCTCCCGGCGGGTCTGGGACTCCTCGTGGCGGCGGGCGCCTGGGACACCGGCGTCGGGATGCGCGGCTACGGCTGGCCCGGGTACGTCCGCAACGCCTGGGCCTACGCGGCGGGTCAGACCGGCCAGCTCGACGTGCTCCGCGGCACGCTGCACGGTGCGGCGCTGGGACACCTCGGTGAGCTCCTGGGCAGCTACAGCGCCGCGGCGATCACCATCGCGTCGGCCTCCGCGACGCTGCTGCTGGTCAGCACCGCGCTCATCGCGCGGCTGCTGGGCGGGCCGTGGGCCGGGGCGCTGGCGGCCCTGACGCTGCCGCTGGCCCCCCGCGTGGCGACCAGCGCGCAGTGGGCAAACAGCTACCCGCTCCTCTCCGCGATGGGGGCCGCTGCGGTGGCGGCGGCGCTGCTCGCGGCGCGGCGTCCGGGCCTGCTGCCGGCGCTGGCCGCGGGGGCGCTGATGGGCGCGGCGCATGCCGCAGACTCCCGCGCGATCCTGCTGGCTCCGACCGTCCTCGTCCTTGTGGCGGTGGGCGTGTGGCGGGGCCGCGGACCGACGCGCTGGCTGCTGCTGCCGCTGGTGATCGGAGGCGCTCTCGTGGGGCCCACCATCGACCGCGCGCTGGCCCCGCACCGGCGGCCGTCGCCGAACTGGCAGGGCAAGCTGAGGCTGCAGCGACCGGTGGTGGAGCGTTGGGTCCGCGTCACGCGCGACGAGGCGCTCCTGCGTGACTGCAGAGACGTGCCACGAGCGGGCTTCCTGACCCCCTGGTTCCTGACCACTCCGTGCGCACATGCGGTGTTCTCAGAGAACGTGCGGCGACGGCTGGTGGGGCATGTGCCGCTGGGCGTGGGCGCGCTCCTGCTGTCACTGGTCCTCGCCCGCCCTGGTCGCCGTCGCTTCGAGGGCGTCGTGGTGTTGGTGACCTGGGGGGGCGTGGTGGTCATGCAGTGTGCGCTCACTCCGATGCCCGACCGATACCTGCTCCAGCACGCCGCGGCGCTCTCGGCGCTTCCAGCGGCGGGCCTGCTCCGCCTCTCGCTATCTCCGCGGCGCTGGGGTGGCATGGGGGTCGCGGCGGCGGCTGCGCTGTGGGTGTGGCGCGGCGACCCCGCCGGTCGCGGTGCCTTCGACTCGGACCGCTCGGGGTATGCGCAGTATCAGCGCGACGCCGCAGCGGTGCTCTCTGCTGTTGGGGGGTCCGGGTTTCTGTTGGACTGCGGAGACCGTTTCATCGAGCTGTCTGCGCTGCCGCGCCGGCTCCATCGAGGGCCGCCGACGCTGCGGGCGGACGACGCCGCCGAGCGCTGCTTGAATTGGATAGACCGAGCCGAGAAGGCGACCTGGGTGGTGATCGACCCGCGGAGGTCGCTGAAGGTGAACCAACCCCGCAGCAGCAGACGCAGGGAGGTCGCGCTCGAAGACCTCCTGAGTCGGAGCGCCGCGTGGTCGCTGGAGCTCGACACGCTCGACTACCAGCTGTGGCGGCGCCGATGAGTCAGCGGTTCGGCCTGCGGGGCTACCCGTTCAGTCCGCGAGCAGCTCGGCCAGTGAGATCTTGCGACGGTAGAAGGCGCGGGCCTGCTCGGGGGCGATGGGCAGCGCGACGAGCGCGCCGTTTGAGCGGAAGCGGAGGTCGAGGCGGCGGACATCGAGGGCCAGCCGATGGATGTATCGCCCCACCACCAGCGCCACGGCAGCGATCTCGCGATCCAGCTCCTCCGGCGTCAGATCGACGACGATCTCAGCGACCTCCGGGGCGGGGTGGCGGCCCGTCGACCACGTGAGCACGCGGGCCTTCACGCGGAGGTCCGCCAGGGGCATGCGCTTCAGCTCGATGAGCAGGGCGTCCTCGAGATCTCCCGGCTCGCGGATCTCCTGGGGACGATCGGTCATGCGGTCGCGCAGATCGCGCTCGATCGCGACATCGACGTTCGGCTCCTTCGAGGAGACCTCGATGGGCTCCGCGGCGGCCGGCCCAGCCTCGGTCGGTCCAGGCACGGGCGGCGCGCCGACCGACGCATCGGTCGCTGATCGCGGCGCTGCGCGCCCGAGCTTCTGGGTGACGACTGTCTCCATGTAGATGTTCAGGCTCACGATGCCGGCGACCATCAGCGACGCGAAGGCGGTCAGGGGTCCCCAGCGTATCCGCGGAACGCGCGGGGCCGGCCGCTGGTCGCGGAGCTGCGACAAGTCGGAGATCTGCGGCAGATCGCGCCGCGGGAGGGTGGCGATCTCCGCGCGGTGGTCCGGAGAGGTCTTCAGGGCGGTGGCTCCGCGCACGCCGCCGTCGCGGGCTGGGCCGGGGAAGGCGATCACCTGCCCGCGGCGGGGCGGGGGCGGACTGCGGTCGGTCTCGGACATCGGATCGACCGCGGAGTCCGGGAGCATCTCCGGGAGCATCTCCACCTGGGGCTCCGGGAGCTCTGGATCGACCGGCTCCGTGGGGTCGAACAGGTCGAAGTCCACCGGGCCGGTCGGCCGCACATAGGCCTGGATCGCGGTCTCTGCGGTCTCTTCATCCATCTCGTCCCAGGCCGACCACGGATCGCTCTGCAGCACCTCGGCGACCTCTGGGAGCGCCGCGGCCTGGCACCAGTCCCCGCCCGGAGGACGCACGCGGGTATCGTGAGCGATCTTCCCCTCGCGGGCCAGCGCGATCAGTTCGCGCAGAGACACTGAGGTCTCCTCGGCGTCCACGCGGACCCGGTAGCGGGTGTCGTCGGTCATGGCCTCAGTTTGCCGCTCCGGCCCGCCCGTCGTCAACGACGTGCGAGAAACCCGATCCCGAGCGGGGATCGTGCTAGAATCAGGACACCTGCGCCTCGCGCTTCCCTCCTCACTCGGACGGAGGTGTGATCGCGTGGGTATCCGCTGGACCCAGCTCTGGGCCGGTAGGACCGATCACAACCCACCCGAGAACAACAAATGGCGAAGAAAACGGTGCTGGACCTTCAGAGGATGAAGGCCGGAAACCAGAAGATCGCCATGCTCACGGCCTACGACTACACCATGGCCCGACTCGCAGACGCTGCGGGTGTCGACATGGTGTTGGTCGGTGACAGCCTGGGCATGGTCATCCAGGGACACGAAAACACGCTGTCCGTCACACTCGACGACATGATCTACCACGGGCGATGTGTCGCCCGAGCGCTCGAGAACGCCCACCTGACGGTCGATCTTCCGTTCATGACCTACCAGCTCGGCCCCGATCAGGCGCTGCGGAGTGCGGGGCGACTGGTGCAGGAGGCCGGCGCGCAGTCGGTGAAGCTGGAGGGCGGCGAGCGCTCCGCGGCGGCGGTCCAGGCGATCGTCCGCGCGGGGATCCCCGTCGTGGGGCATGTTGGACTGACGCCTCAGTCCGTTCACGCGCTGGGCGGCTTCCGCGTGCAGGGTCGCGGCGACGCGGGGGCGGAGCAGCTCATCGCAGACGCCCTCGCCATCGAGGCGGCCGGCGCGTTCTGTGTCGTCCTGGAGATGGTGCCCGCAGAGCTGGCCGCGGATGTCACCGAGCGCCTGCGCGTCCCCACCATCGGCATCGGTGCCGGCGGCGGATGCGACGGTCAGGTGCTGGTCTGCAACGACCTGCTGGGTCTCGACACCAGCTTCCGTCCGCGCTTCGTCAAGCGCTTCGCGGAGCTGGAGCAGCCCATCGTCGCGGCCATCTCCGACTACGTCAGCCAGGTTCGCAGCGGGACGTTCCCCGGCCCCGAGCACATGTTCCGGCGCCGGAAGCAGGGCGGCAAGATCGCCCGGCTGTACTGAACGATGCAGACCTGAGCGATGCAGATCGTCACCGATCCCGGCGCGCTCCAGCGCGCAACGCTCGCGCAGCGCGCTGGCGGGAACCGGGTGGGGTTCGTCCCCACCATGGGATTCCTGCACGCCGGGCACACCTCTCTCTTCGATATCGCGCGTGACCGCTGTGACTGGTTGGTGGCGTCGATCTTCGTGAACCCCCTGCAATTCGGTCCGGGCGAGGATCTCGATAGGTACCCGAGGGATCCGGAGGGCGACGCGCAGGCCTGTTTACAGCACGGCGTGGACGTCCTGTTCATGCCGGAGCGGCTGTACCTTCCCGATCACAGCACGGCTGTTACGGTTTCGGGCGTAACAGAGGGGCTGTGTGGCGGGCGGCGCCCCGGGCACTTCGCGGGCGTCACCACCGTGGTGGCGCGGCTGTTCGGTCTGGTGCAGCCCCACGTCGCGGTGTTCGGCGAGAAGGACTACCAGCAGCTCGCGGTGATTCGTCGAATGGCGCGCGATCTGGCGATGCCCGTCGATGTCGTGGGCGGTCCCCTGGTGCGCGACGCGGACGGCCTCGCGCTGTCGTCACGCAACGCGTACCTCTCGCCGGAGCAGCGCGGGCGCGCGCTCACGCTGCATAGAGCGCTGGACGCCATGGCGGCCGCGCAGACCCCCTCGGTCCCCGAGCTCCTGGAGATCGCGCGTGGGGTGCTCGACGTCGATCGGCTCGACTACCTGGAGGTGCGAGATGCAGAGAGCCTGCAGCCCCTCGAGCGCCTCGGAGAGCGGCCCGCCCGAGGATTCGTGGCGGCGTGGTTCGGCGGCACCCGGCTGATCGACAACCGGAGCCTGGGCACGTGACCGGCTTGACGGTGGGAGACGCGGCGCTGTTCGCGGCTGTGGCGTTGCTGGGGCTTCACCACACGGTGATGCGCTCGCCGTGGGTGCTGGAGCGCGCCGCGGTGTTCTGGTCGCTCCAGATCCTGAGCCTGTCCACCATGATCGCGCTGTTCGCGGTGGGCGTGCCGGGGCTCGACGGCGCGCTGAAGATCTTCAATTACGTGCTGGGGCTCCTGCTGATGATGCGGATCCTGCAGGCGAACAAGCGGCTCACCGCGCACCGCAGGGAGCGAACGCAGGCGACATCGGCGCGCGAAGCGGAGATCCTCGCCGCTCTGGAGGCGAGCCGGAAGGAGTGACCGTAGATATGCTGTAACAACAGTCGTAACGCCGAGTTACGGTTAACATGTTACGCCCGCCAGGAGGAGACCTCTGCATGCACCTCGGCGCTCGTGAGCGTGCGGTTGGTGCTCTTGGCGACCGCGCGTATCCGCGCCACCAGATCGGGCGCCTCGGGTAACCCCCTGCTGCGCAGCCAGTAGATGATGTTGCTGTCACCCGCCATGTGGCCGATCTCGATCTCCTGCTGACGCCCGAACCACGAAGCGGGGACCCCGGAGTACACCTGATCGGCCAGCGCGTCGTCACCCTTGGTCATCGCCTTGATCACCGCGGCGGCATGCACCCCGGTGCCGGTGCGGAACGCGTCGCGGCCGAACACGGGGTAGTTCACCGGGACGGGCATCTGGCAGACCTCCGAGACGAGGTGGACGAGATCCGCCAGCGCTCCCAGATCCTGATCGATGACGCCGAGCAGGCGCAGGTTGACCATCAGCAGATCGAGCGGGGTGTTGCCCACGCGCTCGCCCATGCCCATCGTGGTGCCGTGTACGCGGTCGGCGCCGGCCTCGATGGCGCTCAGGGCGTTGCTCAGTCCGAAGCCGCGATCGTTGTGGCCGTGCCAGTCCACGCGGGTGTTGGTGCTCATCCCCTGCAGGAGGCTGCGCGTGAAGTGGATGAGGTTGAACACACCATTGGGCGTGGCGTGGCCCACCGTGTCACACAGGCACAGGCCGTCCGCGCCCTCCTCCACCGCCGCGGTGAACAGCCGCCGCAGCGTGCGCGGCGCCGAGCGGATGGTGTCTTCAGTGACGAACGTGACGGGCAGCCCGGCGTCCACGCACATCCTCACGGCCGTGCGCGTGCGCTTTTCGAGGAGCTCCTCGTCCCAGCCCTCGGTGTACAAACGCACCGGCGAGGTGCCCAGAAAGGTCATCACCTCGATGGGGATCCCCACCTTCTGGGAGATCTCGATGATCGGTCGGATGTCATTGGGGTGCGTGCGGGCCGCGCACTGCGCCTGCACCGGCAGCTTCTCGTCGCGGATGAAGGTCGCCAGGGCGGTGACATCGGCCACCGCGCGGGGACCGGCGCCGGGCAGGCCGATGTCGATGCAGTCCACTCCCACGGCGGCCAGCAGTCGGATGATCTGCCGCTTCGCGGAGACGGGCGGGTCGGTGACCGACGGGCACTGGATCCCGTCGCGCAGGGTCTCGTCGACCAGCTTCACGCGACGCATCGGCGGGCTGTGGGTGTGTCCCTCGGTGTTCCAGTCGTAGATGACCTGCTCGGGCATTGGAGCCTCCCGGGGTCATCTAGCACGCTCCCGCGCGCGACCCAATTGGCCTTCGCGCCCCGCGCGATGGGCTACGCCGCAAGCGACCAGGCAGCTCACAGGTCCCCCCGGGAACCGTGAGCGGGAACCCCAGCGGCCCCGCGCGGTCGAAGTCGTCACCCCCCGAGGAGTCTCGATGCCCGACCGCAGCGACCGCGTCCGCAAGCTGATCGCCCTCGCCGCCGATCAGGAGGGCACGCCCGAAGGCGAGACCGCCGCTCGACTGGCCCGCCGACTGATTCGGGACGGCGCGCTGCCCGGCGCCACTCCCACCACGCTCACGCGCCGACGGATCTCCATCATCCGGTCCTCTCCGTGGCGCACGCGGCTGGCCGCCTCGGTCGCGCAACACTGCGCATGTCGCGCCGGGTGGCGGCCTGGGCAGGCGCACGTCTTCTTCTTCGGACACGCCTCCGACATCGACGTGGCCGAGTACCTGCTGGTGGTGCTCATGCGGCAGATCTGCCAGGCCCGGGACGACTGGGTGGCCGCCGCCCCCACGCGGCGCACGTCCAACGACTTCTGCCACTCAGCGGTCACTGCGCTGGAGCACAAGCTGGCCGACATGCGGGGCGAGGAGTCGATCACCGACCAGGCCGGCACGGCCATGGTCCGGTCGCGGGTCTGCCAGGTCGAAGAGTGGATGGCCCGGACCGGGGTCAAGCTGGGTCCCACATCGCCGAGTCCGCATGCCCACTCGCCGGACGGCTATGCTGTGGGACATGGGATCTCCCTGCGGGAGGGAGTCGGGGAGCCCGACGACGGCCCGCCAGCGCGGATCCCGAGGTAGGGCGGGAGTGGAGGGTCCCATTCACTCCCCGTCGGTGATCTCGGGGCTCCGGGGCGACGCTGAAGCGCTCTCCGTGTTGCGCTTTCGGTGTTGCGCTCAGAGCGCCTCGACCAACACCGCGATCCCCTGTCCGCCGCCGATACAAGCGCTGCCGACGCCGAAACGCTGGCCGCGCCGCTTGAGCTCGTAGAGCAGGTGCATCGTGATCCGCGTGCCGGAAGCGGCAAGCGGGTGCCCGACAGCGACGCCACCGGAGTTGACGTTGGTGATCTCGCGGTTCAGCTCCAGCACCTTCTCGCAGGCCAGGTACTGCGACGAGAAGGCCTCGTTGATCTCGATGAGGTCCATCTCGTTCAGCCCCATCCCGCCCCGGTCGAGGCAGGCGCGGATGGCAGCGACCGGGCCGATACCCATGTACTTCGGCTCGACCCCGACCGACGCCGAGGCGATCAGGCGACCGATGGGCTGGAGCCCGCGCTCCGCGGCCCACCCGGCCGTGGTCATGACCATGGCGGCGGCGCCGTCGTTGATGCCGGAAGCGTTGGCCGCGGTGACTGTGCCGTCCTTTTTGAACACCGGCCGGAGCCTGGCCATGGCGGCCTCGCTGAATCGCGCGCGGATCTTCTCGGGGCGGAGCGGCGAGAGCTGCGGGTGCTCGTCGACCGAGACCATGGTGGTGCCGCGTCGCGTGGCGATCGTGACCGGGACGATCTCGTGTTCGTAGCGGCCGGCCTCGTGGGCGGCGGCCCAGGCGGTCTGCGATCGGTAGCCGTACTCGTCGGCGTCCTGCCGGGTGATGCCGTACTTCTCGGCGAGGTTCTCGGCGGTGATCGCCATCGAGCAGCCGGCCATCGGGTCGAGCAGGACCTCCTGCAGGTAGTCGTTCATTCCAGTGCCGCCGAGCTTGAAGCCCTTGCGCGCGCCGCGGATTGTGTGGGGCGCCTGCGTCATGTTCTCGGTGCCGCCGGCCAGCACCACCGTGGCTTCGCCCAATCGAAGGAGCTGCGACGCCTGCGCGAGCGCCTCGAAGCCCGATCCGCACAGACGGTTGATCGTCACCGCGGGCACCGGAACGGGGATGTCGCACTTGAGCCCGACGTGACGCGCGCAGTAGATTGCGTCGGGGCTGGTCTGCATGACGTTACCGAAGATGACGTGATCGATGTCATCGGGACTCACGCCGGCCTGTGTGATGGCGGACCTGGAGGCGATGACGCCCAGCTCGGTCGCCGAGACGGAGCCGAGAGCCCCCAGGAACGTGCCGAAAGGGGTGCGCTTGCCGGACAGGAAGACGACGTCAGTAGCGTTGGGGCTGTTGGACATTGAGGAACTCCGTTCGTTGAATCGTTGGACTGTTGAATCAGGGGTCAGGACGAGAGATGCTCCAGCACCGCGTCGCCGACCTGACGAGTGGTCAGCTCTCCGCCCAGCTCCGGGGTGATCTGCCCGGCGGCGAGGCAGGCGCGCACGGCGCCCGCGATCTGCGGCGCGGGACGGCCCAGGTGCTCCAGCATCATCTCGACCGTCAGGATGGCCGCCAGGGGATTGGCGATTCCCCCACCGGCGATGTCGGGCGCGGAGCCGTGCACCGGCTCGAACAGGCCGACGCGACCGGGGTGGATGTTGCCGCTGGCCGCCAGGCCGATGCCGCCCTGCAGGATCGCGCCCAGATCGGTGATGATGTCGCCGAACAGGTTGGTGGTGACGATGACCGAGAAGCGCTCGGGCGCGCGCACCAGCTCCATGGCGAGCACGTCGATGTACAGGTGGCTGGCCGTCACCTCGGGGTACTCCGCAGAGACGGCGCGGAAGGTGCGCTGCCACAGGTCGTGGCCGTGGCGCATCGCGTTGGACTTGTCCGACATGCAGACACGGTCGCGGCCGGTCTCGCGGGCGTACTCGAACGCAGCCCGGATGATCCGCTCCACCCCCTTGCGGGTGTTGATGCATGCCTCGATGGCGACCTCGTCGGGTGTGCCTCTCTTGAACTGCCCACCCACGCCTGTATACAGGCCCTCGGTGTTCTCGCGGAACACCACGATGTCCACGTCTTCGGGGCCCTTGCCCTTGAGCGGGCAGCGCCGCGCGTCCAGCAGGCGGATGGGGCGCAGGTTGATGTACAGGTCGAGCCGAAACCGCGAGCCCAGCAGGATGTCGCGCGCATGCACTCCCGTGGGCACCCGGGGATCGCCCAGCGCTCCCAGGTAGATCGCGTCGAATTCGTCGCGCCAGCGCGCGAACGTATCGTCGGGCAGCGTCACGCCATCGCGCAGGTAGCGATCGGCGCCGAGGTCGAACCACTCCAGCTCCGCGTCGGGCGCGAGGGCCCCGAGGACGCGTACGCCCTCGGCGATCACCTCTGCGCCGATGCCGTCTCCTGGGACGATCGCGATCCGGGGGGCGCCACTGCGGTGGGGGCCACTGCGGTGGGAGCCACTGCGGTGGGGGCGGGCTGTCGTCATCGATTCACTCCGACCTCGGGCGAGTACCACGAGCGCCCCTCGGTGTTGCCTTGCGAGTGATCTTCGTCGTGGCATGTTCCGGTGCAGAAATTGTCTGCGTACACAAACCCGCCCGGCAAAGACAGGTCCGCTGCGCCGTTTACATGCAACGTCGGATCGCTCACCGCGATCTTCCCGGCAGATCCGGAGACGACTTCGCCGTGGCAGTCCTCACACGCCAGCAGCTCCGCGGGCTGCGCGCGGGTCTCCCCGGCCAGGTGCCGCTCGTGCCGCCCGCTCATCTCCGCCCAGCCGATCTGGTCGCTGGTCTCGTCGGGGTGGCAGGACGAGCACGAGATGCCCTCGGTGGCGTGGCTCATCTCTCCGTAGTGGTCCGCGAAGGTCTCGCCCTTCTCCCACAGCTCCGGGTCGATCCCGTCGCCGTGACAGTAGATGAAGCAGGCGCCCGAGTCTGCGTCCCACGAGCCGTCGGGGGAGACGCCGCCCGAGAATTCCGCCTCTGCGACGCCGGGGGTGTCGTCGTCGATCAAGAAGTGCCCCACGTCGAGCACCGACGTGGGCGTGACGTGGCACTGCTCGCACCCGTACGCCGGCTTGATGTTCTCCTGCACGTGGACCTGGTGTGCCCTGAACCGCGCGCTGGCCGCCTCGTCCACGCCAGAGATCTCCACCGGCGGCGCGCCCGTGGTGTCGCCGTCCTGCCCGCCGTGGCAGAACGTGCAGTCGGTGCGCCAGTCGGTCACCCCCTCGATGGAGTTGTGGCAGGTGTCGCAGTACCAGGCGTCGGTCTCGGCGTCGGGTTCGCCGTGGCAGTCGATACACGCCTGACCCTCGACGGTCACCTGCAGCTTGGCGTCGGTGCCGTGGGGGACGATGCCGTCGGTGGTGGACGCGTAGTTTGGGTCGTGGGGGCTGGCGCCGGCGGTCGAGGTGGTGGCGGTGGAGCAGACGGTCTCCTCAGCGCCCTCATCGATCCAGTCTGCCATGAGCGCTGTCAGCTCATCGCTGAGACCGGAGCCGGGGGGCATCGCGGTGCCCTCATCGTCGCCCTGCGTATCTCGGACCTTGTCGATCAGGAACGACTCCGCGCTGCTGCCCGCCTCCACCAGCACGCGGTCGGGGTAGAGCGCGCTGGGCACTCCCACCAGCGCCGCGTAGGGATCGCTCGCCAGGTTCAGGCCGCCCTGTGGGGTGTCGGTCGCGCCGTGGCAGCCCAGGCACGAACCCTCTAGAATCTCCACGACGCCGCACCAGCCCTCCGCGTCGACAGAGATCTGGCTGTGCTGATCGAGCCAGATCGTGTCGTCGCAGGCCGTGAGCACCACGCCGATGAGCCACAGCGCCAGGCTCCGTCGCACGGGGGCCTCCCAGGGTTGCATCTTGGGTCTGTCTAATACGGTGGCCTCCCCGCGCCCGGCGGCTCGCGTGGATCGCGGTCGCTCGGGTCGCGGGGACGGTGGCGTTCACAGCGGTGGCCGGTCAGGCCACCTGCTCCATCACCACCTCCTCGCGCGGCGCCAGGGCCTCCGCGAGCACCTGCGACATGTGATCGACGGGGATGAACGTCATCTCCTCCCGCACGGCCTCGGGCAGCTCGTCCAGATCTCCGGCGTTGCGCTGCGGCAGGATCACCCGGCGCATCCCGTGCCGGTGCGCCGCGAGCACCTTGGACTTGATGCCGCCCACTGGCAGCACCCGGCCCCGCAACGTCGCCTCCCCTGTCATCGCTACGTCAGCGCGCACGGTCCGGCCCGACAGCAGCGACGCCAGCGCGGTGAACATCGTCACCCCCGCGGAGGGGCCGTCCTTTGGGACCGCGCCCGCCGGGACGTGCACGTGGATGTCTCGATCGCGCGCCGCGTCCGGGGCGATCTCCAGCGCATCGTGCTCGGACAGCACGTAGGTGAGCGCCGCGCGCGCGGACTCCTTCATCACGTCGCCGAGCTGACCGGTGAGCACGAGCCGCCCCGAGCCGGGGAGGGCCGCAGCCTCCACTGTCAGCACGTCTCCGCCCACGGGGGTCCACGCCAGGCCCGTCGCGATGCCCGGCCGTCGCTCCGGCTCGAAGGGCGTCTGCTCGAACCTGCGCCGGCCCAGCAGGGCCACCAGATCGCCATGCTCCACGGTGAGCGGCGCGTCCAGCTCGCCCCGCGCGCGATGCACCGCGGCTGCTCTGTAGATGCGTCCGATGGTGCGCTGTAGCCCCCGGACGCCCGCCTCTCGCGTCCACCCCGAGATGATCTCGGTCAGCGCCTCGTCGGTGATCTCCACGTCGCTCTCCGCGACGCCCGCGTTCCGCGCGAGCCGCGGCAGCAGGTGGGCGCGCACGATCGCCTGCTTCTCGGCCGGCGTGTACCCCTCGATCCGCAGGATCTCCATGCGATCACGCAGCGGCGCGGGTATTCGCCCCAGATCGTTGGCGGTGGCGATGAACAGCGCGCTCGACAGATCGAAGGGGACCTCCAGGTAGTGATCGGTGAACGCGTGGTTCTGCTCTGGATCGAGGATCTCCAGCAGCGCAGCAGTGGGATCTCCCCGCCAGCCCGCGCCGACCTTGTCGATCTCGTCCAGCAGCACCACCGGATCGCAGGCCTCCGCCCGCCTGAAGCCCTCGATCAGCCGCCCCGGCCGCGCGCCGACGTAGGTGCGCCGGTGACCGCGCAGCTCTGCCTCGTCGCGCACGCCGCCCAGCGCCACGCGCACCAGCCGCCGGCCCGTCGCCTCCGCGATCGCCTGGGCCACAGACGTCTTGCCCACGCCCGGGGGCCCCACCAGCAGCAGCACGTCCGCGCGGCCCGAGCCCGCGAGCTGCCGCACGGCCAGGTGCTCCACCACCTGCCGCTTGATGTCTTCGAGGCCGTGGTGGCTGTTCGCCAGCCGCTCCTCGATCTCGGGCAGCGAGAGATCGGTCGCGGCGGTTGGTTCGTTCCACGGGAGGCTCGCGACCCAGTCCAGCCAGTCCATCGCCACGGACCGCTCGGGGGAGCTGGAGCGCAGCCGCTCGAGTCGACCCAGCTCCCGGTTCACCACGCGGGTGACCTCGTCGGGTAGATCCCGCTCTGCCAGACGCGCGCGGATCTCCTCCAGATCACCCTGATCTTCACCGAGCTCCGCCTGGATCGCCTTGAGCTGCTGCCGCAGCGCCGCCTCCTTCTGGGCCTCCCGCAGCTCTCCGCTCATGCGCTCCTCGACGGCCCGCTGGGCCTCCGCGACCTCTCGACCCCGCGCGATCCCCTCCAGCACCGACTCGGCGCGGGCCAGCGCGTCGGTCTCCAGCAGCAGCTCCTTGCGCCACTCCACGGGGCTCTCGAACGACACCGCCAGCAGGTCGATCCACAGCGGCGTGGGCAGCGGCACCCGCAGGATGGCGCGTGCCCGCTCGGGGCCACCGAACAGCGCGGTCCCCTCGCGGACGGCGGCGCGCAGGGCTCGCCGGGTACCCTCGGCAGCGCTGTTGGCCGGCCACGCCTCCTCCAGCGGGTTCACGTGCGCAACGAGGTGGCTCTCGCAGTGCTCGAAGGTCTCCAGGCGGGCGCGGCACAGCGCCTGCACCACCACGCCCACGGGCTCGCCGGCCTTGTTCAACCGCATGTCGATGATCCGCCCCAGCGACGCCATTCCCAGCAGGTCACCGGGTCCGGGATCTGCGATGTCCGTGGTCTGCACGCCGATGAGCACCATCCCCGCGTCGGGATCGGAGGTGGTGGAGACGCCCGCGGACGACACCGCCGCCATGGAGGTGGGGCGTCCGATGGTCAGGGGACGCACGGTGCCCGGGAGAATCACCCCCCGACGAAGCGCGAGGACAGGGAGGTGGTCAGGCAGGGTGTGGGGAACGGAGAAGTCGAGGTCGCGGGGCTCGGACAAAGGTCATCCCTTCCGGCAGCAGCCGGTGTCTTGGGCGTCGGGGATGCACGCATCGCGCTCCACCGGTGATCATGGGTGGAGAGGGGGGCGCGCAGTGGATCGGTCTTCTGGCTAGACACTGCCCGGCGGACCGTCAACGGGTTCGTGCCGCGCTCGGACGGGATAGGCGACACCGGGAGGGAGGAATGCTCGCGGCCCTGATCCCCGCGCAGGACGAGGGGGCGCGCATCGCCGCCGTCCTCTCGGCGCTCCGCGCGGCGCTTCCGCAGTGTCGGCTGATCGTCATCGACGGCGACAGCACCGACCACACCGCCCGGGAGTCCGCGCGACTCGGCGCGGAGGTGCTGGTTCAGCACGGCGGGGGGTACGCGGCGGCGCTGCGCACCGGGTATCGCCACCTGTGGGCCCTCGGCGCTCAGCGGGTAATTCAGCTCGACGGCGACGGTCAGCACCCCCCCTCACAGGCGCCGCGTCTGCTGGCGGGGCTGGCCTCGGCGAACCTCGTGATCGGCAGCCGCGCGGGCACCGCGAGCCCCGGCCCGCCGGCCCGTCGTCTCGGAAACGCTGTGCTGGCGAGAGCGGTCCGCCACATCACGGGGCTGCCGCTGCTCGACGTCACCTCGGGGTACTGGGCCCTCGACCGCCAGGCGCTCGGAGTGCTCTCGCGGTGTCTGCCGGGCGACGTCGCCGACGCCAACGTACGCGTGCTCGCGGCGCGCACCGGCCTCGTGATCACCGAGCGCAGCGTGCGGATGGATCGACGCCAGGGGGGGCGCTCTATGCACGACGGCGTCGCGGGGGTGGTGAACCTGTGGGCCAGCGCGCGCGCGGTGGTCCGGGCGGCGCGCACCCCCGCGGTCGATTCGGCGCCCGGGGTGCCAGAGACGGGCGCAGCGCCCTCCCCCCCCTCCCCTCCTTCCGCAGGGTTCTCTCGGACCGCTTCCTGCTGAGAGTGAAGGCGACACTCGCCCACCACAGGAGGAAACCGTGCGTGGCATCAACACCGTAGTCTTGTTTGGAAACCTGGGGCGCGACCCCGAGTCGCGTCGTCTGCCCAGCGGAGTCGTGGTCTGCACCCTGCGGCTCGCGACCCATCGCAGCGTCAAGGAGGGAGAGGGCTGGCGCGATCACACCGACTGGCACAACGTCGATCTGTGGGAGCGCAACGCCGAGGTCGCCGAGCGCTTTCTGCGCAAGGGAGATCCCGTCGGCGTGGAGGGGCAGCTCCGTGAGTCTACGTGGACCGACGCGCAGGAGCAGCGCCGCTCGCGCAGCTTCGTGCACGGCCACCGGCTGCACCTGATCGGCCGCCGCCGAGACGGGGTGGAGGCCGCTACCCCGCCGCTGCTGACCGGCGCGTAGACCCGGTCATTCCCACCAGGGACACTGTTCATACGAGCGCGATGCTCAGTCGGCGTACATCCCCTCGATGTACGCCGACCAGTTGGCCGTGACGTCTCTGCGCCGAATCTTCAGCGTGGGCGTCAGCTCGTTGTGTTCTTGATCGAGATCCCGGGGGAGCACCCGGTACTTTCGGACGTGCTCCACCCGGGCGAACCGCTGCCGCACCGACTCTACGCCTCTCTCCAGCTCCGCCAGCACCGCGGCGTTCTCGTGCAGGCCCTCCGCGGGCAGCCCGTGCTCGGAGGCGAACCTCTCGGCGCCCTCGGGATCCAGCGTGATCAGCGCCGAGAGGAACCTGCGCCGGTCGCCGATGACCACCGCCTGACTCACCAGCGGCAGGTCGCGGAGCGCGCTCTCGATGTTCACCGGCGTGATGTTCTTGCCGCCGGCCGTGATGATGATCTCCTTCTTGCGTCCGGTGATCTTCAAGAAACCGTCGGCGTCGAGAGACCCGAGGTCACCGGAGTGCAGCCAGCCGTCCAGGATCGTCGCCGCGGTGGCCTCTGCGTCGCCGAAGTACCCCGCGAACACGTTGGGACCGCGCAGGCAGATCTCCCCGTCCTCCGCGATGCGCACCTCTACTCCCGGGATGGGCGGCCCCACGGTGCCCAGCCGCGTGCGCCCCGGCCGATTGAAGGACGTCGGCCCGCTGCCCTCCGACTGCCCGTACACCTCGTGGATGACGAGGTCGAGTCCCGTGAAGAATCGCAACACCTCCGGGGAGATCGGCGCGGCCCCGCTGATGCAGACACGCGCGCGGCCCAGCCCCATCGCTGGCTTCACCTTGTCGAACAGCAGGCGGCTCGCGAGCTTGTACTTCAGCGACAGCAGTCCGCCGGGCAGGCGGCCCTCGCAGCGGCGATCGGAGACGGTCCGGCCCACGCCCATGGCCCAGGCCGCGATCTTCGCCTTCGCGCCGGTGGCGTCCGCGAGCTTGGCAGAGACCTTTGCGTGCATCTTCTCCCAGACCCTCGGCACGCCGAACACCAGCGTGGGTTGGACCTCGAGCAGGTTCTCGACCGCCTGCTCGCGCGACTGCGCGAAGTAGATCACGCTCCCCGTCGAGATCGGCCCGTGGACGGTGAACATCTGCTCGGCGATGTGCGACAGCGGCAGATACGACAGCGAGCAGTCGCCCTCTTCCAGGCTCACCAGCTCCGCGGCGACGTCTGCGGTCCACGTCAGGTTGCGATGGGTCAGCGTCATCGCCTTGGGGGGGCCGGTCGTGCCAGAGGTGTAGATGAAGGTCGCCGGCCGATCGGGCTGCAGGGCCGCGAGACGCGCGTCGAGAGCGCTCCG
>CAYXGP010000033.1:0-7546 GCA_964464515.1 uncultured Enterobacterales bacterium
CCCCCCCCCCCTTCTCCGCGGTGTTGGGGGGGGGGGGGGGTTCCCCGCCCCCCCCGCCCCCCCCCCGCACCCCGGTCATCTTCCTGACCGCGTTGTCGCAGACGGTCGACAAGGTCCGCGCGTTCGAGGTGGGCGGCGTGGACTTCATCACCAAGCCGTTCTCGCCACCCGAGCTCCTCGCGCGCACGCGCCTGCACCTCTCCCTCGCGCGGATGAAGCGCCAGGAGGTCGCGCGCGCGCGTCAGCTCGAGGAAGCGCTTCACCGGCTCCAGCGACTGGAAGAGGGCCGCAAGGCGCTGTCTCGATCCATCGTGCACGATCTGCAGAACCCGCTGTCCACCATCGTGATGAACGCCACGCTCCTCCGCGACACCCCCGCCGGTTCGGATGAGTCCGACGAGATCATCAGCGACCTCGTCGTCAGCGCGGAGCGCGCGCTCAACATGCTCGGCGACATCCTCAGCGTGGTGAGCGCAGAAGACTCCGCGCTCCGCCCGCTGCGGCGGATGATCTCGCTCGAGAGGCTCTGCCGAGACGCGATCCGTGACTGCTGCAAGGCCGCCGGCGCTCCCGGCGGGGCGGTCCGCCTCCACATCGACGCCACGGACGCGTTCTCGCTCGACCCGGATCTGATGCGCCGCGTGCTGATCAACCTGATCAGCAATGCCCTGAAGTTCTCCTCCCGACGGGTCGGCGTCACGGTCCAGGTGCGCCCGGCAGTCGACGCCGGAGTGCGGTTCTCTGTCTCCGACAGGGGCCCGGGTGTGCCCCCAGCCCACCGTGAGTCCATCTTCGACCCCTTCACCCGCGTGGGGGATCCCGCGGGCCGAAGCGTCCGGGGATGGGGGCTCGGCCTGGCGTTCTGCCGCCTCGCGGTCCAGGCACACGGCGGCCGCATCTGGTGCGATGCCACCCCTGGAGGCGGCGCGCGTTTCCACGTCACCCTCCCGGCTCCCGAGAGCCACGAGGTCTTCAAGCTCCGCCCCCGCCATGCCTGATCCCCGCTTCGGCCCGGCCGGGCAGCGGCTGCTTTCGGCCTGCTTCCCCTTCCACTTCATGATGAACTCCGAAGGTGTGATCGGCGAGGTCAGCGCGCCGCTGTCCCGCCTGCTCCCCCACCTCGCGGGCCGTCCCCTGTCGGCCTGCTTCTCCATCGTCCAGCCCGCGCAGGTCACCTCCTTCGAGGAGCTGCGGCGAGGGGAGTCGGGCGTGCTGATGTTCTCGGCGCATGAGCGGGAGCTGCGCCTACGCGGGCAGCTCGTGATGCTCAGCGAAGACGGCTCGTTCGTCTTCGTCGGCGCGCCGTGGTTCACCACCCCCGAGGACATCGCGGACTCGGGACTGAGTCTGCGCGACTTCGCACCCCACGACCCCATCGTGGAGTACCTTTCGCTGCTGCAGGACTCACGCGACCACAGCCGCCAGAGCCACCTCCTCGCGCAGCGCCTGGCGAGCAGCGAGGCCAGGTACAGGATGCTGTGGACCCGCACGTTCGACCTCATCCACACCGTCGGTCACGACGGCCGGTTCGTCTCGGTGAACGACGCGTGGTGCGAGCAGATGGGGTACACGCGCGACGAGGCCATGCGGCTCCACCTGGCCGATCTGACCCGCCCGGACTCGACGATCCTGGCAGCGACCCGACGGGCACTGGCCGGCGAGACCATCTCGTTTCTGCGCGTCGTCCTGAAGACGCGGAGCGGCGGGAAGGTGCACGTCTTCGGCTCGGTGGTTCCTCAGCTCGAAGGTGACCGCGTGGTGGGCGCCGAGGGGTTCTTCCATGACGTCACGCGCGAGCGGCAGGCCCGCCTCGATCTGGAGCGACTCAACCGCGATCTGGAAGACCGCGTGGCCCAACGCACGAGCGAATTGGAGCAGGCGCGAATCCAGGCCGAGGCAGCCAGCCGCGCCAAGAGCCTCTTCGTCGCCAACATGTCCCACGAGATCCGCACGCCGATGAACGCGGTCCTGGGCTTCTCGCAGCTCCTGGCCACCGACCTCAGTCTGTCGCAGACACAGCGCGCCTGGGCCGGGGGGATCAACCGCGCCGGCGAACACCTCCTCGCGCTGCTGGACGGGATCCTCGATCTGTCGAAGATCGAGGCCGGGGCGATGACGATCGATCTGGACACCCTCGCCCCCCAGCAGCTCCTCGACGACATCCGGGACCTGATCCGTCCCCAGGCCGTCGCGCGCGGTCTCACCTTGCGAGTGGGAGCGCGCGGGATGCTGCCGGGACACCTGCGCACCGATCCGGGGAAGGTCCGGCAGATCCTCCTGAACCTGGTCTCCAACGCCGTGAAATTCACGCGAGAGGGCGGCGTCACGGTGACGATCGCGGCGGGCCCCATCCCCAGCGCGCGCGGGCAGCTCGTGGTGGACGTCGAAGACACCGGCGCCGGCATCGCTTCCCACGAGCTCCCCCGCTTGTTCGACAGCTTCGAGCAGACCACGGCCGGCCGCAAGATGAGCGGCGGCACCGGCACCGGCCTCGGGCTGGCGCTGAGTCGTCGGCTCGCGCGCCTGCTGGGCGGCGACATCATGGTGGACACCAAGCCAGGCCAGGGCTCGCGTTTCCGACTCCACGTCCCGGTGACCCACCTGACCGCCGCTCCGCCGCCCCACGCGAACGTGAGCGCGCGCCCCGTCGCCATCTCTTCGGCGCTGGTCGTGGACGACCAGCCGTCGAACCGCGAGGTGCTCGCCCTGGCCCTCCGACGACTGGGGGTGGAGGTCGAGACGGCCAGCACCGGTGAGGCCGCGGTGACCCGGGCCGGGCAGCGGCCCTGGGATCTCATCCTGATGGACCTCCGGATGCCCGGGATGGGTGGCCTCGAGGCGATCCGCAGGCTCCGCGCGCTGCCCCCCCCCGCCTCGGAGGTGCCCATCATCGCGGTCACCGCCAGCGCGTTCAGCGCAGACTACGCCAGCGCAGCTGCCGCGGGCGCGCACGGGTTCATCACCAAGCCGGTCGATCACCAGCGGCTGCTGGCGGAGATTCACCGCCTGACCGCGTCCGACACCCCGCGCCGCTTGATCGATCTCCTGGCGCTGGAGTCCCCTCCCGCAGAGACCCTCACCGCTCTGCGGGACGCAGCGGTGGTCGGCGATGTCTCTGCGATGGAGCGAGAGGTGAGTCGGCTACCCCCTGGCGCGCTGCGGACCCGGTGGCGAGGACTGATCGATGGCTTCAACTACGAGGAACTCCTCGGTGAGCTGGCGCAGGCGCTGTCGGGGAGCGTGGCTGCTCGCTGAGAAACCCGCCGGATCGCACCCCGCCCTCCCGCAGCAGATCGACCGCCCAGCGCACCCGCGCGTCCAGCTCGGTGAGGCCCGGCATCACCGCCAGCCGCCCGGGCGGCAGCTCCTGCTCGAGGATCCCCCGGACGGTGGCCTGGAACAGTCTCTGCACCCAGGGATCTCCCAGCCGTATCCCATCGCTGACCAGGGGGAGCACGCCGAACGGCAGGAGGATCACCCGGTCGGTCCGCTCCGCCCGAGCGCGCACAGCGTCGACCATCCAGCGGGTCTGCGCGTCGTCGTCACCCAGGCGGTAGTGCAGCCAGAAGGCCAGGAAGTCCGCAGGAGAGCGATCGGCGACGTAGCCCCCCGTCGCGGCGTCCTCCCGCGCGCACTGCTCCTCCCACAGCTCGCGGATCACCCGCCGCAGCCCGTCGTGCCCCAGCGCGTGTAGCTGGAGACCGCCAGCGATCCGCTCGCGCATCCCCTCGGGGATGTACGGGACGCCCAGCTCTGCCGCCAGCGCGCGTCCCAGGGTGGTCTTGCCAGTCCCCGCGCTCCCGGACAGGGCGATCCGCGCGCTCCGCCCCACGCCCGACACCCGCCGCGCCTCTGCGGCTGCCCCTGGCCACATCCCGTCCGGACGCTCACCGAGGGTCTGCACCACCGCGCCGGACTCTGCCCACATCATCCAGGTGTGGGTGCCCGGCAGCGGCGCGAACCGCAGCGCCTGGTCGAGCGGGACGTCCAGCGCACGACACAGCAGGGAGCGCAGCACGCCGATGTGGACGACGCCGATCCACCGGCGCCCCCGGAGCTGGTCGGCGTGGGACCGAAACCACCCGTCGACGCGCTCCGAGAGGTCTCCCAGGCTCTCTCCGCTCGGCGGGCGTGTCGTGGCGTAGTGGGTCCACCACCGCCGCACCGCCGCAGGCTCGCGCGCTGTCAGATCCGACCAGGGGCGCCCCTCCCAGTCGCCCATCGACTGCTCACGGAGGGCCGCGTCGGCCATCAGGGGGACCCCGAGGCGCGCGGCCAGCGGCTCGGCGAGATCCAGGCAGCGCCGCAGATCGCTCGCGAAGATCCCCGCCGGACGGGGGAGACGCTCGGAGGCCAGCCGGAGCAGGCCCGCCCCCTGGGCGCGCCCCTTCTCGCTGAGCGGCAGATCGCGCCACCCGTAGGCCTGCCGGACGCCGCCGGTGTCGACGTGGCCGTGGCGGAGCAGGTGCAGGTGGGTGACCTCCTCCGAGGGCAGCGCCTGTCGGGTGACGGTGTCCCAGGTCATCAGCGCCCCCACATCATCGCTGGGCCCGTCATCGCTGGGCCACGTCCCACTTCACGCGCTCCCAGCTCTCTCGGAAGGCGCCCTCGTCAGACATCTCCGCGCGCTGCTCGCGCTCGATGGCGTCCAGGAAGAAGACGAAGTCCAGCAGCGGCTCGGACGTCGCCGCGAATTCGGCGTACAGCCGCACCAGATCGTTCGCGGGGAGCGTCATCCGGCCGGCGACCTTCGACAGCGTCAGCTCCAGGCCCGCCTTGCCCTCCGCCGGGCGATAGGCCCGCCACACCAGCTCGGTGCAGACCACCGCGTGGTCCGTGGCGAAGTCGAAGTCGAAGTCGTAGGGCTTGCCGAATTGGGAGAACGCCGCGTCGATGGCCTGCGCGCGCGCCAGCTTGTCGAGGCGCGGGCGCAGCCCCGCCAGGTAGTCGCCCGCGGCGTGATCCAATGTATTGAGCACCACCCCCTCGCTGACCGCCTCGATCACCCGATAGGGGCCCTCCGCGTCTCCGAGCTGATGCAGCAGCGCCGGCGTGGGGTGACGACTCTGCAGAAACTGCATGAACGTGACGTCCGCCCCGGTCTTCTCGCGCATCCATGCGCGCACGGACGGGTCTTCGTCAAAGAACGCCGAGAGCTTCTCAGGGTCGCCGATGTAGAGGATGGCATGCGGCCAGAATCCCGGCAGGCCGATGTTGCTCAGGTACCAGTTCTTCCGCGAGATGAGGACGTCGCCGGGCTCGAGCAGGGGGTCGACCGCCTCGGTCTGTTCGTGGGTGATCAGGTACCAACCCCCGCGACGAACGCGCGTGTCGCCCAGCACCTCTGCGGCCTCCTTCTGGATGGGGAACCACACCCGACGCACCTGGCGCTTGAACATCTGCGAGTCTGCGCGAACCGAGAGAGAGGCGCGGGTGATGGGCGCGACCGCCCGGATGGTCGCCAGGTGACCGCCGATCGCCCGCCACAGCCAGCCCGCCCCCAGCGCCGTCGCCTCGCGGCGGCCGCCCACCAGGGTCTCCAGGGTGTCCAGGTACTGCTCCCCTGCCAGCACCCGGGCCTGATCGCGTGCGCCGAGCAGGTTCTCGCGGTAGCGACCGAAGCTGGACTCGGGCAGCCCCAGCTCGGGGTGGGGGCTGTCCACGAACTTCTTTATGTTGGAATTCGGCAGCACGAGGGCGCTCAGACGCGCAGCCTTCTCGTACAGCGACAGCTCCGCAGCGAAGGTCAACAGGAAGCTGCGGAGGTGGTAGCTCCGCCCCACGCGCGAGGGATCGAAGTGCCAGTAGTCCTCGTAGTATGCACGGATCTCGTCCATGGCGATCGCGTGGTCGTACAGACCGCGCCACGCCTGCCCCAGCAGCGCCTCCTGGTCGGGATCGAGCACGCCGTCCGCCCCCGTCGCCAGCGCTCCAGGGGCCTCCAGCCGTGTCAGCAGCCGCTCCATGCCGGCGTCGAGCTCACGGTAGCGATCGGCGTCCAGCTCGAACGAGCGCTCGAATTCATCGGGGGTCAGGGCAGTGAGCGCGGCGGGTCGCTCCGCGAACCACACCCCCAGGCGGCCGGCCACGGCCAACATACCGAGCACCATCGCCAGCACGACGCGCCGACGCACGCGCAGCCCCTGTGATGTCTCGACGAACGCGCGCCCGCGGAGCCAGCGCCCCACGCCGATCATCACCAGCGCCGCCAGGCCCCAGCCCAGCGCGATCTCCATCATCGTGGGCATCAGCGGCATGCCCTGATCAGCGGCGTAGAACCCCAGCACCGCGCCGATGCCGAGCGGGAACGTCCACTGGCCGAGGAAGTCCAGCGCCCGACCGGCGCGGATCAGCCGGGGATCCCGGCTGGGAGGTGGAACGCTGCGCTCAGTCTCGGTCATGGAATGCTACAGGGTTCGGGTGACCCGCACCTCCTATCTACCTGCCCCCATCACGGCCCGAGAACTCGGGTTGGCCGTCGTGTTGGGGATGACTGCCTGCGTACACCCGCTCCCACCCACGATGGTCCCGGACGAGGTGCGCGCAGTCGCCACCGATGACGGATGGCAGGTGGGGGTCCGCCGCTATCCGGCCGAAGGCCCGCCGGTGCTCCTCGTGCACGGCATGGGCGCCAACCACTACAACTGGGACTACCGGCCCGAGGTCTCGCTGGCCCATGATCTTCAGCAGCACGGCTGGGACGTCTGGATCGCCGACCTCCGGGGAGATCCCGGCACCGTCGGCCCCACGGAGACCGCGCACCTCGAGTTCGGCTTCACCGAGCATGCCCGCCGCGATCTGCCGGTCATCGTCGACACCATCCTCGCCGAGACCGGCGCCGACTCGCTGGCCTGGGTGGGGCACTCCATGGGGGGAATGCTCCTGTACACCGCGCTGTCGGCCTACCCCGAGAAGATCCACGCCGGGGTGGCGGTGTGCTCACCCGCGACGTTCAGCGGCGACGAGCTGATGACCCGCGCGGCGCGCGCCCTCGGCATCGGCACGGCGGAGTCCGGGCGCATCCCGTCGCGAACCTGGGCCCGGATGAGCACACCACTGCGGCGCACCAACCCCTTCTACGGCCGCCTCGCCAACCGTGACAACCTCGACTGGGCAGTGACGTTCGGAATGGCGCAGCACGGGCTGGTGGATCTGCCGGTCCCGATGATCGGCGAGGGTCTGCGCTGGCTGGAGACCGGCGAGTTCATCGACAGGCAGGGAGCCCCCTGGATCGAACCTGCACATGTGCCGCTGCTGGTGTTCGGCGCCTCGAAGGATCGCGTGGTCCCCGAACCAGACGTCGCCGCGGCCTGCAGCATCTACCCCGACTGCACCTACCGGCTGCTGGGCACCGCCGGCGGCTTCTCCGTGGAGTACGGGCACATCGACCCGGTGCTGGGCCTGACCGCGCCGGAAGAGGTCTACCCGGTGATCCGCGACTTCCTGGAGCAGCACCGCCCCGCGCCGGTCGCCCGAGCAGACCCACCGGGACCACTGCCATGAAGCCACTGCCATGAAGCCACTGCCATGAAGCCACTGCCATGAA
>CAYXGP010000033.1:7646-49644 GCA_964464515.1 uncultured Enterobacterales bacterium
CCACTGCCATGAAGCCACTGCCATGAAGCCACTGCCATGAAGCCACTGCCATGAACGTGCTCCTCTGCCTGCTGCTGTCCACCGCCCACGCAGATCCCACGCTGGACCGGGCCTTGCTGGTCTCCGATGTGGGGGCGGGCGGCACCGTCGTCGGCGGGGGGTGGCCGTCCTCGGCCTGGCCGTCACCCTGGTCGGCGTCACCCAGGCCGTCGCCCGCGGAGAGAGCTGTGACATCTGGTGGTGCCCTGGTGATTCACCGCTCATCCTCCCAGGGTTGGCGGTCATGGGTGTGGGGGGCGGCACGATCGTCTTGAGCCAGATCCCCCTGCAGATCGGCATCCAGCGCTCGGCGGGGCTACTGGAGGCGCAGGGCAACGAGCGCTCACGTCTGCTGGGCTGGCTGTCTCTCGGCCTCACGGTCGGCGGCGCGGCCGCGGTCCCCTTCACCGAGCTGGGGCTCACCGCTTTCGCCGGGGGTGACGCTCGGCGTGGTGCGCCGCTTCCAGCTCCGCAAGGACGCCGCACAGCTGGGCCTGGTCTCCTGGGAGCTGCCGCGGGGCCGAGAGGTGACGCTGCTCACCGGACCGGGGCAGCTCGTCGTCCGCTACTGACCAAATCAGTTAGCCACCAGGCCCACCCGCGAATGGAGACCATCCCATGAAGCTCACCGACAGCAAGATCCTCGTCACCGGCGGCGCCTCCGGCATGGGCCGGGCCTTCACCCTGTCCCTGGCCCGCGACGGCGCGGATGTGGCCTTCTGCGATCTGAACGACGAGGGCATCGCCGAGGTCGTCGCAGCAGGCGCAGATCTTCCCGGAAAGGTGGTCGGCTTCAACGCCAACGTCGCCGACGAGAGCGCCGTCATCGGACTGATCAATGACGCCGCCGAGGCCCTGGGCGGCCTCAACGGGCTCGTCAACAACGCCGGCATCTTCCGCGACGGCCTGCTGGTCAAGAAGAGCCGCGACACCGGTGAGATCCGCAAGCTCTCCCTGAAGAAGTGGCAGCAGGTCATCGACGTCGATCTGACTGGACCGTTCCTGTGTACTCGCGAGTTTGCGGCCCGCTGCATCGAGACCGACACCCGCCCGGCGGTGGTGATCAGCATCTCGTCGATCTCCCGCCACGGCAACATGGGCCAGAGCAACTACTCGGCCGCCAAGGCCGGTCTGGTCGCCGACACCAAGCTGTGGTCCCTGGAGCTGGCGCGGTACGGGATCCGCACCGGCGTGATCGCCCCCGGCTTCGTCGACACCCCCATCCTTCAGGGCATGCGCCCCGACGTGCTGGAGAAGATGCTCAAGGCCGTGCCGCTGCGCCGCGCAGGAGACCCCGCAGAGATCTACCTGGCGGTGAAGTTCATCATCGAGTGTGACTTCTTCACCGGGCGCTGCATCGACGTGGACGGTGGGCAGAACCTCTAGCCCGCCTGGCCCCCTCCGCTGGGGCGTACCCGCGCGGCTCCTCGCCGGCCTGATCGTCACCCTCGCCCTCCTGGGGGCGACGGAGGCGGCGCTGCGCCTGCAGTTCGGCCCCGCGGAGCCCCCCATCCTGGTCGTCTCGGGCGTCGGAGATCTTCCCCGCTACTTCGAGACCACTCGCGGCGGCCTCCGACCGACCTACCAGCACCGTCCCCTCGGAACGATCCCGCTCCAGGTCGAGCGCCCGCGGATCGCCGTGCTGGGCGGGAGCAGCGTGCGGGGCGGCTCCATCGGCGTAGAGCCGGCCGAGGAGTTCGCGGGCCTGCTGGGTCCGATGCTCGGCGTCGAGACGCTCAACCTGGGCAACCCATCGATCGACTCGCACGATCTGGTGCGCATCACGGCAGAGCTGACGGCGGCCCGATTCGACGCATGGGTCGTCTATACCGGCCACAACGACTACGGAAACGCCTACTTCCATCAGCGCTACGCGCGCTGGAGATCGTCTCTGCAGGCCCACCTCCGGAGTCGCCTGGAGCGCCTCCAGATCTTCTGCCAGCTCCGCGCCCTGCTGGGTCGAGACGCGGTCAATCGCGCCACGCCGGACGGCAGCCGCCAGTTCTCCGCGCCCCCCATCGGTCCCCACCAACGCAGCGCCGCCGCTCACTATCTGCGGTCCAACCTGGAGCGCATCGCGTGGACCGCTGAGTCTGCGGGCGTCCCCCTGGTGCTGGTGCTGCCGGCCAGCTCCCTGCTGCACGCGCCGGTCGGTCGCTGCGACGAGGAGCCCTGCGCCCGCGTGCTGTGGGAGACCGCCTCACAGACCACGGACCCCGCCGAAGCGTCCGAGCTCTATCGGGCCGCCCGCGAGGCCGACACGGTGCCGCTGCGGATGCCATCCGCCGGGGCTGACGCCATCCGACAGGTCGCCGACGATCGGGAACTGCTCCTCGTAGACGCCGCCATCGGGCTGCCCCGCGCGGGCGATCTGGAGGTCCCACAGAAGGCGCTGTTCCTCGACGTCGTGCATCTGTCTCGGGCCGGACACCTGGCGATGGCCGAGCTGCTGACCGGGCCGCTGACCGAGCTGCTGGGAGACCGCGCGTTAGGATCGCGGGCGCCGAACCCCGGAGCCCCCGATGCTCAGCTTCACCGACTTCCTGCCCGCCCGCCTCGACCCCGGTGATCGCCGCCTGCGGGTGGGCTTCTCCAGCCTGTCGACATCGGTGGCCGCGGCCAACGAGTGGCTACATGAGAACCCGGACGTCGAGGTGATCAACGTGGAGACGGTGGTTCTTCCGAACATGTACCAGAGCCGGGAGCAGGGATCGACGGACGCCGCGCTCCAGCTGCGCGGGCAGCGGGGAGACGTGATGTATCAGTTCGTGCGAGTGTGGTACCGCTCCCCTGAACAGAGACGCTGAATCGCCCAACCCTTCCTCGGGAGCCTGACCATGACACACCCGATGCGCGGAGCCATCATCACAGCGGCGCTGGCTGCATGTTCCTCCAGCTCCAGCCGCCCCGCCGGTCAGATCGAATCGGGGCAGGAGACCTCTGCCTCCACCACCGACAGCAGCCCCCCCACCCAGCCGGGCGTCCGTCCCCCCACCCAGCCGGGCCCCCTGGATGAGCGACGGCCGAACATCATCGTCGTGATGACCGATGACCAGCGGTGGGACTCGCTGTGGGCCATGCCCCTGCTCCAGACCCATATGATCGGCCGCGGCACGGTGTTCGAGAACGCCTATGTGAACACGCCGGTCTGTTGCCCGACGCGCGCGAGCCTGCTGGCTGGTGGATTCCTCTCCCAGGACACGGGCGTGCTCGCCAACTACGAACCAAACGGGAGCGCGATTCGGTTCGACGACACGCGCACACTCAGCGTCCGCTTCCAGGGCGCCGGCTACCGAACGGCCCACATCGGGAAGTACCTGCACGGAGCCGAGCGTCCGATCGTGCCGCCGGGCTGGGACACCTGGATCGACCCTGTGCTCAGCAATGAGAACTGGAACAAGTTCATGGTCGTCGAGGGGTCTTCGGGTGCGGAGGAGACCGAGGGCACCCAGACCAGCGTCAAGGCCTACCTCACGGACTTCCTGACCGACCACGCGCTCGATTTCATCGAGCCGACCGACGAGCGCCCGTTCCTGCTCTGGCTGGACCACTACGCTCCTCACTATCCGTCGATCCCGGCCGAGCAGGACGTCGGCATGTTCGAGGGCGAGACCTTGCGCGTCGGAGCGTACGACGAAGAGGACGTCTCGGACAAGCCGGAGTTCGTCCGCGAGAGCGCGCGAATCGACGCGCACACCGCCGCCAGCACCGACGCCGGCTACCAGAAGGCGCTTGAGTCGCTCCAAGCCGTGGACCGCTCTATCGCGGCGCTGCTGGACCGCCTTGAGGAGACGGACCAGCTCGACAACACATACCTCGTGTTCACCTCCGACAACGGCCAGCTCTGGGGCGAACACCGGCTGTTCAACAAGGGCTACCACTACCAGGAGTCCATCCGCGTACCGCTCATCATCAGGGGTCCCGATATCCTCGCCACCGCGAACGCCAACGTGGTCTCAGTGACGACGGACATGCCGACGACCCTGTACGACATCGCCGGCATCGACGCCCCCACCGGCGGTCGAAGCCTGCTGGGCCTGCTGCGGGGTGAACCCAATGAGTGGGAGGACACCTTGCTGATAGAGGGCTACGGCCTGGCGGGCTGTCCAAATTATGCCGGCCTGGTGACCGAACGCTGGAAGTATGTCGCATATACAACCGGAGAGTCAGAACTCTACGACCTGCTCGCCGACCCCCATGAGCAACAGAGCTTGCACAACGACGTCGATTCATTCAACGTGATGGACGTGATGGCTCGCAACCTCAAGGACAGGAAGGGTCTCTCTGCGGTCACCACCGACGTCGCCTTCCACGTGGGAGAGCCCCTGGATGTCGAGCTGGAAGCATGGGGCGGCACCGAGCCGTATTCGTGGAGCGTCGATGAGAGCACCCTGCCCCCCGGCCTGTCGCTCACGACCGACGGCCGGATCCAGGGCACATCTGACTCTGAGAAGTCTGCCTTCGTCGAGATAATGGTCACCGACTCCGGCTCCTCTCCCTACTCGGGAGAGCCCCAACAATATGTCCAGGTCGTGCGAATGCACAGCCTGTCCGCTGGCCCGAGCGAGCAGCAGGCACCGCGCCTGCTCACGGCGGGGCCCAACCGAGCCGTGTTCGACCTCCCCGACGCTGGCTGGAAGACGGTCCTGATCAGCGCCATCGGTGACTTTGATGACGCCCGCCGCATCGATCTGCGCGGAGTCGGTCAGCGACTCGTCATCGACGGACTGGGCCCCGCGCGCAGGTACGAGGCGTTGCTGGAAGGCAGCAGCGGGCGCCTGGTGTTCTCCTTCAGCACCACCCGGTAGAGTCCGTAGCCCGTAGGGGCGGTCAGAGACTGCGAATCACGGGTCTGGAGAGCGTGTCTGCAGCCCGGTGGCGCAGCGCGCCCGCTGCCGCGTAGCGCAGGGTCCCGGCGTCCCCCACAACGGATACTGCCGAATCGCGCCCGGCGCATGCGAGATGAGTCCGCCGACCACCAGCGCCACCCAGAGGCACAGCTCCATCCACTGCGGGAACGTCGCCCCGACGATGACCAGCGCCACCTTGATCAGCACCGCCCACCCGTGCACATACCGCAGCCAGTCGATTCCGTACTTGTAGAGGTCATCGGCGATGATCACCAGCCCGGTGATCGCCAGCGCGACTCCCCAGCTACCCGACTCGCCGCCGTAGACCTCCGCGCCGAGCACCATCACCGCGCAGGCGATGTGCAGCGTGCGCGCGGTGATGCGGATGGCCCGCTGCCCTGGATACCGTCGAGACATCATTCACCCCACAGACAGCACGTCTCGGTCGCCGCGGTGGACCTCCACGTCGTCCTCGTCGTACTCCAGATCGCCCGCCACGGTGTCGGCCCCCTGGAGGCGCACCAGCGCCGCGCCGGTCCCCCAGATGGGCTCGTAGCCATAGACCTCGCCGCGGTAGCGGTTGTGCTGTCCGGCCACCGCCGCCAACCACCAGATCGCCTTGAGTTTGTTGTCACCGTTGGCCTGGGCGCTGAACTGTCGCGCGAGCTGCGAGACGTCTTCGAGGCGCCCCAGCGCCAGCAATTCGAGCAGCTTGCGGTTCCACTCGTCGTCTTTCAGCGATGAGATGCGGTCGTCGGCCGGATCCATCGGCGCTGTCCACAGCCGATGGCTCAGCGACGTGACCGCAACCGCGATCACCCTGCGCCCGGTCTGCGCGATGGCGTCGACCGCTGCCTTCCCCAGCACGATCGTCTCTGCGCGATCTGCGTACATGTTGCACGAGACGATGCAGGCGGGCAGGCGGTTGCCGGGATTCAGCAGCGACAGGGCGACGATGCTCCCGGTGTCGATCGGGAACCCTCGGTAGGCCACCGTTCGCGCAGTCAGTCCCCGCGCGCGCGCCGCAGACTCATATGTCTCAGCGAACGCAGGGTCCATGCGGAGCCGGTAGGACATCGTGCCCAGCTCGTGGAAGTCCTGATCGACCTGGGTCCACTCGGGAGCCGGATCCGCCTGGATCTGGTGGCCGATGATGCTGGGCCACTGCGTGCTGTAGAGCAGCAGCAGGTCGGCGTCGAGGGCCGCGATGTCCCGCGCCATGCGCTCGTAGCCCGCGCGGATGCGGGCCCACCCGGGGTTGCCCTCGGGCGCGAGCAGCGGGTGGGGCAGACCGGGGACGATCAGGGCTTCGACCACGCTCATGGCGACGCTTCCTGAACCCGCTGCCCCGGAAACGGACCGCTCGGGGCGCTGCGGGTGTGCGGGTCCCACTCGACGATGGCGTTTCCGGTCCCGATCACCGTCCCGTAGGCGTGGATGCGCGCGGGATAGTCCGGCACGCCCAGCGCACCCAGCAGCCACGTCAGCCCGCCCTCCTTGCACTCCGAGACGGACTGTTCGATGAAGTCAGGCATCTCGTCGAGGAGCTGACGGCACCGGCCGCGTCGCATCAGGTCGATCACGCGCTCGTCCCACATCAGCTGGTTGCGGTTGTAGATCGACTCGAACCGCGGGTCTTCGGGATCGGTGGGCTCCTCGGTGTAGTGGCGATGACTCAGCGAGGTCGACGCCACCAGCACCGCCCGCTTTCCGCTGGCCTCCACCGCCGCTCGGGTGGCCGCTCCCAGGGCCAGCATCTCCCGCTCGCCGGCCTCGTTGCTGAAGTAGAAGTATGTGCGCGCCGACGACAGCACGACCAGCGGGGTGTCCCACTCCGGGCGCGCCAGGTGGCAGCTCGTGATCGTGCCGTAGTCCACACGGAAGTCGGGGTTGCGCATCATCTTCGTCACGAGGCCGCGGCGGGCGCCCTCGGCGCAGATCGCCTCGGCCAGCTCCACGTCGACGGAGAGGTCGTAGTCGAACCGGAACAGGTTGGGAAAGATGGGATCGACGCTGCGGCTGGAGAAGCGCGGACAGCCCAGCATGTGGTGACCGGTGACGGTCTTCCAGTGCGGGGTGTGGACGATGATCACGTCGAATTCCCGAGCGGCCAGACTGGCGCGCAGGCTGGCGTAGCCGTCGAGCAGCGAGCGCCACGCACCAGCGCCGCTGGAGACGGGCTCGTTCTGCTCGGGGTTGGTGGCGAAGATCAGGTGCGGAGGGTGCGGGGCGACGCAGCCAGCGACGATCTCTCCGCGTGTAGACTCAGTGGGCATTCTTGTTCTCGCCTCTCGACTCTGTGAGCTCAAACGTCGGGCTGAAGACACGCGGATCGGCGAAATCGCGGCGCCGATCACACGTGGAGTCGTGTCCGCGTGCCCACGGAAAGACGGTCCCGCGAATTCACGACTGCGCGGTCTCGCGGTTTCGCGGGCCCTCGATTTCGCGAACCGCGTGACCACGTGACCACGATCCACGAACCACGATCCATGTGGGTTCATCAACACGGCAGCCCCCGGAGCGCCAGCCCCGGCCCGCCATACTCCTGATGCGCATCCGGCGCATAATAGTATCGATCGCGATCGGGGTCCCACTCGTCCCATGTGTCGACGCGTTTCAGCGCATCCAGCCGATCCGGGGGCACGATCCCCGGAACGATGAACGCCTTCTGCCGGTGCAGACTGTACGGATTGCGCAGCTCGATGCCCAGCGATCCCAGCACGGAGCGCGCGACGAACCAGGTCGCGGGGGCGTTCCAGCCGTGGGCGATCTTGATCACCACCCCCAGGCCTTCGGGATAGTCGTCGTGGACGATGGACAGCCCAAGCAGCCCGTCGGCGCCTTCCTTCGCCATCACCCGCCCTGCCCCGGCCTTGAGGATCGTGCTGTCGAGACGGTTGAAGCCGCCGATCAGATCGGGGTGCCGCACCATGGCCTCCCAGATCCAGTCCTCGCCTCTGCTGCGGGAGATCCCATCGAACAGGACCGCGAGCTCGCCCACAGTGTTGGAGACGGTCGGCAACCCGCAGCCGTCGCGCGCCACCCGCAGGGGCTCCCAGTCTGCGCCCAGGTAGCGCCGCAGGTGCCCCATGTAGGCCAGAAAGAACGGATGGTGCGGCAGCATGTAGCCGGCCATGTGCCAGCCGCGGAGCTGGCAGCCCCGCAGGATGGCGGCATGCTCCCCCGAGCAGCAATGAAACCACCGCCGGGGTCGCCGCACCTGCCGGCCGAACTGCACCAGCGGCACGTCCAGCGGTGTCTGCATGAGCCCCCATTCGTCCTTGTCTAGCAGCGACTGGGCCGTCTGCACGTGGTTGGCGTCGCCGTTGTGCGAAGATAGCGAGATGGCCCGCTGCGGCCAGGTGGTCACCGGCTCCAGGACACGGGTGAACGCCTTCATCATCACCGGCTTCATCATGCTGCGGCCGTAGCACAGCACGTTGCCGCCGAATGAGTGGATGACCCGCCCGCCGCTGGCCCAGGCCACCGCGCCGTGGATGGTCGTCTCGGAGACGCCGTTTCGGCGGTAGTCCAGCAGCGGCTCCCACTCGACATCTCTGCCCGTGGGCAGTCCGGGCACGCGCTCACCCAGAGGGCTCGCCGGGTACAGCTCAGCGATCGGCTTCTCGGTCACCTGCTCACCTGTCTCATCTGTCACCACAGGTTGTTGATGTTGATGTACACGCCGTCGATGCCGTCGCCCGGCTCTTGCGGCGAGAAGGCGACGTCGGCGCGGACGATGAAATTGGTGTTCATCACGAAGCGCAGCCCGCCACCGTAGCCGCCGACGAGCGCGCCGTCTGACAGCGCAGACAGCTCCGGCGCGATGTAGCCCCAGTCCGAGAAGCCCACCGCCACGAGATCGACGTCCGCTTTCTTGAGGACGGTGAACCGGGCGAACGTGGCGCGAACCTCGGGCTGCGCGACGAACCGCGCCTTCCCCAGCACGCCAGCCGCGCGGATCCCCCGGCCAGCGCTCTGCCCGCCGAACAGGTCGTAGATCTGGGTGCCGCCCGCCCGAGCCAGTCCGGTCACCGGAGCGTCCCCAATCAGCCCGTCCGCGATGAGGCGGCCCGTGAGCACGACGCGCTCGATGGGAGAGGTGTAGCCCCGCAGGGTGACGTTGTAGCCGACGTACGACCACTCGCTACCCCAGAACCGCGAGGCGCCGCGCACGGACGCCTCGGCCCAGTAGCCCGCCGTGGGCGCCGGCTCGTTGTCGCGGCTGTCGAAGACGATGCCCCCCTGCAGGTTGGAGAAGAAGCCCTCCTCGCCCGCGGGGCCCTCCTCATCAGCAGGGAAATCGAGCGCGTACAGGCTGCCCGGGTACGCGCCCTCGTCCTGGAAGTCACCAGGGATGAGGTACTCGCCGAACCAGCCGACGAGGATCTCTACCTTGTGGGGCATGTCGGAGATTCGATAGCGGAAGTTCCACGTCGAATTCGGCCGGATGCGCCGGATCATGTGGTAGCGCCGCACGAAGGTGTCGTACTCGTCCGTGCTGGTGTCGCTCAGCCCGGCTGCAGCTGCCGCGGCCTCGGCGTCGGCTACGTCGCAGAATTCTGCTGGATCGAGCCCACAGTAGCTGGCCGTCTTCGTCGCAGCGAACTCCAGGCGGCCGGTCAGGCGCAGGGGCTGGCCCGCCAGATCGATGATGTCGAGGTCGAGGTGGTGGGTGTGGCTGCGCTTCGTGGTGGTGTAGAGAAGGAGTGTGGCGCTCCATTTGTAGGGCGCGCTCTGGCCGTCGTACCGGTAGATAGACGCCAGCGCGCCGTACCCCAGGCCGTCGTCCGTGCTGTAGGCCAGCGCCGGCAGCGCGCCGAAGCCGAAGCCCTCGTCATCCCACGGATCGCCCTCGGCGTGGGCGACGGAAGCCGCACACAGCAGCGGCAGCAGGAGCGCTCGCTTCATCAGGTCCTCGGGGCCTCGTCGCGATTCGCGGCAGGTTAGCGCATAACCCCTCCCCGCACCGAGTCGGCCATGATCGCGACGCTCCTCCTTCCCCTCCTCGCGAACCCGACACTGGCTGAAGATCGGCTGCGGATCGAGACCTACAACGTCGGTCTGGCCCACGGGTTCGTCGATCACGCCCCGGAGCGCGCCGGACCGATCTGGGAGGCCCTCGCGGGCTCGGAGGTCGATGTCCTGTGTCTGCAGGAGGCGTGGTCCGACGCGGACCGCCGAGCCGGCGTAGCCGCGACCACCAGCGCGCTCCCCCACACCTGGCTCACGCAGATCGAACCCCGCCTCTCCGCGGGCGCGCCGGCCTGCGGAGTCACCGATCTGTTCGGCGAGGGCAAATTCATCTCGTGCATGACGGGCGAGTGCGGGGACCTGGAGGGAGACCCCAAGACCGACTGCATCATCGACAAGTGCGGGGATGTCCTCGATCAGCTCCGCACCCAGGAGCCCGACTGCGCGCAGGCGCTGATGGCGCAAGTCGGCAAGTCCACGCTGGAGGCCATGTGGGCCATCCTCTCGCCGTTCAGCCCCGCGGAGATCTACGCCTACGGCGGCTCCGACGGCCTCATGATGCTCAGCCGGCTCCCGCTCGAGGGCACCGGCGTGCTCGACTTCACCGATATCGCCACGCTCAACCGCCGCCGCGCCATCCACGCCGACGTGAACGTGGGCGAGACGACTGTGCGGCTGTTCTGCACCCACCTCACGGCCGACCTCGACGGCACCGCGCCGTACCCCGGGCCGTTCGAGTCGTGGAACGAAGAGAACCGCAGCCAGATGACCCGCCTCCTCGAGACCGCCGGGGAGTTTGACGGGCCCACCGTCATCATGGGCGACATCAACTGCTCGCTCGCCGATGAGGCGAAGGGGATCCACGCCGAGAGCGCCGAGAGCTGCCAGATGGCGATCGACGCCGGCTACGCCGATCCGTCCACCGACCTCGGGGAGTGCACCTACTGCGCCAGCAACACGCTCACCGGCGCGGAAGACCCGGACGTCATCCTCGATCACATCTACGTGCGCGGCTGGACGGTCTCGGAGGCCACGCGGACCCGCGCCGACACGGTGACGATCGGCTCGCTGACGACCCACCTCTCCGATCACTTCGGGATCGCCGCCACCATCGCTCCGGCTCCGGCCGAGCCCGCTCCCGACGAGGAGCCATGACCTCCCTCCACCTCACGCCGGATACCCTGAGCATCGGGCTGCGCGCGCTCAAGGCGCTGGCGCTGGCCGACGGCACGTTCGCCGAGCGGGAGCGGGAATTGCTGCGGGCAGCCGCGCGCGCGTTCACCCCGATCGACCGGCTGGTGGCGGACCCGGATCTGCTCGACCCCATCACCCCCGCGGAGGTCGCCGCGCTGGTTCCAGACGAGCAGACCCGCACCCGCATCGTGCAGGCGCAGATCATCATGGCGCTGATCGACGGAGAAGTGAGCCCCACCGAGCACGCCATCATCTCGGAATTCGCCGAGGCGCTGGACGTCGACGAGCCCCGCTTGCACAACCTGCACCAGCTCCTGCAGGGACAGCACCTGCTGCTGCGGCTCGACCTGAACCGTCGCAGCCTCATGCTTCAGGAGGCGGTGCAGCATGCCCGTCAAGAGGGCGGCCTCCGCGCCGCCTGGAAGACCGCCGCGCCGTTCCTGTCGAAACACCTGGCGGTGGATTCGGCGCTGGCCGCCCGCTACGCCGCCCTTGCTGAGCTGCCCCCGGAGACCTTCGGGTTCCTCTACCACGCACACATGCGTGAGCGGGGGTTCTCCTTCCCCGGCGAGCCGGGCGGATTCCCCGAGGAGTTCATCAAGCACGACTGCTGCCACACGCTGGGCGGGTACGACACCGATCCGGTCGGGGAGTGCGAGGTGGTGGCCTTCATCTGCGGGTTCATGCGAGCCGATCCGTTCTGGTACCTGTTCATGATCCTCGTGCACATGCACCTGGGCATCACCACGTTCAGCGACACCCCCGTGGGCAACATGGCGTTCGACGCCGAGCGGGTGATCAGCGCGTTCCGTCGCGGCCAGCAGGTCCCGATCGATCTGTACGCGCCGGGGTTCGACTGGTGGCCGCTGTTCCCCCTCCCCATCGATGAGGTCCGCGCGCGGTTCAACCTGTAGGAGGTCATGGCGGACAGGTTCTGACCCGATCTGCCCCCGAGGCGGCCCCTCCTGTTAGGGTGCCCCTCTTTCGGAGGTCCCGATGTCTGCCCGCGTACTGCTGCTGTGCCTCATCGCCTGCACCACCGAGCCGTCCAAGGCGCCCGACAAGGCCCCTGAGACCACCCCCGATGGTCCGGCCGACGACGGGCGCTCCTACAACATCGACATCCCGACGACCACCTACTCCTGGGACCCGCAAGCGGGCGACAAGTCGGTGTCCGCCGAGCTGGGCGGCCCGGGCTTCACGGGGGAGGGCTGGGACACCAGGATGGAGTTCCTGGCCTTCGGCGACAAGGACGCCCCCCAGGGCGGCAGCATGTCTCTGGCGCTGACCGACTGGCCAGCCACCCTGCGCATGGCAGGCAAGGACTGGAACGTCCAGTTCAACTACTTCACCAAGGAGGCTCTCTACATGAGCCTCCTGGAGCTGGACACCGAGCTGGAGTACATCCCCTCCCTGGCGACGCACTGGCAGGTCTCCGAGGACCGCTCGACCTACCGATTCCGCATCAACCCCGAGGCCCGCTGGTCTGATGGCAAGGAGGTGACGTCGGCCGACGTCATCGCCACCTGGAAGCTGCGCACCGACCCCACCATCCTCGAGCCGTCCGGCAACGTGATGTACGGCAAGTTCGAGGAGCCCGTCGCGATCTCCAGGTACATCGTCGAGGTGAAGGTCAAGGAGGAGAGCTGGCTCAACCTGATGGTCTTCTCCGTCGCGCTGAAGATCCTCCCCGCGCACCAGATCTCCATCTCCGGCAGCGAGTACCTCGACAAATACCAGTTCGACTACACAGCGACGACCGGGCCTTACATGGTGCCCGAAGACAAGATCGAGACCGGCACGACCATCACCCTGGTGCGCCGCGATGACTGGTGGGCCGAGGACAACCCAGCCTACGACGGCCGCTACAACATCGGCCAATACAAATTCATGGTGATCAAGGACCCCTCGCTTCGCTTCGAGAAGAACAAGAAGGGGGAGCTGGACTACTTCCGGATCAACAAGGCGCAGTGGTGGGCCGAAGAGGTGCCCAAGCTGGAGGCCGTGCAGCGCGGCCTGCTGGTGCCGCGCAAGTTCTACAACGACGCCCCCGCGGGCTTCGCGGGGCTGGCGATCAACATGAAGCGCGAGCCCCTGAACGACGTGCGGGTGCGCAAGGCCCTGCAGCTCCTCAAGGATCGCAAGACGTTGATCGAGAAGCTCTACTTCAACGAGTACGAGCCGCTCGACACCTACTTCCCCGGCCCCAACGCCAACCCCGGCAACGAGCTCCTGGAGTACGATCCCTTCGCAGCGGTCGAGCTGCTCGAAGAAGCCGGCTGGACCGAGATCGGTGACAACGGCTTCCGCGTGAAGGACGGCGTGGAGCTGAAGATCGGTCTGCAGTACCGCAGTCAGCTCTCCGAGCGCGGCCTGACCGTCTACCAGGAGGCCTGCAAGCAGGCGGGCATCAACCTCGATCTCCAGCTCCTGACCCCCGCGGCGGCCTGGAAGAACGTCCGCGAGAAGGAGTATGAGCTGTCCAGCATGGCCTGGGGCGCCATCGTGTTCCCCAACCCCGAGGGGATGTGGCACAGCCGGTTCGCCGACCAGAAGGACAACAACAACATCGCCGCGTTCGCCAACGCCGAGGTGGACGCTCTCATCGACCAGTACAACCGCGAGTATGACGCGGCCGCCCGCACGCGGATCATGCACCGCATCGATGAGATCGTATACAACCAGCACCCGTATGTGCTGGAGCACTACCTGCCGCCGCAGCGCGTGGTGTTCTGGAACAAGTTCGGCATGCCCGAGTGGGGTGTGCCGCGGTTCCTCGACGACTCGGAGATGTTCCAGGTCTGGTGGGTCGATCCGGAGAAGGAGAAGGCCCTCGAAGCCGCGAAGGCTGACTCGACGCAGACCATGGACGCCTCCCCCATGCACCACCGGTTCTGGGAGCAGTGGAACGCCGCCCAGACCAGGAAGCCCGGGATGAAGGCAGCGATGAAGGCCGGGTTCCCGGGAGCAAAGGGCAAAGCCAAGGCCGGAAAGGCCGGCCAGAAGGCAGGCGGCGCGGCGAGCGCCCCCGCGCCGAAGGCGAAGGCTGCTCCCGCTGGCGCCGCCAAGGCCATCAAGGCGAAGGGAAAAGACGGAAAGGAAGGAAAGGCCGGGAAGGCCAAGGGGAATTGACCTCGATGTTGCGACCGCTCCCCTACTACGCGGCCGAATTCAGGGACGCATGCGGACCCTGGCTCGTCCTCCCTCGTCACCGTAGCGCTGCTACAGCCTCCTCACTCGGACCTCCCCAAATCCACCTTTGCCCCCGCTGTGGAGCAGAGACTCCGGCCGCTCGCTACGGGGCCCGTCTGCAACATCGAGGTTGATCCATGGGCGCATACTTCATCCGGCGCCTGCTGCTGCTGATCCCCACGTTCCTGGGGATCACCTTCCTGGTGTTCGCGATCACCCGGTTCGTGCCGGGCGGCCCGATCGACCAGATGCTGCTGAAGATGCAGGCGGCCACGTCGGAGTCGGGCGGCGGCGGCGGCGGGCTGGAGAGCACGGTCGAGATCCCCGACGCAGTGCTTGAGGCCCTGCAGTCGCACTACCACCTCGACCGGCCGTTCTATGAGGCGTACGTCTACTGGCTGGGCGATCTGGTCACGCTCGACCTCGGCAAGTCGTTCAAGTACAACGAGCCCGTGGTGGATCTGATCATCGCGCGGTTCCCCATAAGCATCTACTTCGGGTTGATAGGTTTCTCGCTGGGCTACCTGGTCTGCATCCCGCTGGGGATCATCAAGGCCATCAAGCACGGCACCCCGTTCGACTTCGTCTCCAGCGCGATCGTGTTCGTCGGCTACTCGATCCCCGGCTGGGCGCTCGGGGCGGTGCTGCTGGTGTTGTTCGGCGGAGGGAGCTTCTGGGACGTCGTGCCGCTGGGCGGCTTCCGCACGGAGGGCTGGGCCGACTTCCCCACCCACAAGAAGATCCTCGACCAGGTGCACCACACCATCCTGCCGGTGCTCGCCTACGCGGCGGGCAGCTTCGCGACGCTCACCGTGCTCATGAAGAACTCCCTGATGGAGAACCTCGGCCAGGACTATGTGCGCACCGCCTTCGCCAAGGGGCTGTCAGAGCGTCGCGTCATCACCGTGCATGCGCTCCGCAACTCGCTCATCCCCATCTGCACCGGCCTGGGACACGCGCTGGGCATCATCATGGCCGGCAGCTACCTCATCGAGTACGTCTTCAACATCGATGGCATCGGATACCTGGGCTTCACGTCGATCGTCGAGCGCGACTACTCCGTGGTGATGGGGATCCTGGTGATCAATGTGTTCTTGATGCTCATCGGCAACATCCTCAGTGATGTGCTCTACGTGGTCGTCGACCCGCGTATCCGGTTCTCCTGATGAGCAGCGACGCGCCCGTCTCGATCTTCCGCAAGCGCTGGCGAAAATTCCGCACGCTCAAGCGCGGCTGGTACAGCTTCTGCGTCCTCCTCGGCGCGTTCGCGGTCAGCTTCGCCAACCCCCTGCTGATCAACAACAAAGCGCTGATGGTCAAGCACGGAGGCGAGTACCACTTCCCGGTGCTCGGCACCCACTACGAGGGCCGCGACTTCGGCCAGCGCGTCATCGGCGAGGCGCAGTACAGGCAGCTCGCCCAGCAATTCGCCGACGCTGGCGAGGGCGACTTCGTGGTGATGCCACCCTACCCGTTCCACCCCAACGAGTCGCTCCTGACCGACCCCGATCTGCCCGGCACCCCGCCGCATTCACCCAGCGTTTCGCACTGGATGGGCACCGACGACCGCGGACGCGATGTGTTCGCTCGCCTGATCTACGGATTCCGCATCTCCCTGGCGTTCGGCCTGGGGGTAGTGTCGGTTGCCTACCTGATCGGCGTCTCTGTCGGCTCCACGCTGGGGTACTTCGGCGGCAAGGTGGACATCCTGGGGCAGCGGCTGGTGGAGATCTGGGCGGGCCTGCCGTTCCTCTACACCGTGATCATCGTCTCCAGCTTGATCAAGCCCGGCGTGGGTATGCTCATCCTGCTGCTGGCGATCTTCCGCTGGGTGGGCATCAGCTTCTACACGCGCGGGGAGTTCTACCGCGAGAAGGCCAAGGACTACGTGTCTGCGGCCATCGCGCAGGGCGAGAGCAACCTGTCGATCATGTTCCGCCACGTGCTGCCCAACAGCCTGACGCCGGTGATCAGCTTCGCGCCGTTCGCGCTGGTGGCGGCCATCTCCTCGCTCGTCTCCCTGGACTTCCTGGGCTTCGGCCTGCCCCCGCCGACGCCGTCGTGGGGTGAGCTGGTCAAGCAGGGCCTGTCCAACATCCACGAGTGGCACCTGGTGTTCTTCCCGCTGGGGGCGATGTTCTGCACCCTGATGATGGTGGTCTTCATCGGCGAGGCGGTGCGCGAGGCGTTCGATCCCAAGGTCTGGTCGAGGTTGCGGTGAGCACAGACAGCACAAGCGGGGAGAAGCAACCCATGCTGCGGGTGCAGAACCTGCACACCTGCTTCGACATCGAGGGGCGCAAGGCCTACGCCGCGCGCGGCGTCAGCTTTGACGTCTACGAGAACGAGGTGCTCGGCATCGTCGGCGAGTCGGGCTCTGGAAAGAGCGTCACCAGCCTGTCGATCATGCGCTTGATCCCCGACCCTCCTGGGAAGATCGAGCAGGGCTCGATCACCTTCCGCGGCACCGATCTGCTGAAGCTCAGCTACGATGAGATGCGGAAGATCCGCGGCAAAGACATCGCGATGATCTTCCAGGAGCCGATGACGAGCCTGAACCCCGTGTTCGACGTCGGCACGCAGGTCACCGAGGCGCTGATCCACCACGAGGGGCTGTCCGCCGAGGCCGCAGAAGACCGCGCAGTCGAGGTGCTCACCCTGGTGGGGATCCCCGACGCCCGACGCCGCCTGCGCGACTACCCCCACCAGTTCTCCGGCGGCATGCGGCAGCGCGTGATGATCGCGATGGCGTTGGCCTGCGAGCCGGCCCTGCTGATCGCCGACGAGCCCACCACCGCGCTCGACGTCACCATCCAGGCGCAGATCCTCGATCTGATGCTCGACCTCAACGAGAAGCGCGAGGGCGCATCGATCATCTTGATCACGCACGATCTCGCGGTGGTCGCGCAGACCTGCGACCGCGTCGTGGTGATGTACGGCGCGACCATCCAGGAGGTCGCCGAGATCATCGAGCTGTTCGACCACCCGCTGCACCCCTATACGCGCGGACTCCTGGGCAGCATCCCCCACGACGATCTCAAGGGCAGCGAGCTGAAGGCGATCCCGGGCAACGTGCCCAGCATCATGAACTTTCCGACCGGCTGTCGATTCTGCACGCGCTGTGAGGACGTCGTCGAGCGGTGCCACACCGAGGAGCCCGAGCTGCGCGAGCTGCGACCCGGCCACCTGGTGCGCTGTCATCTGGCGGAGGCGCCATGAGCCCGCTCCTCTCCGTGCGGGACCTGCTGGTCGGCTTCCCCATCTTCGGCGGGGTGCTGCGGCGGCAGGTGGCCGAGGTCCGCGCCGTCGACGGCGTGACGTTCGACATCGCCCGAGGCGAGGTGCTGGGCCTGGTCGGCGAGTCCGGCTCAGGCAAGACCACCATCGGCCGCGCGATCATGAACCTGCTGCGGCCCACGGTGGCGGGCGTGCGCCTCGAGGGAGAGATCCGCTTCCCGGCGCTCGGCGGCGACGGCACCATCGATCTCAACGGGATCCCGCGCTCGCAGATGCTGCCCTACCGCGCGCAGGTGCAGATGGTCTTCCAGGACCCGTACTCCTCGCTCAACCCTCGGATGACCGTCCAACAGATCGTCTCGGGTCCCATGCGGATCCACACCGATCTCACCGCCGCCCAGCAGCGCGATCGGGTCGCGGAGCTGCTCGATCGGGTGGGCCTCCAGCCGGCGTACGCCGCGCGCTTCCCCCACGAGTTCTCCGGCGGACAACGCCAGCGGATCGGCATCGCCCGGGCGCTCGCCACCCGCCCTGCGCTGATCGTCGCCGACGAGCCGGTGAGCGCCCTCGACGTCTCCGTGCAGGCCCAGGTGATCAACCTGATGGCCTCTCTTCGGGAGGAGTTCGGGCTCACCTACCTGTTCATCGCCCACGACCTCTCGGTCGTCTACCACGTCTCCGATCGCATCGCGGTGCTCTATCTGGGCAACATCGTCGAGCTTGGATCGGCCGAGGACGTGTACCACCGGCCGAAGCACCCCTACGCGCGGGCGCTGCTGTCTGCGGTGCCCCGGCCCGACCCCCGCAGCAACCGCCGCGACCGTATCCGGCTGGAGGGGGAGATCCCCACGCCGCTCAACAAGCCGTCGGGGTGTGGGTTCCGCACGCGCTGTCCCATCGCGCGGCCGGCCTGCGCGGAGAGCGTGCCCGCCCTGGTCGACACCGGCGACGGACACATGGTGGCCTGCCCCTTCTACGACGAGGCGTGAGCGCGGTGCCGGTCGCCTGGCTCCTGCTCGGCGCGCTGGGTTGCCGCCCCGACGTGGGGGTGTACGACGTCGAGATCGCGATGCACGAGGAGATCGGCTCGCTGGTGGAGTTCAGCTGGACCCAGGAAGGGCAGCTCACCACCTGGGGCGAGTTCCGCAAGCCCGGAGGCGAGTGGCAGCCCTCCCCGCCGGAGCTCCGCGATGCGGGCCAGCACACGCTGCTGCTGCCTGGGATCAAGTACGGCGTGGACATCGAGGTCCGCTTCATGGCCGACACCGGCGACGGCGGACAGTCGGTGGCCGAGGCGAGCCTGGCGACCTCCGCGCCGCCCGCAGGCTTCCCGCTCCCCGACGTGACCGTCTCGGATCCCGACCGCTACGACGACTCCAGCCCCTACCTCCTCGCAGCGCTCAACGGCGACACCGGCGGCTGGACCTCCGGCACCTACTGGCTGGCGATCATCAACCGCAAGGGGGACGTGCTGTGGGCCGTGCCCACCCCCGATCGCCACTGGACCCTCCAGCCGCGGATCGCGGCCTCCGGAGACGCCATCCTCTGGGACGAGGCGACGTTCTGGTCCGACTGGGACATGGGCGTGGGCTCGCAGATCCACCGCTCGACGCTCGACGGAGCAGTGGTCTCCACCCACCAGACGATCGGGCTGCACCACCCGTTCACAGAGCTGGACGACGGCACCCTCGTGTGGGGCGCGGTGGTCATGTGGACCTCCGAGCAGCTCCGCAGCGCCGACGGGATCATCTGGGACTGCGCCGCGCTGCATGAGTCACGGGGGACGCCCGCGACCTGCCAATCCAACGGGCTGTACTGGAACCCGCTCGAGGACACCTTCCTCTTTTCGTTCTATACGACCAACACCGTTGTGGAGATCGACCACCAGACCGGGGAGACCATGCGGGTCTGGGGCGATCTGGCGCGGGAGTGGACGTTTGTTCCCCCCGAGTCAGCGTTCAAGTGGCAGCACGGAATCAACTACACCGAGACCGGCTCGCTGCTGCTGTCCACCCGCCACGATCCCGACGACGGCGATCCCGAGACGGTCGCCCGCGAGTACACCGTCGATGCAGACAGCAAGGTCCTCCGTGAGATCTGGAGCTTCGGCGAGGGCGAGGGCATCCACGCCGAGACAGCGGGCGAGGCCCACCGCCTCCCCGGCGGCAACACGCTGCACAACTACGGCAGCGCCGGGCTGATTCGCGAGGTGACGCCAGGCGGAGAGATCGTCTGGGAGGTTGACTGGGGCTCGGATCGACTGCTGGGCCGGACGGTGTTCATCGATGATCTCCACGCGCTGGTGCCATGAGCGCCTCTCGGGTAGATCGCGCCATCGCCCTCCTGCAAGCCGGCGACACCGCCGGGGGGCTGCGCATCTTGAAGCGCCACCTCGCCAGGAACCCCGGAGACCTGCGCGCCCGGTTGGTGCAGGCGATGGCGCTGGACACAGCCGACCCTCCGCGCGCCGCTCGGGCCTGGGCGACCCTCACCCGCCGGGCTCCCGGCCTGAAGGAGGGCTGGCTCATGCGGGGCAACCACCTCGACCGACACGGAGACCACGCGGAGGCCGAGCGCTGCTGGCGCCGCGCCGTGGCGGTGGCGCCCGGCTGGTATCCCCCTGCGCACAATCTGGGTGAGCTGCTGATACGCCAGCGTCGGTACACAGAGGCGCGGCCGATCTGGCGCGCGGCGCTGTCGGCGCAGCCGGGGGGTTTGGCGGCGCCGCGCGGGCGGGCGCGGTCGCGGGTGTACGGGCACGCCCCCGACCAGGCGATCGCGCTGGTGACCGCCTGGCGGCGGAGCCGCCCCGGTTCGGTGGAGGCGGCGTGGCTCGACGCGCGCCTGCTGCCGGTGGTCCATCGCTCCGCAGAGACCGCTCGCGCCGCCGCCGAGCGCTACATCTCCCGCCTTGCCCCGCTGCGGCCCCTCATCGCGCAGAACCCCACAGCGGCGGCGACGGCGGCCTGGGACGCCTTCCACCTTCACTACATCGACGCCGATCATCGCGCGGCGCAGGCCCTCCTGGGTGAGCACCTGGTGGCCTGCGCGCGGGCGCTGCCGCCGCCGACGCCGCATGCCGGTGACCGCCTGCGGGTGGGGTTCGCCTCCTCGCTGCTGACCGGCCACACCGTCTCTGCGCTGTTCGGGGGTTGGATCGCCGGCCTGGACCGCTCCCGATTCGACGTCTTCGTCTACCAGCTCTTCTCCCCCGCAGACGACAACACGCGGGTCCTGGGCGCCCGCGCGACCCTGCGCACCCTCACCGGCGATCCCGCCGACGTCGCGACGGCCATCCACGCCGACGGGCTGCACGCGCTCATCTTCCCGGAGCTGGGGATGGACCGCCGGCTGCTCCGCGTGGCCGCCCACCGGCTGGCGCCGCTTCAGTGCGTGAGCTGGGGGCACCCCATCACGACTGGGCTGTCTACGATCGACGTGTTCCTGAGCAGCGCCGCCATGGAGCCCGACGGCGGCGACGCGCACTACACGGAGGCGCTCGCTCGGCTGCCCGGCGTCGGGATCTGCACGTGGCCCCCGAAGGTCGCGCCGTCTGGCAAGACCCGCGGTGACTTCGGCCTGCCCGCCGAGGACGTGGTCCTGCTGGTGCCGCAGTCGCTGTACAAGCTGCTCCCGGAGTACGATAACCTGTACGCCCGCATCGCCGCGCGGCTGCCCAGCGCGCGGATCGTCTTTCTGGCGAGCGAGAAGGCCAACGCCAGCGACGGCGTCCGCCGCACGTTCACCGATCGGCTGGCCGCCGCGTTCGCCGCGGAGGGGTTGGACTGGACCCGGCACGTCACCCTGGTGCCCCACCAGTCACCGGGGGACTTTCTCGCGCTGAATCGCTGCGCCGATCTGTTCCTCGACGCTCCTGGGTGGTCGGGCGGGCGGACCACCTTGGAGGCCATCCACGTCGGGCTCCTGCCCGTCACACGCGCTGGTCGATTCATGCGACAGAGGCACACCGCCGGTATCCTCTGGGAGCTTGAGTTGGATGAGCTGGTCACAGGCAACGTGGACGCGCTGGTCGATCTGGCGGTCTCGTTGGGCGCTGATCCGACCCGTCGGTCCGACCTGCGCGCGCAGTTGGTCGAGAGGCGGGATCGACTCTTCGCAGATACGCGCTCGGTGCGCGCGCTGGAGAGCCTGATCACCCGCGGAGGACCTCTCCCCCCTCCACCTCAAACACCACGCTCCGCCCCTCCAGAACGAACGTGAACCGCCACCCCCGATCCAACGGAACAGCTTCGATGTCCATCGGCGTAGACACCTGCGTCGACACCTGCGACGCCGTCTCGGCGCGCACGACCTCTGGCAGTCGGGCGTAGGCCGCGGCCACCGGATCCATGTCCCACATCTCCTCGAACACGAGCGACAGGGTGTCTCCGTCGAGTCGGTGCTCCACCACGCCGAATTGACTGTCCAACCCATCGAGCGCCGGCAGCCCCGGCCACCCCTCGCCGCGCCGCGCGGCCCGATCGCTCTGTTTCTGCAGCTTTCGGGCGATCTCGGGGTCGAGGCGGATCGTCAGTCGGCGGGGATCGCTCTCCCAGGCCGGAAGCACGTCGCCCAGCGCCTCGTACATCCACACCTGCTCGTAGGCCCTGGCGGCCGTCACCGAAGACAGTTCCAGCCAGGCGGCAGCGATCGACTCTGCATCGACCGACTGCGAGAAGTAGCAGGTCAGCTCGGGGGGCGTGAAGCGCAGCGCGACGATCGGCGTGTCGACATCCAGTACATCCAGCGCCGTCACGCCGAGCGGCCTCCACGGGAGCACCCGATCGACGGGCGCGATCCGCTCGAGCAGGGCCTCGTTCGTCTCGACATCCACGGTGATCGTGACGTGCTCGTGCCGGGTGTGCCGCAGCGGACCGCCCTGGTCGTGGTCGTCGCGCTCTCCGACCTCTGACAGCAGCAGCGGGTGCCCGGGGATCCACACCCGCGGCGCGAACAGGTGATCGACGGAGCCCTGGAGGAGCGCCGGCCCGTCACGCCGCACGAGGCTCAGGGCGTCAGACAGCGCGGTGAGCGTGGGCGGGTGGAGGCGACCGTCGATCGTCTGCCCCTCCAGCAGCGGCGCGACCTCCCGCTGCGCGGGGGTCAGCGCAAGGGCGCTGGATATGATGAGCGGGCCGAGCATGATCGGGCACTATCTTCTCTGACACGTCCATGCAGTCCAACCACGACACACTCCGCGCGCGGCTCCAGGCGACCGACGGCCCGGTGGTGATCACCGCACCCACCGGCTGGGGAAAATCGACCCGCGTCCCGTGCTGGCTTCCCGGCCCGGTGCTGGTGGTGGAGCCCCGACGCGTGGCCTGCCGAGCGCTGGCGACCCGCGTCGCCGAGCTGGAGGGCTGCGCGCTGGGCGGGCGGGTCGGCTACATCGTCCGCGCCGATCGGCGCGCCGGTCCCAACACGGAGATCGTCTTCGCGACCCCCGGAGTGGTCCTGAGGATGCTCTCCGACGCCGGCCTGGGGCGCTTCCAGACCGTCGTGCTCGACGAGTTCCATGAGCGCAGCCTCGATCTCGATCTGATCGTGGCCCTGCTGCGCCAGCGCGGCTCGCCCCGGACGGTGGTGATGAGCGCCACCATCGCCGGTCCGCGCGTCGCCGCGGGGCTCGGCGCGACCCACCTGCACGCCGCGGGTCGCACCTGGCCGGTGACCTGCCACCATCTGCCGGGACTCGCCCGCCCACCCGACGTCCGCGGTCTGGAGGACAGGGTCTCCGCGGCGCTCGCTCGCTGCGCTGATCTGCCGGGAGACGTCCTGGTGTTCCTGCCCGGAAAGCGCGAGATCAGCGCCGTCTGCGCCCGCCTGGGTCGCCGGTCAGATCTCGAGGCGCTGCCGCTGCACGGCGGACTGTCGCTCCGTGAGCAGGGTCGCGTCTTTCGGCGGGGAGAGCTTCGGCGGATCATCGCCGCCACGAACGTCGCCGAGACCTCGCTGACCATCCCGGGCGTGGGGGTGGTGATCGACGCCGGCCTGGTCCGCCGCACGCGCTACCGCGGCGGTCGCGGCACGCTGACGCTGCTGCCCATCGCCGCCGACAGCGCTGCGCAGCGCGCGGGCCGGGCGGGACGCACCGCGCCAGGCACCTGCTTTCGCTTGTGGTCCGAGGACGTGCGGCTGGCGCAGACCACCCCCCCGGAGATCCACCGGGAGTCTCTGGTGCCGCTGGTGCTCGCCGCCGCCGCCTGCGGATCCCAGCCCGAGGACCTTCCGTTTCTCGACGCCCCTCCGACGCATGCCCTCGCCACCGCGCGCGACGAGCTGACCCTCCTGGGAGCGCTCACGTCCGATCGCGGCCTCACCGAGCGCGGCCGCCGCATGTTCTCCCTGCCGGTGGACGCCCGGCTGGGCCGCCTGCTGCTCGCCGGCGAGCGCCGCGGGACGCTGGACATGGTGATCCCCCTGTGCGCGGCGCTGAGCGTGCCGGGGCGACTGTTCGCAGGACGGCCGGATGATCCCGACGACGATCTGCGCGATGCCGGGTGCGACGCCCGCGCGATGATCCGCGCCGTCACCGAGGGGCTGCCCCGGCGTCATCTCCTCGACGCCCGCGCGCTGGCCGATGCCCGCCGCGCCGCGGAGCGCTTCAGCCGGATCCTGGGGATCGCCGCGATTCGGGGAGCGGCGCCGATCGATGGACGCGCGCTGGCCCTGACGCTGCTGGACGCCTGGCCCGACGCCGCCCACGTGGCGCGCCGTCGCCGACGGGAGATCGCCTGGAGCAACGGCGGCACCGAGCACCAGCTCAGCCCCGACAGCGCCCTGGACCCGGCCCGCGTAGAGGCGGTCCTCGCCCTCGACAGCCGCTCCTTCTCCCGGCGCGGGCGCGATCAGCAGCTCGAGATCACCGCGGCGATGCCCGTCCCTGTGCCGTGGCTCGCCGCCGCCGGCCTCGGCCGTCCGCGCATGCGCGATCCCACTCTGCGGGCGGGGCGGATCGAGGTGCGGGTCGAGCGGGTGTACGCCCGAAAGGTGCTCACGTCTTCGGCGCAGCAACCCCGAGGACCCCTGCTCCGCGAGGCCGTGCGCGACCTCTTCCTCGCCGGGAGGTTGCTACGCGGCGGCGGGAAGAAGGCCCGCGACCGGCACGAGGCCCGCGCGCTCGCCGCCGGGCTGCGCGGCGCTCCCATCGGCCCCGGACTGGAGGAGTGGCTGCTGGCGCGGCTGACCGAGCTGGGTCTTGAGGAACCCGACGAGATCGAGCTCCTCGAGATCGACGACATCTGCCCCGCGGCCCTGCCCGCAGGCGAGCAGCGCGCCCTGGATCGCGCCTTCCCCCGGGCGCTCTCCATCGGAGATGCGCGGTACCACATCCGCTACGATCCCCCGCAGCGGGTGGCGGTCCTGCACCAGATCGGCGGCGCCCGAACCCGACCGCCGCCCAACCAGTTCATCCCCCGGCTGCCCGGCTGGACGATCCGCTGGGAACGCAAGAACCGCGTCGTCACCTTGAGATGAAGCAGGCTGATGAGCGGGGCCCACGCGCTGGGGAGATCGGCTAACGATCCCTCCCCCGGAGAGACCCCTCGTGGAGGAACCATGTCCGAGACCGTCGCCGTCCCTCCCCGCGTCCGTGAAGGCTCTCCGAGCGCCGTCGCCTCCATGAACGACTGGCGCGCTGAGTGGCTCCGCGCCTGCAGCGACCCGGACGCGTTCTGGCTGGGCGTCACCCGCGATCGCATCGCGTGGCAGACCCCTCCGACCGAGGGGCGACGCGGCGACTTCACGTCGGTCCGAGAGCGCCCGCTGACGTGGTTCGCCGACGGCGTCCTCAACGTCACCGAGTCGTGCATCGATCGACACGCCGCCGCCACCCCAGACAAGATCGCGCTGCTGTGGCAGGGGGATGAACCGGACGATGTGCGGAGGGTGACCTACCGCGAGCTGCTCGAGGTGACCGAGCGGTTCGCCGGCGGACTCCGCGCGCTCGGCGTGGGCAAGGGCGACCGCGTCATCATCTACATGGGGATGGTCCCCGAGGCGGCCGTGGCGATGCTCGCCTGCGCGCGACTCGGCGCGATCCACTCCGTCGTGTTTGGAGGCTTCTCGGCCGAGGCGCTGCGCGACCGCGTCCGCGACTGCGCCGCGCGCGTCGTGATCACCCAGGACGAGGGGCTGCGCGGCGGCCGACGCGTCCCGTTGAAGGCCACCGTCGACACAGCCCTGATGGACGGAGAGGGCGTCGAGAACGTCGTCGTCTATCGACGCACGGGCGATGCCCCCGCGGCGTCCGCTCGAGACATGGACTGGGACGCTGTCTGCGCGCTGGGGGAGCCCCTGCGGCGGGCCGTCCCGTGCGCAGCCGAGGACCCGCTGTTCATCCTCTACACCAGCGGCTCCACCGGGCGTCCGAAGGGCGTCGTCCACACCTGCGGGGGCTACATCACCTACACCGCCTGGACCCACGCGTTGGTCTTCGATCTGCGCGACGACGACGTCTTCGGCTGCGTCGCGGACGTCGGCTGGATCACCGGTCACAGCTACATCGTCTACGGCCCGCTGGCGAACGGCGCGACCTCCGTGATGTTCGAGTCGACCCCCATGCATCCCGATCCCGGGCGCTACTGGGAGATGATCGATCGCCACGGGATCACCATCCTCTACACGGCGCCCACAGCCATCCGGGCCCTCGCCGCGCGCGGTGACCACCACGTCACGCGCCACAGCCGCGCGAGTCTGCGTGTTCTCGGGACGGTGGGGGAGCCGATCAACGCCGACGCGTGGCGCTGGTACCACGGCGTCGTCGGCGCCGGCCGCTGCACCGTGGTCGATACATGGTGGCAGACCGAGACCGGCGGTATCTGCATCAGCGCCATCGCCCCCGCGACCCCACCCAAGCCCGGCAGCGCGACGCTGCCTCTTCCCGGCATCGTTCCCGTTCTGTTGGGCACCGATGACCGGGTGATCCGCGGCCCCGGAGAGGGCCGTCTGTTCCTGGCGCAGCCCTGGCCCGGCCAGGCGCGGACCGTCTGGGGAGACCACGCCCGATTCGTCGCCACGTACTTCGACGAGGCGCCCGATCTCTACTTCACCGGTGACGGCTGCCGTCGAGATGGTGACGGCTACCATTGGATCACCGGCCGCGTCGATGACGTGCTCAACGTCGCCGGACACCGGATGGGCACCGCGGAGTTCGAGAGCGCGCTGGTCGCCTCTGGCGAGGTCGCCGAGGCCGCCGTGGTCGGCTTCCCACATGAGATCCGCGGACAGGGGGTCCACGCGTTCGTGGTCCTCCCTGCAGATACGCTCGATGTGGACCGCTCCGCGCTCGATGCCGCATGCCGCTCCGCGCTCGATGCCGCATGCCGCTCCGCGCTCGATGCCGCATGCCGCTCCGCGATCGGCGCCCACGCCCGCCTGGATCGAGTGACCGCGATCCCCGCGCTACCCAAGACGCGCTCGGGGAAGGTGATGCGGCGGATTCTGCGGAGCATCGCCCGGGGGGCTCCGGACGATCTGGGGGATGTCTCGACGCTCTCTGATCCGAGCGTGGTGGAGGCGATCAAGGCCGCGGCGCGCTGACGTCCAGATAGAGGGGCAGACGGCTCACTCACCGGTAAATGGAGGGGATGGCGACGTCGCGGATCGTGGACCGTAGGACCGTGGTTCGAGGGATCGTGAAACCGTGGCTCCGCGAGACCGTGAAGCCGCGTTGCCGCGTGACCGCGTTGCCGCGGAAGCACGGAGCCGCGGACCCACGAGACCTCGTCTCCACGAGACCGCGTGACCGCGATCCGCGACGGCTCCACAGCGGGATCGATTGCTCCACGACGGACACGAGCATCGAGGCAGGCGCATTCACCGACGTTCAAGCAGCGTGACCCACCAGGACGATCGGGCCACACAGATGATCAGGGCTGCGACCCGGTACCGGTGTCGTTGGTAGACGCCGCCCAGATCGTGACCTCGAACGTCTCCGTCAGGACCTCCCCGTCCACCGTCCCCTCGACGGTGAAGTCGTGGGCGTCCGGCGGCAGCGCGTTGGTGGACACCTCGGCCCCGACGTCGCTCCACCCCTCGGTCGTCCACGTCACGTCGGTCGCTTCGACCTGCGCGCCGGAGGCGTCGCGCCCCTCGACCGAGAACACGATCTCCTGCCCCTCGTCGTACCAGGCACCGTCCTGCGGCGAGGTCACCTTCAGCGAGGGGCTGCCGGCCGGCACCGACGCCGCGGTGTCGTCGTCCTTATCGCCGCACGCTGAGACGAGCGGCAGGAGGAGCGTCGCCATGAGCAGTGGTGTGAGCAGCGGGGTGAGCGATGGAGCGAGCAGCGGGCGAAGGGCGCGCATGGAGGCCTCCCGAGCGTTCGGCTGAGCTCCATTTGTACGGATGGGGTGGATTGTCAAGGTCAGGTTCCGTCCGGTCAGCGCGGACGGCGCTGGTTAGGCTCAGTCCGCCTCCCTGGTGATGTGTGCATCTGTACCGTAGCAACGATCTTGACATGCTGGTGGACCTGCTGGCCGACGTGGTCCGCACCCCCCTCACCTCGCCACTACACCCCGAGCCGATCCTGGTCGAAGGCGAGCCCATGGCGCGTTGGGTCTCCCAGCAGCTCTCCAAGCGCCTGGGGGTCTGGGCCCACCCCGCGTTCCCCACAGCGCGCGGAGCGATCGATGGCTGGCTCGACGCCGCCCTGGGGGCATCCGACGCCGCGGAGCAGCCGTTCGAGCCCGCGGCCCTGATGTGGTCCATCGCCGACACCCTGCCCCGCTGCGCCGCCGATCCCGCCTTCGCGCCCCTCGCGCGCCACACCCCCCTGTCGCGAGAGCGTCTGGCCTCCCGGCGCGGGCTCTCCCTCTGCTGGCGGCTCGCCAGCGCGCTGGAGCGGGCGGTGCTGTACCGCCCGGAGATCGTCCGCTCGTGGGACACGGGTGAGGACGGGACGGGACCGGCGTGGATGCCGAATCTGTGGCGCCGCCTCGTCGCTCGCCACGGCCCCGCTCACCTCTCCGCGCGCGTCGAGGAATTCACGTCGCTCCTCAACGATTCCCTTGAGGCAGCTCCCCCCGCGGGTCTACCGGCGCGGATCTGCCTGTTCGCGCCGACCACCCTGCCCCCGCTGTTCGTCGACTTCTTCGAGGCCCTCTCCGACGTATGCGAGGTGCATCTGCTGCTGTGGTCCCCCGCGCCCGGCGGGTCGAGAGAGACCGACGTGGGCGCAGAGCTGGCGGCCCGCAGCGCGCCCGGTCCCGTCCACCCGCTCCAGCGCTCGCTGAGCGGCCTCACCTCAGGCACGCTCCTGCAGCTCACGAGGCGCCTGCGACCGCTCCAGGGCGGCGCCGATCGCTTCCGCGTTCCCCGCGCGAGCGGGCTGCTCCCGGCGCTTCAGTCCGCGCTCTCCGGCGCTCCACGCCCCACACCCGTGCTCGATCCACGCGACCGCAGCCTGCGCATCCACGCCTGCCACAGCCCGCTCCGCGAGGTCGAGGTCCTTCGTGACCAGATCATCGCGGCCCTCGAGCGCGACGGCATGACGCCCCACGATGTCCTCATCATGACCCCCGACGTGGAGACCTACGCGCCGCTGGTCGAGGCGGTGTTCGGTCGGCGCTTGCGGGTGGTGGGCGCGCAGCGGGGGTACCCGCTGCCGGTGGGCATCGCCGATCGCTCACTCGCCGCAGACAATCAGGTCGTCGATTGCTTCCTCGCGGTCCTCGGCACGCTGCGTGGGCGCTTGCCGGCCGCCGCGGTCCTCGATCTGCTCACCCGCGCGGCCATCCGTGAGCGGTTCGGCATCCAGTCCGAAGACCTCGAGCGCATCCGGGGGTGGGTCGACGAGACCGGCATCTGCTGGGGAGTGGACGCCGCCCACCGGTCGCAGGAGCGCCAGCCGGAGCTGCACGGCAACACCTGGCGGTTCGGCCTGGAGCGCCTGATGCTCGGCTACGCGGCCGGCTCAGACGGCGACCGCATGTTCGGCGGGGTCCTCCCGCACGACGACATCGAGGGCAGCGGGGCGGAGCTGCTGGGGCGCCTCGTGGCGTTCTGCGAGACGCTGTTCTCGGCGAGGGATGCGCTGCGAACGCCCCGCCCCGTCTCTGCCTGGCGCTCGACGCTCCAGACCTTCATCTCCGATCTCATCGTGGTCACCCGCGAGAACGCTGCGCAACACGACGCCATCCACGCCGCGCTCGGCGGACTGACCGAGCGCGCGGAGGCCATCGGGTTCGACGCGCCGCTCGACCTCGACGCCGTCACCGCGCGCCTGCTAGCCGGCTTCCAGGAGCTCGCGCCGAGCTACGGCTTCCTGTCGCGGGGCGCGAGCTTCTGCGGGCTGCTGCCACAGCGCTGCATTCCCTCGAAGATGGTCTGCCTGCTGGGCATGGGCGCGGAGGGCTTCCCGCGCACCGATCACCCCCCGAGCTTCGACCTCCTCGCCGCGAGCCCCCGCGCCGGCGATCCCACCGAGCGCGAGATCGACCGAGGTCGCTTCCTCGAGGCCATCCTCTGCGCCCGCGAGCGCCTGGTCATCAGCTACGTCGGCCAGGACATCCGCGGCAGCGGTGAGCTTCCCCCGTCGCCAGTGGTCAGCGAGCTGATCGACACGATCGCCGTCGACTTCCAGCTCCCAGGCGCCCCTGAGAATCCCGACGCCGCCCGCCAGGCCGTCCGAGAGGCCCTCGTCACGGAGCACCCGCTCCAGCCGTTCAACCCGCGCTACTTCGGCGGTGACACCCGACTGTTCAGCTACGACGAGGTGTGGGGAGCCGGCGCGCGCGCCGCGACCCGCCGTCGGATGAGCCCCCGCCGATTCTTCTCGCACACGCTGCGCTCCGCCGGCCCCGCGCCCGACCTCGCGCTGGACGAGCTGATCCGCTTCCTCCAGCATCCGGTCCGGCGCCTCCTCGGCAGTCGGCTCGGGCTGTCCCTCCACGAGCGCGCCCGCCCGCTCCCCGACCGCGAGCCCCTGGCGCTGGACGGGCTGTCCCGCTGGGCGCTCGGCGGCGAGCTGCTGGAGCATGCCCTTCGGGGCCACCCCGTCTCCCTTCCCGCAGCGCAGGCCCGCGGAGTGCTCCCGCTGGGCACCCCCGGAAGGTGCGTCTACGACGACCTCTGCCCCACGGTGGAGGCGCTGACGGCGCTGGGAACTCCGTGGCGAACAGGCCCCCTCCCCGCAGCGGCGATCGACCTCATCGCAGGACCCTGCCGGCTGCTGGGTTGGATCGATCAGCGCTTCACGGCCGCGCGCGTCGAGGTGCAATTCGGCCGCATCCACGGGCGACACCTGCTGGGCGCGTGGGTCCGTCACCTGGCGATGTGTACCCTGCCCGAGGGTCCCCGGCGCACCGTGCTGATTGGCCGGGAGGGACGAAGCGGCGCACCGACCGCGCTCCAGCTCGACGCGGTGGACGCCCCCGCTGCTGCGCTGGCGGATCTCGTGGAGCTGTTCCAACTCGGTCAGCACAGTCCGCTGCCGTTCTTCAGCGGTTCCTCGCTCATCTACGCCCGCACCCTGGCCGACAAGCGCGATCCGACGCTGGCGATGAAGCGCGCGCAGAGTGCGTTCTACGCCGGCACGTGGCCCGAGTCCGACGACCCGCACCTGCGCAAGGTGTTCGGGCGACAGAACCCGCTGGTAGCGGTCCCTCCCACCCGCGGACGCCGCGCCTTCGACGCTCCCCCGCCGAGCTTCAGCGAGCTGTCCTCTCGGATCTACGCCCCCCTCCTCGCCCGCCTGCGGCCCCTCGACGGAGGCCCCCAGTGACCACCCTCGCACCGCTCGATCCGCTCTCGGTGCCGCTGGAGGGGATCCACCTCATCGAGGCCAGCGCCGGCACCGGCAAGACGTACACGATCCACACGCTGTTCCTCCGCCTGCTGATCGAGCGGGGACTGACGATCGACCAGCTCCTCGTAGTGACGTTCACGCGGGCCGCCACCGCAGAGCTGCGCAGCCGGGTCCGGGACCGCCTGTGTGAGGCTCTCAGTGTCTTTGAAATGGGCGCCTCCGAGATCGGGCGGGTGCGTGACCCCTTCCTGGCGGCGCTCCTCGCGCGCAACGCCAGCGACGCTCCGCGCATACGTCAGCGCCTCTCCGAGGCCATCCGCGACTTCGACCTCTCTCACATCCACACCATCCACGGCTTCTGCCAGCGGGTGCTGCTGGAGCACGCGTTCGAGGGAGAGGTCCACTTCGACGCGGCTCTGTCCACCGACGGCGGCGAGCTGTTCCGGGAGATCGCCTGCGACTTCTGGGCTCGCCAGACCTACGACGCCCCGAACTGGCGGGTGCGCGCGCTGGCGCAGCGGAAGGTGACCCCCGCCGGCCTCACCCGGCTGATCCGCCTCGTCGCGGGCAACCCGGACCTCCCGGTGCTCCCCCAGCCGGAAGACGCCGACCCCTCCGCGGAGCGGGTCGCGTTCGCACAGGCCTGGGAGGCTGCCGCCGCCGCCTGGCGGACCTCCCACGCAGAGGTCACCACCCTGTTGACCACCTCCAAGGTGCTCAACCGCAACCGCTACCGGAAGACCTCCGTGCCGCAGTGGCTGGCCGCGATGGACGCCTTGATGGCGGCGCCCCCGCCGGGCGCGGCGCTCTTCGACCGCTTCGACCGCTTCACCCCGGCGGTGCTGGCCGCGAGCACGAAGAAGCGGATGACGCCACCCTCGCATCCGTTCTTCGAGCGGTGCGCAGCGCTCCTGTCCGCCGCCGAGGCGCTCCGCGCCGCGCTCGATAGCCATGTGATCGCCTTCCAACACGAGCTGCTCGACTACGCCGCGCGAGAGCTGGAGCGGCGGAAGCGCCAGCGCGGGACGCTGTCGTTCGACGATCTGCTCCTCCGAATGCGCGCGGCGCTGCGCGGCCCGGGTGGTCCGGCCCTCGCGGCGCTCATCTCGGGTCGCTTCAGCGCGGCTCTGATCGACGAGTTCCAGGACACCGATCCGGTCCAGTACGAGATCTTCCACCACCTGTTCGCGCGCGTTCCGGCGCCCTCGCTGTTCCTCATCGGCGATCCGAAGCAGGCGATCTACGCCTTCCGAGGGGCGGACGTGTTCGCGTACCTGGGGGCGGTGGACGACGCCGAGCACCGCTGGACGCTCACCGTGAACTGGCGGTCCGACCCGGAGCTGGTGGCGTCGGTGAACACGCTCTTCACGCGCTGTCGGCGCCCGTTCCGCCTGGAGGGGATCGACTACCCCCGCGTTGCGCATGCACCCGAGGCCTCAGAGCGGCTGCGGCGCGGCGACGCCTCCCCACCGTCGGTGGTGGTCTCATTGGTCGCCCGCGGAGAGCGCCCCACTGATCGCGCCGGGAGACTCACCAAGGGGTGGGCCTGGGATGCCCTGCCCGCGCTCATCGCTGCAGACGTCTGCAGATTCCTGCACAGCGGCGCGACCATCGAGGGACGCCCTGTGGTGCCCGGAGACCTCGCCATCCTCGTACGCAAGCGCACGCAGGCGCTGGCGATGCAGGAGGCGCTGCGACGCCTACGTGTCCCTTCGGTTCTCCACACAGACGCCAACGTCCTCGACACCACCGAGGCCAGCGATCTGGCGTTCGTGCTCCGCGCGATGGCCGAGCCAGGGAACGCCCGGGCGGTCCGACAGGCCCTCGCCACCACGCTGCTCGGCCTGGACGCCCGCGCGCTCGGAAGACTCCAGGAAGACGAGGCTGCGTGGGACGCCTGGATCAGCCGCTTCCACGCCTGGCGCGAAGCCTGGAGTCGGTGGGGGTTCATCCAGGCCTTCTGGAGCTGCCTTGAGGACCAGCGGATCCAGGTGCGCCTGCTCTCGCACGCCGACGGCGAGCGCCGCCTCACCAACCTGCTGCACCTCTCAGAGCTGCTGCACATGGCCGCGTCCCGGCTCGGCCTGGGCATGAACGGTCTGGTGCAGTGGCTGGAGCAGATGCGCGCCGACCCCACCACGCGCAGCTCGCTGGCCCGCGAGGGGGGGCTGCTGCGGCTGGAGAGCGACGAGCGCGCGCTGCAGCTCGTCACAATGCACAAGAGCAAGGGCCTGGAGTACCCCGTGGTGTGGTGTCCCTACCTGTGGGACGGCCTTCTGCTACACGCCGGCGACCGCGAGCGTGTGCGGTTTCACGATCCCGAGGACGGGCATCGACTCAAGCTCGATCTGGGCTCCGACCAGCGGCAGGAGCGCGTTGCGCTCGCCGAGGACGAGGCCGCAGCGGAGGGGATGCGGCTGCTGTACGTCGCGCTCACGCGGGCGCGTCACCAGGTCCGCGTCGTCTGGGGTGGCTTCGCCGACGCCGCGACGTCCCCGCTCGGCGCGCTGCTCCACCCGCGAGACACACCAGAAGACACCTCCAGGTGGCTCTCCAAGGCCACCGACGACGATCTGATCGCAGACCTGGCGCCGCTGACCGCCTCGGGCGCCATCGCGATCACCCCGCTCGAGGACACCCCTGGACAGCGCTGGAGCGGCCCGCGCGTCGATCCCCGCGGGCTGCAGCCGCGGCGCGTCACCGAGAGCCTGCGCGACGACTGGTGCATGTCCAGCTTCTCGTCCCTGATTCGTTCGGATGACTTCCACGGGCGCGATCACGACGCCCACGTGCCCGCCGAGGAGCCCACCCCCCCCGCCCCGGGAGCGCAGGTCCGCCTGGACGCGTTTCATCGTGGGCCACAGGCCGGCACCCTGCTGCACCACATCCTCGAGCACATGGACTTCCAGCGCAGCGCAGACGACACGGTGCGCCCGCTGGTGGAGTCCTCCCTGCGGCTGTTCGGCCTGCCTGTGGAGGAGTGGTCGGACCTCCTCACCGCGGCGCTCCCCGACATCGTCTCTGCTCCGCTCCGCAGCGGCGACCACCCGCACGGGCAGCTCTGCCTGGCCGATCTTCCACCCGGACAGCGCATCAACGAGATGGCCTTCCTGTTCCCCGTGGGCGCGGACAGCGCGCCCTCCTTCAGCGCAGAGGATCTCGCCCGTCCCTTCGCCGAGCATCCGAGCGCTGCCATCCCCACCGGCTACGCCCAGACCATCGCCGACATCGGTTTCCGCACCGTGCATGGCTTCATGCACGGCTTCATCGACCTGGTGTTCGTACATCGCGATCGCTGGTACGTCGTCGATCACAAATCGAACCACCTGGGCCCGTCCCCCGGCGACTATCGCCCGGGAGCGCTGACGCACGCGATGGTCGAGCACAACTACCTGCTGCAGTACCACCTGTATGTGGTGGCGCTGCACCGCTACCTCGCCGCCCGCATGCCGGGCTACCGCTACGAGACCCACATGGGCGGCGTGTTCTACACGTTCCTGCGGGGGATGGCCCCGGAGCACGGCGCGGGCAACGGCGTCTTCTTCGATCGCCCTCCCGCGGCGATGATCCAGGCGCTCTCGGATGCCCTGGAGCGACCCGGAGGCGCCCGGACATGACCGCCCTCCCCACACTCGACGAGCTCCGGCAGGCCGACCTCATCTCGGCCCTCGACCTGGGACTGGCCCGAACGCTCACCCGTATCGCGGGCGAGCCGGATCCCCTGGTGGCTCTTGGCATCGCCGCCGCCAGCCGACAGGTCTCCCGGGGGCACACCTGCGCGCTCCTGTCCGAGCTGGCCGAGGCGCCGATCGTACGCGACGACGACGCCACTGATGACGCCCCCCGGTGGCCGGCGATCACCGCGTGGCGGGCCGCCCTCACGCAGAGCCCCGTGGTGGGAGCGCCGGACAGCGCCCCGCTCACGCCGCTGCTCCTCAAGGGAGATCGCCTCTACCTGCGTCGGTATTGGGCGCACGAGCGCGCGCTCGCCGCGGCGCTGTCGGAGCGCGTGCAGGGGATTATCCCCGACATCGACGGCCCCCTGCTGTCCGCCGGCCTCGACCGCCTGTTCGGTCCCCTCTCGGACACACCGGACCTCCAGAGAGTCGGCGCGCTGCTGGCAGTCCTCCGCCGTTTCTGCGTCATCTCGGGGGGACCGGGGACGGGCAAGACCTCCACCGTCGTCAAGCTCCTCGCGCTGCTGATCGAGCAGGCGCAGGCCGCCGACCGCCCATCGCCCACCATCGTCCTGGTCGCCCCCACAGGGAAGGCCGCGGCGCGTCTGGCGGAGTCCATCGTCAGGGCCCGCAGCAGCCTCGACTGCGCCGAGTCCGTCCGGAGCGCCATCCCCGACACCGCCAGCACCATCCATCGGCAGCTCGGCTCGTTCGGGGGCTCCGTCACGCGACTGCGCCACACCCGCGAACGCCCGCTGGCGGCCGACGTAGTGCTGGTCGATGAGTGCTCCATGGTCGATCTCGCGCTGATGCGGCGGCTGGTCGACGCGGTCCCCCCGACAGCGCGACTGATCCTGCTGGGCGATCGCGATCAGCTCGCCAGCGTCGAGGCGGGGGCCATCCTCGGCGACATCGCCTGCACCTCTCCCCGCTACTCCGCGCCGCTCAGGCGCCGGGTCCGGGAGCTCACCGGGCAGGATCTCCCAGGGCAGGATCTCCCAGGCGAAGGCGTCCCAGACTGCGCCTCGACCGACATCCCGCCGATCAGCGACTGCATCGTGCAGCTCACCCACAGCTGGCGGTTCTCCGCAGACAGCGGCATCGGCGCGCTGGCGCGGGCCATTCGCGTCGGAGACGCCGACGCCGCGCTGGAGGTGCTGGCCGATCCCGCCTTCCCCGACGTCCGGCTCGCCCCGAAGATCCCCGCGCAGCCCTATCGCCCCGTCCCGCTCGGCCGCGATCTCCAGGACGCGGCGGTGGAGGGGCTGGGGCCCGCGCTCACGGAGCCCGGCGCCGCCGAGGCGCTGCGCGCGCTGGAGGGGTTCCGTGTGCTGTGCGCCCACCGCCGGGGCCGCGCTGGCGTGGAGATGATCAACCGCTGGATCGAAGACGCCCTGCGCGCAGGCGGGCTGCTCGAAGCGCGCGCGGAGTGGTACGCCGGTCGGCCGGTGATGGTGACGTCGAACGACTACCGGCTCGGCCTGTTCAACGGCGACATCGGCCTCACCCGCCGCGATCGCCGCGGCCGCCTGCGGGTGGTGTTCCCCGGACCAGAGGGCGGCGTCCGCACGTTCTCCCCCGGGCGGCTCCCACCCCACGAAGACGTCTTCGCGATGAGCATCCACAAGAGCCAGGGGTCCGAGTTCGATCGGGTCGCGGTGGTGCTGCCGGATCGGCCCTCGCCCATCCTCACGCGGGAGCTGATCTACACCGCGATCACGCGGGCGCGTTCCAAGGTTGTATTGTATGGACCGGCGGAGATCGTGCGCTCGGCCATCACGCAGCGTGTTCGCCGCACCAGCGGGCTGCGGGCTGCGCTGTGGGGCGATGCTGCGGGGTGAATCAGCATCTTGGGCGGTTGCGGAGCGGTCTGTAGTTTCACTCGGGAACGGACCCAATGTCTGGATTGACCGAACGACTCCGTTTACTCTACCAGAAGATCGGGTCGCCAGACCCCTTGTGAGACGCCGGAAAGCTCTTCGAGCCCATCTACAACGCGGTCTACCCCTCCTCTCAGGCGAACCGGACGCGGTGCCGTCAACAGCGAGTAGATTCGGCGAGCGAGGAGAGCTGGAGAGGGACAACCATAAGTGGCCTCTACCAGACCTGCTGCGACCAAGGCGCGCGTTTCTCGATCTCCCCAGTGTTCCTGGCCCGGGATAAACGAGTCTCCAGAGGAGAGCAAGAGGACATGTGTACCGTAGGCCAAAGCCTGTGTTGTAGTTGCCATGGCGGGATGGCAAATCACCACCTTGGCGCGCGCGATCTCCCGCGCGAAAGACTCGAACGGCAAGCGCTCTCGCAGCTTCACCCAAGGGGGGAGACGTAGTGGGTGATCGCCGTGGACATACAAGGCTGATAGTCCTGGTATTCGGCTCCGGACCGCCTCAAGAGCGTCAACGAGTGCCGCCTCCTGAGGCCGAAGCCAGTCGGCCGGGGACGCGCCGAAGTAGAGCAGCAGGTGAGGCTCCTCTCCATAGGTCTCGACAGGGGGAGAGTACAAGGGACCGGCACCCATGGTGAGCTTCTGAACATGGATAGGGACGTCAAACAACCCTGATGCGACGGCCCCCTGCCAAGCTGCCTGTGGGAGCGCGTGGAACCACTTGTCAATCGCCTGAACCGCTGGGTGACGGGCCTCCCGAACCAGCCACGAGAACTCGATGGCCGAACGCGGCACAGAAGGATGGTGCTGCGCAGTAAGCTGAATGAGAGGTAGGCAGGTGGCGGTGCAGGAGAACACGAAAAGCCCGGGATGCGAGGGGAGCGCATCGACGAACTCACCCGAGGAAGACACCGTGTGCGTATTGCATACCCCCTCCAACAGCTTGGTCAGGGTTGGGCGATTGGTGAGCGCGAGCACCTGTTGTCTCCTGCGGACGGCCTCCTCGATCACGGGCCTCGCCAGAGCGACCTCTCCCCCCCCAACACCGAAGGCGATGAAGACCCAGGGGTGGCGATCGTCATCGCTCTCAGGGTTCGTCCTGGCGGGCTTCTGCTTCAGCTTGGTGAAGAGCGAAAGCCAGTCGTCCCGGAAGTCGTTCCAGGTGCGGCGGGCAGCGAACTGGCGCACCCGCTGCCCTGCGTCTTCATCCGCGATGACGTCTTCAACGGCCTGGACCCAAGCCTGAGCATCATAGTCGTCAACGAAACGCCCTACCGAAGCATAGACAGAGGTGAGCGCATCTACGGGAGCCAGGACTGGAGGAACGCCCGCGGCGCAGGCCTCCAAGATAGCCAGGGAGAACAGCTCGCTGTGCGGGATGATGGGCTCTAACGGGTAGAGAAGAGCCCGACAGCGGGAACGGATACGTGCCAGCGCGTCCTGCTGCAGCGGACCATGGATGATCACCCCTGGCTGGTCCAGCAGAGTGGAGACCTCTCGCAGACGTACGCCGAGAGCGTCAGCGCGCTTGGAATGCCGCCGAAGAACAGCACGAACATCGTAGGTGACATGCAACGGCTCCCCGAAGCGCTGCCACAGCTCTGACCAAATGGACAGCAACCGGTGAAGACCTCGATCGGGGCTCGAGCAATAGAGGAAGCCCCGTCTGGGAGTTTCCGTCATTGGGGGCAATTCAACAGCTGCCGGAATCGCGTGAACCGACGTGTCTAATCGAGTACGAAGAAGAGCAGCGTGATGGGCCGACACCGCTACAATCGCATCGAAGTTCTCCGTACCATGAGGCCACTGAGCAGCGTGGGACCACGCGATACGCCGGCCAGCGCGGAGTTGGTCGGGGAGCTCAGTCATAACCCCCACTGCCACGTCCACATCGCCAGAATCATCACCTGCGGCCAGCACTGATACCTCGCCAAACCGCCCGGACTCTCCACCTGCTCGCAGCGTAACGCTATGCTCTGTTGCGAGGAGACTAGCCAGCCGCACGGCCAGCGCCTCGGTCCCGCCCATCATCCGACCCGGCTCCCACGGACGGAATGGGCGCCAGTCAGGAGCTACCCCAAGCTCAAGATGAATGCGCATTCAACGCTCAGTTGTTGAAGCTTCGAGAGTCCGCGAACCAGCTACCGATCTCGTTCATGTTCATCCACTGACCTCGTTCCTTCCCAGAAACATCCATCTCAAGAAGGTAATAGACGGACTGAACAAAGTCCTCAAGCAAGTCGATACCATCGTTCGTGAGAGACTTCGGGCGAATAGGCGCATACCATACGTTGGTGATGCTGGCCTGGAAGCGGGTGGCCATCTCCGACGCAGTCCAGACTGCCGTAAGCATCGCTTCGCATCCGCTCTGGGTGATGTAGGTCTGCACCGATGTATTTGCCCGTTCACCCACAATGTCGATGAAGTCCCAGCGGTTGACCTGCGGGATGATCAGAACCGATCCGGTATCCGAGAATGCAGTGGCGTGAGGGTAGGTGGTAGACAGGTCACCATTATCGATCCAACCAGAGGCTGTCTTGGCCCAGAACGGTCGCAGCCGTGGCGTCTCGATAGTCACCCCAGGATTGAGAGGGCCAGGGGCTGCATCATGTTGATAGAACCTCTTGAGGTTGGCCATGTCCAAGCCGTAGGGACGGAACGAATCTGCACAGGCAGAGTAGTTGTTCACAACACTGGAGTTCTGCATCTTCAGCGTGGAGGCTGCCGTGATGCTAACCCAGTCCAAGTTCGGGTTATCGACATCCGCTCCGCCACTCCGCCCGGCGACCGCTATCCAACCGGGTGTGGAGCAACCCGTGGGGCGCTCGACTTCGTAGGCAGAGGTGGCACAAGCCCATACACTGGTGAGCTGGTCAGCGCCTGCGGCGTGGCATTGGCACCAGAAGTTGCCGCCGTGGTCCAGCACAAACTGAAGGCTGGTAGGCACACCAGGGTATGCGGGTGCGTCGGCATTCTGATCCCAGAATGTTCTATCGACCTGCAGCGAAATGCGAGCGTTTTGCCAAACAGTCCCAAGGCCACCCACTACAGTAGCGAGAAGACCTATTTGGTGGTGTAACAGCTCATCATCATAAGTCGTTGTGTCCCATGTCTGAGCACTCTCAACATGAATCATCAGGTTCAACTTCAGGGTAATACCCATGGTACTTCCTTCCACCAGTCACCTTCGGGTCCACCGAAGGCTCCGATGTCGTTTGGGGTTCCGTCGGGGTCCGGGTCACCAGCGCCTGCATCAATGCCGGGGCTGGTCGGGCTCAGTGCATAGGACCCCATTCCTGTGTCGGTCATGAAATCCGGGTCCGCGAGAATAGAAGCGCTCAGCAGTTCGGCAGCAAGTCCCGTGTCGGTTGCGACCACATCCTGGTATTCGTACCATTCCGTCTTGGTCTTGAATCCGACATTGTCGTACACGATATTGGACGAAAATCCGGTAGGGGCGATATCTGATATATCGTTCACTCCAAGACAACAAGGATAATCACTGTAGACCTTATATTGCCAAACCCCCGTAGCCGAGAGGTCGACGTCATAGAAGATATTGCTGTAGTAATAGATCTCTGGATAGCCTACGGACTCTGCAAAAGCAGAGTTGCTATAGGAAAACCCTAGCAGCGAGAGTGAGGCAAAGTGATTGTTCTCAATTTTGATGAGAGGAGCTGTGCTGATATAGAAGTGCAGCAGTACATATCCATCATAGAATATATTATTGTGAATATCAGCGTTCTTCCCATAGAGAATCATCTCACCAGCTCCAGATGAGAACAGATTCCCTTCAACAACCGCGGAATCGCCCATTAGGAAGACATCCTCTGAGCAGATCCTTGAACGGGACAACACAATGACGTCCGCCTCCACTATCAGATTGGTGCGGAGTTCAGAGCCGGACACCTCACACAGATCAACGTATTCTAAGGTGAAAGATGATATCTCTTCGACGTCGATGGGGCCACCCATAGTGAGCCATCTCAACGTGAGGTCCGATGAGTCACCGGAAATTGCGATGGCGTTGCCCCCACCTGTCCCGTTGAAGATGACGTCGTTCGGGTGCTCTCCACCGCCATAAATCGTCAAATCGAGATTTGCGATACTGATATTTTCGGACCAGGTCGCCGGACACAGCTCGAGTGAGTCACCATCGACTGCAGCATCAACAGCGCCTTGAACCGTTGTGTGTACACCTGAACCGTCTGGGCAGACGGTAATCTCATCGGTGGTACCATCACAGTCGTTGTCCGCTCCATCGCTCGCGGTCTCACTCGCGTCCGGGTTCGTTGACGAGGCGAGGTCATCGCAGTCATCGCCGCCAGCCCTCTCCCCATCGTAACCATCGCCATCCACATCGGTCAGGTCGGTGCCATCGCAATCGTTATCAATGCCGTCATACGGGACCTCACGGGCCGATGGAGACACGAGGGGGTTCGTATCATCGCAGTCGTCGCCCCCCTCCTCGACAGCGTCGTGCCCATCGCCATCGTGGTCGGCTGTCTTGGCAAACACCCCGTCACAGTCATTGTCGATGCCGTCACCGGCGATGTCTCGCGCCACTGGGTTCACGCTCGCGTCTTCGTCGTCGCAGTCTCCTCCTCCGACCGCCTCGGCGTCATACCCATCGCCATCGACATCGGTGAGGTCGGAGCCGTCACAGTCTTGATCGACGCCATCGTAGGGGACCTCGGGGGCGCCAGGCAAGGTGCCAGGGTCGCCGTCGTCACAGTCGCCGTCACAGGAGGTCGTGCCGTCTTCGTCTTCGTCACCTGGATTCAGCACCGGGTCTGTATCATCGCAGTCTGTCCCGCCAGAGGCCTGCGAGGCCCAGCCATCCCCATCGGTGTCCGTGCCATCAATGCCGTCGCAGTTTTGATCGGTCCCGTCCCCGACGATGTCGCTGGCGTCTGGGCTGATGTGAATGTTGTTGTCGTCGCAGTCAGCCCCGCCCGCTAAAGTTGATGGCTGACCATCCTGATCAACATCGACAAGATCTGCGCCGTCGCAGTTCTGATCGATGCCGTCATACGGGATCTCTGTCTCTGGAACGCATGCGGTATCCGCACCATGCGGGGAACTCCTCCCACATGCCACCATGGTCAAGAGACACACGGCCAGGAGGTCAGGCCGCTCCAAGAAAAGCAGTGACTCCGAATACGGCTAAAACAGCTCGGTGTAGCGCTGCTCCAGCTCCATG
>CAYXGP010000034.1:0-47207 GCA_964464515.1 uncultured Enterobacterales bacterium
GGTGCTGGAGATCGCGCGTCGTCGGGGAGACAACACGACGGGGGAGTGGGCGCCCAAGGACGGTCCAGCGCCAACGATTCAGGGAGGTTTCCAGGTCATTCCCAAGCGGTGGATGGTCGAGCGGAGTCTGGCGTGGGGCAATCGCCGTCGTCGGCTTGCACGGGATTACGAGCGCACTCCCGAAGCCGCGGAAAGCTGGATGGAGCACGCTTTTCAGCATACGATGGCCGCGCAGCTCGCGGCTTGATGAATGTTGCGAATCACCCTCTCACAGTGGCGAATATTCAGGTTGATGGATGATCGCGATGCAATCGTGGTTTCCGCCGCAGCGTCACAGCAAGGTGACGAAGAACGAACGGGGGTCCTCCAGACCGGGCCCGAGGGCAAGCGAGGGCCATCGGCCTGCCTGTTCACCGCGGTCAGGATTCGATCAGATCAGCGAGCACATCCAGCGCCCGGAACAGGACCTCGTCAGGGACCGAGAAGCAGAGACGGAAGTGCGTCGTCCGACAGCTGAAGGCTCTCCCCGGCACTACGAGCAGCCCGCGCGCCAGCGCACGCTCGCAGAACGCGACGTCGTCGCCCCCTGGCGCCTCGGCGAACATGAAGAAGGCACCCTGGGGCTGGTGGACCTTGTAGCCCCGGACCCGCAGCCCGGCGAAGAGGAGATCCCGCTTGGCTCGGTAGCGGACCACGTGGTGGCTCATGTTGACGTCGAAGGCGGCGATGGCGGCCCGCTGCAGCGGCGTCGGCGGGCACGTGTACATGAATTGTTGGAGGATGCGCATGCGCTCGATCAGCACGGCGCTGCCGGCGGCCCAGCCCAGTCGCCATCCCGCCATCCCGTAGCTCTTGGACAGCCCACCCACGAGCAGGGCGTCCGGCCCGGCCGCGCGCTTGACGCTGACGTGGGGACCGTCGTAGACGAACACTTCATACAGCTCATCGCTCACGATGGTCACCGCGCGGCGCCGACAGAGCGCCACGATCTCGGCGATCTCCGCGGCGGTGAACGTGACGCCGGTGGGGTTCGCGGGGCTGTTGAGCACCAGAACGCGGGTGCGCTCCGTCATCGCCCGCTCGATGCGCGCGACGTCGGGCCGGAAGCTCGGGTAGAGGTCATAGGTGACCGGCGTGGCCCCCGCGATGCGCGCCAGTGTGCGGTAGCTGACGAAGTGCGGATCCGGGATCAGCACCTCGTCACCCGGGCCGGCCAGGGCCATCATCGCCAGCGTGAGCGCGCCCGTAGCGCCGCTCGTCATCATCACCGACTCATCGGCGGGCAGGCCGACCCGCCGCTCCAGGTACCCGCGGGTGGCCGCCACCAGCTCCGGGTCTCCCTCCGTGGGGCTGTAGCGTCCGAATCCCTTCTGCACGGCGGCCTCTGCAGCTGTGCGGATCGGCTCGGGCACCTCGAAGTCGGACTGACCGATCGACAGGTCGAGGCAGTCCGGGATTTGACGCCCCCGGTCGAAGAGCTCGCGGATGCGCGACGCCCTGAGCTGACTCATTCGCTCTGCGAAGCGCATCACCCACCGTCCCCAGCCCACCCGGAGCATTCATGGAAGAGATCACCCACCGCTTCAAAATCCTGAGTCAGATCACCCGCGCCCAGCACTTCGCCTGGCGGCAGGCGGTCACCGAGCTGTTCCCCACGGCAGACGCCAGAGAGGTGGTGCTCCGCATGTGGGAGATCACGGGCGCGCAGACCGCGGCGTCGTATCTGAAGCGCCTGGATCCCACGGCGCCGCTCGCGCCCCAGGTGGCCCGCAGCATCGCCTGGTCCAGCAGGTGCATGGGCGAAGACGCCGTGGCTTGGGAAGACGGGGCGCGCGAGGACGGCGATCAGGCGTTCATCGAGCACGCGGACTGTCCGTGGGTCCACTGGCATCGCCGGTGTGATCTGCTCTCTGAAGATCGGCCGGGCTGCGACATGTGGTTCTCTGCGATGGTCGAGACGATCAACGCAGAGCTGGACAGCGCGCTGCGCTTCGAGACGCTGCAGACCCTGCCGGAGGGGGCGCCGACCTGCCTGCGCCGCCTGTGGGAGGAGCGGGCCTGACGAGGCCGGCAGGCGAGATGGGGGAGCCCTACTTCGAGACATGGCTCGCCTCCCGGATCGCCGCCAGGAGCTTCTCGGGCGTGATCGGCAGATCGCGGACCCGGACCCCCACCGCGTCGTAGATTGCGTTGGCGATGGCCGGCGCCGTGGGGACGAGGCCGGGCTCGCCGACCCCCTTGGCCCCGAACGGCCCCTCTTCGTCTCCCAGCTCCACGAACGCCAGCTCGATGGGGATCCCCATCTCTTCGGCGGTGGGGATCTTGTAGTCGGTGAAGCCCGGGTTGAGGATGCGGCCCTCGTGGGTGTGTACCTGCTCGGTGAGCGCGTAGCCGAGCCCCTGGGCGAGCGCCCCGTAGGTCTGACCGCGCAGGGCCTGGGGGCACAGCACCCGACCCACGTCGTGGACCGCTACCAGCTTGCAGATACGCACGTCGCCGGTCTCGACGTCTACCTCCACCTCGACCCCCTGGACCCCGTAGGCGTAGGTGGCCGACATGTTGCCGATGCCCTTCGACCAGTCGGGCAGCTCGCTCGGCGGCTCGTAGAACGCCTGCGCCGTGAACATGCGCCCGCCCTCGCGGAAGTGCAGCGCGCGCAGCAGCTTGCCCAGCGGCACCGCTGGCCCGGATTGTCCCCCCTGGTCCGCCTGGTCTCGCGCAGTCACCAGGCCGTCCACCAGATCGAGGTCGCCTGCCGTCGCCCCGGCCCCCGGCGGCCCGACCAGCTCCGGCCACACCTCGGCGGCAGCACCCAGCAGCTCGGCGCGCAGCGCGCGGGCCGCCATCTGCACGGCGTTGCATGCGACGAAGGCCCCCCGGCTGGCGTGGGTGCCGACGTCCCACGGGCAGGTGGCGGTGTCGGTCTGGTTGATGAAGACCTGCTCGGGCAGCACCCCGACTGCCTCTGCCGTCGCTGCAGTCAGCGCGGCATGCAGCCCCTGTCCCATCTCCACGCCGCCCGAGTAGACGTAGACGTTGCCGTAGTCGTCGAATCGCAGGATGACGCCGCTGCCGTCCGAGCGGTAGATGCGGCCCGATCCGCCGACGTGCATCAGGCTCGCCAGGCCGACTCCACGACGCAGGTGACGCTGTCTTCCGCGCTTGCCGGGCCAGTCCAGCCGCTCGGCGGTGCCGTCCAGGCACTCCGCCAGCCCGCAGGTGCCCACCTTCAGGCCCATCGGGGTGACCTCGCCCGAGCGGTTGCAGTTGAGCCGCCGCATGGCCAGCGCGTCGACGCCAGCGCGCCTCGCCAGCTCGTCGAGGTTGCTCTCCAGCGCCCAGGTCAGCTCGGGGTTGCCGTACCCCCGCATGGCCTGCGCCCAGGTGTTGTTGGTGTAGACGATCTCCGCGTCGAAGGAGACGCAGTCCACGCGGTACAGCGACGTCGCGGGGAGCAGCATCACGCTGGGGTAGGTCGCCCCCCAGCCGCCGTAGGCGCCGTTGTCCTGCAGCACGCGGACCCGCCGGAAGGTGAGCCGTCCTTCAGCGTCGCAGCCCTGGGTGATGTGGACTGTGCTGGACTGCCGCGGAGAGAGCGCCGAGAACTCCTCCTCCCGGCTGTAGAGCACCTTGACGGGCCGCCCGGTGCGCCACGCCAGCAGGATGGAGATGTACTCGTAGGCGTGGGTGTCGAGGCCGGTGCCGAAGCCGCCGCCCAGGGCGGGCACGGTCACCCGCACGTTGCGTCCCCCGAGTCCGAGAGCACCCAGCGCCCGCCCGAAGTCGCGCTGGGCCAGGAAGGGGATCTGCGTCTTGGCCTGGATACGCAGGTTTCCGGAGGGGTCGAACTCGGCGAGGCAGCCCGCCGTGCCCATGCAGCTCTGCTGGATGAGGGGCGTGGTGTAGGTGCCTTCAGCGATGTGGGCCGAGGCGCGACGGGCCGCCGCGAGGTCTCCGGAGTCGTGGCGGAAGCGCACCGGCAGGAGGTTGCTGGTCACCGGCCGGCCGCGGCCGTCGGTCTCATGGACCAGGGGGGCGTCCGGGAGCATGGCGGCGCGTGGATCGAAGACCGCAGGCAGGGGCTCGTAGATCACGTCGATCAGCGCAGCGGCCTCGCGGGCGATCTCGGGATCGGTGGCGGCGACCGCGGCCACTTCGTCGCGCAGCGCGCGGACCTTTCCCCCCTTGAGCACCGGGTTGTCTCGCAGGAAGCCGATGCGGATCTCCGGGGTGTTCGCGGCGGTGATCACCGCGCGCACGCCGGGCAGCCGCTCCGCCCGGGAGGTGTCGATGTGCAGGATCCGCGCGTGGGGGTGGGCGCTGAAGACCACCTGCCCGTGGAGCATGCCAGGGCGCTCGATGTCGTGGATGTACTCGGCCTGCCCCAGCGCCTTTGCGCGGGCGTCCGGACGAATACGATCGCGGCCGACGTGGCGGAGCGGCTCCAGTCCGGGCAGTTTCCGGGGGTCGGTCATCGGCCACCCCGCTGCGCCGCGAGCCGGACGGCGTCGACGATCTGCACGTAGCCGGTGCACCGGCACAGGTTGCCGACCAGCGCCCGGCGGATCTCGGGATCTGTGGGGGCCGGGTTGCCCTCGAGCAGCGCGACCGCGGAGAGGATCATCCCCGGGCTGCAGAACCCACATTGGATCCCGCCTGCGTCGACGAACGCCTCCTGGACCGGGTGGAGCTGGCCGGGGCCGGGAGACAGGCCCTCGATCGTCGTCACGCTCGCGCCCTCCACCTCTGCGGCGGGCAGCAGGCAGGCGTTCGCGGGGCGACCATCGACGAGGACGGTGCAGGCGCCGCACTCCCCCTTGCCGCAGCCCTCCTTGGTGCCCTTCAAGCCGAGCGACTCGCGGAGCAGGTCGAGCAGCGTCTCGGCCCCACGCGGAGCTGCTTCGGTCTCGTGTCCGTTGAGGAGGAACCTCACGTTGCTCTCCCGGCAGGGGCGCTTCTGAGAGTCGTCAGGGCCCGCTTCACGAAGACCTCGACCACGGCCCGTCGGTAGTCAGCGCTGGCGCGGATGTCGGAGATCGGTCGGATCTCTTCGGCGGCGATCGCGGCGCCCCGTGCGATGCGCGCGTCCGTCAGCGCGCCACCCTCCAGCGCCGCCTCGGTCTGCCGCAGCCGCAGCGGAGTAGGGGCTACCGCGCCCGCTGCCACCCGAACGCGCACGCAGGTCTCGGCTTCCATCACCACGAGCGCCGCCACCGACGCCAGCGCGAGGTCCATCGCCACCCGGGTCTTCTTGAGGAACAGCGCGCGCGCGCCAGTCGGGGGCGGCGGCAGGTGGACGCGGGCCAGCAGCTCGCCGGGGGCCAGGCGGGTCTGCCCCGGAGCGGTGAAGAAGTCTTCGAGGAGCGCCTCTCGGGAACCCTCAGGGCCGCTCAGCTCCACCCGGGCCTCGTGGACCAGGAGCGGCGGCGCGGTGTCGGCGCAGGGTGAGGCGTTGCAGAGGTTGCCGCCGATGGTGGCGGCGCTGCGGACCTGCGGGCCGCCGAGCACACAGAGCGCCTGGGTCAGCGCGGGGTAGCGCGCCCGCAGCTCGGGGTGGTCCAGCAGGTCGCTGGTCGGGGTGACCGCACCGATTCGGGTCCCCGCAGAGGACAGCTCCACCCCGCGCAGCTCGCGCACCCCGCGGAGCGAGATGAGCGCCGACGGGGGAGAGGCCGACACGTCGAGCCCGCAACCACGGGGGAGGGTGTCTTTGAGGCGGATCATCAGATCGGTGCCCCCCGCGATCCAGCGGGCGCGGGGCTGCGCGGCCATCAGGCGATGGGCCTCGTCCAGAGACCGGGGCCGGTGGTACGTGAGGTCGCGCAGGGCCATCGTCAAACCTCAGGCCACGACGCCGTCGGCGCGCAGGGCGGCGATCGCCCCCGCGTCGAGACCGGCCTCGGCGAGCAGGGCGTCGGTGTGCTCGCCGTACCCGGGCGCGAACGGGAGCTCACCGCCGCTGGCCGTCAGGTGCTCGGTGTCGACGGCTGCTGGGGGCAGGCGCACCCGCCGACCGTCGGGCGCCGTGGTGTGGAGCAGGTCTCGCGCGAATTCCGGCACCTCCATCACGCCCTCGACGGGGGTGATCGGCGCGTGGGGGATCGTGGCGGCCGCCAGCTCCGCGGTGACCTGCGCGGAGCTATGCAGGGCGGTGATCTGGGCGATGGCCGCATGCAGCTCCACCTTGTGGGAGCGGCGGCGCTCGTTGGTGGCGAACCGCTCGTGGTCCAGCGCAGCGAACAGCGGCCGGGCCACCAGACGGACCCACTGGGCGTCGGAGCCCACCGCCATGTAGACGTAGCCGTCGGACGTGGGGTAGGCGTTCACCGGGATGAACTGGCGGTGCTGATTTCCGGAGCGCCGCAGCTCATCGGGGGGGCTGTCCATGTCCAGCATGGGCAGGAAGGTCTGCAGCCAGGACACCGCGCAGCGGGCCATGGAGACGTCGATGCAGGCGCCGCGCCCGGTGCGCTCGCGCCGCCACAGCGCCAGCGCCACCTGGGTGAAGGCCTCGTCGCCGGCCTTCAGATCGATGATGGGCGGACCGCACTGGGTGGGCGGGCCGTCGGCGGGCCCGGTGAGATCCATGTAGCCGCACTCGGCCTGCAGCACGGGATCGTACCCGGGCACCCGGGGGTGGCTGAGCCCCTTGGCGGAGATGGAGCACCACACCAGATCTGGCTTGATGGTCGACAGCCGGGCGTAGTCGATGCCCAGGGTGGCGTGTCGGGCCGGCAGGGTGTTCGTGCAGAAGACGTCCACGCCCAGGCCGGTCACCAGCTGCCGCAGGAGATCGCGGCCGGCTTCGGACCCCAGGTCGAGCACCAGGGCCTCCTTGCCGACGTTCGGCGCCACGAAGTAGCTGTGTTGATCAGGGCCGCCGATCGGGCGGCCGATGGAGCGGTTGGGATCGCCGCGGGAGCGACGACCGGCGCGTGGTGGGGGCTCCACCCGGATGACCCTCCAGCCCAGGTGCACCATGCGTAGCGTGGCGTAGGACATGGAGAGCGCCTGCTCCATGCTGAGCACGACGGGCGGATCGCTCATGGGCCCGTCCCTATCACAGTCCCTCTTGCTCAAGAGGGCTCCTTCCCACGGTAGCTGACGCCTGTCAGAGAAGCCCTGCGCTCACCCGCCCCGGAGCTGACGGCGGAGCTCCTCCTGCTGGGCCGGGCTGAGCTGCTCCCAGGTGCGCATCCGCTGGATCAGCTCCTGCCGCTGCTGGGGGGTGAGCTTCTTGAGCATCAAGTAGTTGCGTCGGATGCGCTGCTGCTCGGCGGCGGGGAGCTTCTGCCAACGGGTGTGGGCCCGCCGCAGCGCCTCCTGTCGGGCGGGGCTCAGCGTCTGGAAGCGCTCGAAGTTGCCGCGGATCATCTCCTGCTCGCCCGGATCGAGCGCCTGGAAGGCCCGCAGGTTGGTCTGCAGCCGCTCCCGCTCGTCGGGCGAGAGCGCCTCGAAGCGGGCCTGGGCGTCGAGGAGGGACTGCCGCTGCTCGGCGCTCAACGCAGACCAGCGCTCGGCCGCCGATGGCTCTGCGGGGACTGCGGCCTCCGATGCGGACCGTGCTGTGGGCTCTGCGGCGCGGACCGGAAGAGCCGACAGAGACACGGCGACGAGGGTGAGGTGGACGAAGCGGGTCATGGTCAATCCTCTTCCAGGGCCAGCAGATCGAGGTACATGGCGACCTCGAGATCGCCGAGGAGATCGAGGTGGAGGAGCAGCTCCATGTTCTCCAGCGCGGCCAGCTCGGCGGCGGTCGGCGCTGGGGGCTGCTGGGGTGGGGCGGTCGGAGCCACTTCGGTCAGCGGGGACCCTTCAGTCAGCCGGGCCCCCTCGCTCGGCGGGGAGTCTGGGGTCGTCGGCGCAGCGACCGGCTCCTCGGCGGGGGGGCCGGCCAGGGCGCTCTGCAGCAGCAGGCCGGCCAACATCAGGGCGCGTCCTGCGCGGGAGGGGCGCCGTCCCAGGCCATCAGCACGTCCGCGTCCATCAGCAGATCGAGGTTCTCGATGATCTCCAGCTCGGCGACCAGCTCCAGATCGTCGTCGGGCGTCGGCAGGGGGCCGATGACCAGCGCGGCGGCAGCGGCGGCGGCCAGCAGCCCGGCGCCAGCGGTGGCCCAGCTCCAGGTGCGGCGTGGGCTGGCATGCAGTCGCTGGCGGAACGCGGCGTCGAAGCCCTCGGGCACGTCGGGCTCGGCCAGGTGGCCCAGCGCGTCCCACAGGTCGTCGCCCAGGACCTCGCGCGGCCCATCTTCTGGGTGCCCGTCTTGAGGGTGATCGCCCCGGCCGGGGCGGGGGGGAGTGGTCATCGCGGCTCCCGGGTGGTGTCAGAGAGAAAGGGGGAGAGGAGCTTGGTGAGGCGCGCGCGGGCGCGATGGAGCAGGACCTTGGCCGCCCCGACGCTGACGTCGAGCACCTGGGCCAGCTCCTGCATCGAGCAGCCCTCGAAGCGGGCCAGGATCACCGCGGCCCGCTGACGGGGCGGGAGCTTCTGCAGGGCCGACTCCACGGCGGCGGCCAGCTCGGCGTGGCGGGCCTGCGCCGCCGGGCTCGCACCGATCGGCGCCAGCGCGACGACCGCGTCGTCCGGGGAGCGCGCCAGCACCTCGAAGCGTCGCCAGGCGCGGCGCCGCTCGTTCAGACAGTGGTTGACGGTCACGCGGTACAGCCAGGTCCGAAACCGGGCCTGCGGCCGATAGGTGCGGCGCGCGCGGTAGACCTTCACCAGCACCTCCTGCGCGGCCTCCTCGGCGGCCTGAGGATCGCCCAGCAGGCGCGCGGTCAATCTCAAGACCACCCGCCGGATCCGCTGGTAGAGTTCGTCGAAGGCCACGTCGTCTCCGCGCTGGAAGCGGAGCATGAGCTGCTGATCGATGTCGAGGGGGGGAGGTGTGCCCATCTCGCCGCGTCCGTTCTTGTATGGGACAACCCGCCCACGCCCGGATGGTTACGGTCCGCGCTCGGCCGACAGGGTAACCCCGATCCACACCCGCCAGCCCAGCGGCAGGTCGCCGAGGGCGTCGCGGTCGTCGTCGGAGGCGTCGAGAAAGAACGGGCCAGGAGCAAAGACGCCGCCCTCCGCGCTGAGCAGCACGGCCTCCGCCAGGCGGCCACCCACGAACAGGTCGCCCTCCAGACCGTAGATTCGCCCGCCGGGTGGCAGCGGGGAGGGGTGCGTGGCGATCGGCAGGGCGGCCTGAAGGGTCGCGACCCCGCCCTTCGACGCCCGCGACGCCGAGGTGCCCGGCGAGATCAAGCCGTGGCCCGCGACGCCCGGGGGGAACCCCACCGAGCCGTCCCGCGCGAGGGCGTCCAGGGGGAAGATGCGGGTCCGCGCGAAGGTCTGGTCGGGGGCCAGGAACATCGTGGCGGTCTCTCCGGCGAGCGCATCTTCGACCAGATCGGGATCGCCGGTCATCCCCTGGAAGAACACCGTCCATCGCCAGCGACCGACGGGCGTCACCTCGGCGCTGACGTCCCAGGCCCAGCCGCGGGTGGACAGCGACAGCGAGAAGGGATCGCGGGGCGCCCGGGTGGCCCAGTCCGCGGTGGCCACGTCGTCCCACAAGGCGTCGTCGGGGATGTTGCTGCCCTCCAGGCCCACGGTTCCCCAGCCTCGAACGAGCGCGGCGTCCAGCAGGACGTCCCCGATCAGCAGCCGACAGAAGGCGGCGGCGTAGCGCATCCGGGCGGTGCCGCGCAGGTCCATGAAGGTCTGCAGATCGGCGTGCAGGGCCCGCACGCCGTCGACCTCGTCGCCGTAGAGCCGGTACAGACCCTGCACCACGGAGTCCTCGTAGCGATCGATGAAGCCGCTGGAGGTCTCCCGCCACAGACCCATCAGGATGCTCAGGTCGTCCTCGACCAAGGGGGCGATCCCGCGGGCCGGATCGCGGGTCCCGGCGATCTCGATCCCGACGCGCTCGAACATCGAGGGCTGGTGCTGGACGGTGAGGGCCGCGAAGGTCGATCCGCCAGGGCTGGCCGCCGCGCGAGACACCACGGTGGCCGGAAACCACCCCCGCCGCGCGCCGTCGATGGTCAGACGGCCCCCCGGCCAGCTCTCGGCGAGCAGGCGCCCTCCGGCCGCGGAGAACGGCAGCACGCCGATCCGCAGATCGATCGCGGGGTCGCCGTCCGGCCGCATGCGCCACGAGGCCTCGTCGAAGAACAGGCGCTCCCGCCAGGCCTCCGCCACGGGGAGCCCATCCGAGACCCACACGTGTACGATCTGCAGGTTGGAGTCGAACACCGTGACGCGTTGCATCGTGCGACCGCTGGCGCGCAGCCGAAGGCGATGGGACGATCCCCACCGGAGGGTGAGATCGGCCTTGGGCGTGAGCAAGAGCCGGTCCGTAGGCGTGGCGGGCGAGCTGAGATCGAAGCCGCCCAGGACCGGATCTCCGGTCCACAGCGAGCCGTACTCGATCCAACCCAGCCCGACGCTCGCGCCGGCCTCGACCGCGGCGACCTCTCGACACAACAGCAGCCAGATCAGGCTCAACGCCCGCAGTCGCCCCACAGCCCGAAGAAGTAGCCGCCGAAGTCGTTGCGGCGCTCGTAGCGACCGATCATCTCGCCGTCACCCGTAACGCCGTCGTCGGTCAGGGACTCCCACTCGCCGTGGAAGACACCGTCGGCGTAGGCGCCGGTCACGTCGGCCACGACGCCGTCTCCCTCGGCGAACCCGACGAAGTCTCCCTCGGCGTACGCGCCCTCGATGACGCCGCCCTGGTCGCCGGTGCCCAGCTTGAACCAGGAGCCCTCGAACGCCGGCTCCAGATCGGCGTCGTACCAGACGCCGGAGACCACGCCCAGGATCTCGCAGCCGGCGTCGTCCCGGGAGGCCTCGAAGGCGTCGTTGGCCATCGCCTCCAGCTCCGTGTCTTCGACCGGCAGATCGGCGCGGACGGGCGACAGCGAGAGCAGCGCGGCGTCGATCGCCACGGCCTCGTCGTCGCTCAGATCGACGTCGCCCACGGGGGCGGTGTCGGTCGCGCTTGTGTCGGCGTCTTCTTCGGTGCAGCCGATGAGCAGGCCGAGCAGGAAGAGGGAAGAGATCGTGCGGGTGGGCAGGGTGGACATGAGCGGCCTCCGTGGTTGTTGGCTCTGATGGGTCCAACCGGGGAGGGGGGGGATGGTTACGACGAATTTGAAAAAAAGATCGAACCCGAGGCTGGGGGGGCGCTGATCGGGAGCCGTGGAGACGCGTGACCGACTCCACGTGACCGCGTTGCCTCGGAAGCACGGAGCCGCGGACCCGCGGAGCCTCGACTCCACTCTCCACATGGAACCTCCACCCGCACCTCCACTCGCATGCATCGACGACAGGACGCCCCCGAATCGACAGACCCCGAGTCGCTGAAGAGACAAGACTCCCTCAAAAACGAACCGGCTCCTGGTAGGTCCCGTAGACCTCCCGCAGCGCGCCGCTCACCTCCCCAACAGTCGCGTAGACCTCCACGGCGTCGATAGCAGCCGGCATCACGTTGTCACCAGCTCGGGCGGCCGCCTCGAGCGCATCCAATGCACGGGCCACCGCAGCGTCGTCGCGGCTCTCCCGGACAGCTTGCAGCCGGGCGATCTGCGCGCTCGCTTCGTCTTCTCGGTAGGGGTGAAGCTCCACCGCGGGCTCCTCTTTGTCTTCGCGATGAATGTTGACGCCGACCTTCTTGATCTCGCCTGACCGGACCCTCTTGAGCCGGGCGTAGGCCTGGCGGTTGACCTCGGCCTGGACCTGGCCGTCGGCGATCGCGGCCACTACGCCGCCCTGCGCGTCGGTTTGCTCCATGATCTCGCGAATGCGTGTCTCCATGAGGTTGGTGGTGCTCTCGACGAACCACGAGCCGGCCAGGGGATCGGCGGTGTCGCACAGCCCCATCTCGTGGATGAGTATCTGCATCGTTCGCAGCGAGAGCCTGGCCGCGCGCTTGCTGGGGATGGTGTACGCCTCGTCGTAGCTGCACAGAGCCATGGTCTGCGTGCCAGACAGGGCGCTGATCAACGCGTAGTAGGCGCCCCGCACGATGTTGTTCTCGGGCTGCTCGACGGTGAGGCCGCCGCCGCCGCCGCCGGCGATCATGCGCATGCGCAGCGGCTTGTCGGCGCTGATCCCGTAGCGTTCGCGGCCCAGTCGGGCCCACAGTCGGCGGCCGGCGCGGAACTTGGAGACCTGCTCCCACAGGTTGCCGTGGATGTTGAAGTTGAAGGTGATGCCCCCGAACGCCCGCGCCACATCCACGCCGCGCTCCCGGGCGTGATCGACGTAGGCGCAGGCGATCGCCAGCCCGTACGCCATCTCCTGGGCCGGGTCTGCCCCCGACTCCCGGATGTGGTAACCGCAGACACTGACCGGGCTGTAGCGCGGGGCGCGCTGGGCGCAGAACGCCATGGTGTCGCCGACCAGCTTGACCGAGGGCTCCACCGGGTAGATCCAGGTGCCGCGGCCGACGAACTCCTTGAGGATGTCGTTCTGGCAGTTGCCGCGAAGAGTCTCCCAAGCGAAGCCGCGCTTGCGGGCCAACGCAAAATACATCGCCATGATCGGCACCGCTGAGCCATTGATCGTCAGCGAGACGGTCACGCGGTTCAAGTCGATGCCGGCGAACGCCTCCTCCATGTCGGCCAGCGAGTCGACGGCCATGCCCACGCGCCCGACCTCGCCGGCGGCCATCGGGTCGTCCGAGTCGAGTCCGCACTGCGTCGGGAGGTCGAACGCCACGTTGAGGCCGGTCTGTCCGTTCTCCAGCAGGTATTGGAATCGCTTGTGCGTCTCTGCGGCCGTCCCGAAGCCGGAGTACTGCCGCATGGTGAACGGGCGCGTCCGGTACATATGCGGGTGGATCCCGCGGGTGAACGGGAACGTGCCGGGCTCGCCGATGTCCCCCCAGCCGCCGGTGCGCTCGACGTCTTCGGCCCGATAGACCGGGTCTATCTGCAGGCCGCTCTCCCAATGCAGCGGACGAGGCTTACTCGGCATCTTCGCTCTCCCGGGTCCGCGCGTGAATGAACGCGGCGATCTCGTCGAAGTCGCTGCCGACGCCGAAGACTCCATCGACGCCGAGCGCCGACAGCGCGGGGTGATCGCGGCGCGGCACCACGCCGCCGACCAGCCACAGCACGTCTCCCAGCAGCCCGCACGCCTCCAGGGCGTCACGCACGGCGCGGCAGAGCGGGATGTGGGCGCCAGAGAGGACCGAGAGGCCGATGACGTCGACGTCCTCGTCGCGGGCGATGGCGGCGATCTGCTGCGGGGAGCGCCGCAGTCCGGTGTAGATGACGTCCATCCCGGCGTCGCGCAGGGCGCGGCAGACCAGCTTGGCGCCGACGTCGTGGCCGTCCAGGCCGGGCTTGGCGATGAGTATGCGTGTTGGTCTGCTCACAGCGACGCTCGGGTGGGGACGGTCGCGTTTCACCGGTACAACCCACGCGCGATGTTCACCCGCAGAATCTCCGACGTCCCTCCTCCGATCAACGTAAACCGCACATCCCGCAGGTACCGCTCCACCGGGTACTCCTCGGCGAAGCCGTAGCTGGCAAGCACGCGGGCGGCGCGCTCGCAGATTCGCAGCGCGGCCTCGGAGGCGAACAGCTTGGCCATGCTGGCCTCCTGCGCGGCGTCGCCCTCCTGGCTCTCTTCCACCTGATCGGTGCGCCAGGCGGCCCACCAGGTCATCCGTCGCGCGGCCTCCAGGTCGACCGCCATCTCGGCCAGGTGGGCGCGGACCGCCCCGAAGCGGTTGATCGGTTTGCCGAACTGGACCCGCTGCTGGGCGTAGTCCACGGCTGCTTCGAGGGCAGCGCGCCCCACGCCCAGCGCCAACGCGGCGGTCATCACGCGGATCCGCGCCAGCAGCCTGCGCAGGTAGCCCACCCCGCGGCCGGGCTCGCCGAGCATGCAGGTGGCGCGGGCGCTCTCCAATCCCACCTCGGCGGTGGGGGAGGCCCGGACGCCCATCTTGGGGATGTCGCGGCCGATGTGCAGACCCGGCGCGCCGCGCTCCACCAGGAACACGCTCAGCGCGCGCTCGCCGGTGCGGGCGAAGACCGTGAAGGTGTCGGCCACCCGGGCGCTGGTGATCCATGTCTTGCGGCCGGACAGGTACCACACGCCGTCTCGCTGCTCGGCCCGCGTGGACATGCCGAACAGGTCGCTGCCGGAGTCGGGCTCGGTCATGCAGATGGTGCCCAGCACCTCGCCCCGCAGCGCGGGCCCCACCAGGCGCTCCCGCACCTCACCCTCGGCGAAGCGGTGCAGGAAGGTGGTGCCCATCAGCGACTGCATCGCCGCCGCCGCCGCCACCGACAGGCTGCCGCGGGCCAGCTCCTCGGTGGCGATGGCGTAGGTGAGCATGCGCGCGCCGCTGCCCTCGGGCGGAGGGTAGAGCATCCCGAAGTAGCCCAGCTCGCCGATCTGGCGGATCAGGTCGCGGGGATACTCCCGGGAGCGATCGAGGGCGGACGCCGCGGGGACGATCTCGCGCTCGGTGAAGGACCGAAAGGTCTCCTGGACGGCGCGCTGGACGTCGTCGAGGGCAAGATCCATGGGAAACACTCCGCGCGGGTGGGGAGGTTAACGAGGTGCCGGCGTCCCCTTCGCGCGAGGATCTGACAAAGATCACCGCCGCGGGGATCGCGAGGCCAGGCTTCCCATTACGACCCTGTGAGCATGCCCCCCCACCGCTACCGCCTCGGCTGTGACATCGGCGGCACCTTCACCGACTTCGTGCTTCTCGAGGAGGAGACGGGGCGGGTGGTCACCGAGAAGCGTCTGTCCACGCCGGACGATCCAGCAGACGCGGTGGAGGCGGGGATCCGCGCGCTGCAGCAGGTCGTGCCGGGCTTCACCACCACGCTGGGCGAGGTCATCCACGGCACCACCCTGGTGATCAACGCCATCATCGAGCGGAAGGGCGCCGTCACCGGGCTGATCACCACCGCGGGCTTCCGCGACGTGCTGGAGCTGGGCCGCGAGCAGCGCTACGCGCCCTACGACGTCTTCGCGGAGTTCCCCGAGCCCCTGGTGCCGCGCCGTCGCCGCCTGGAGATCGCCGAGCGGGTGCGCGCAGACGGCCGGGTGCTGCGGGCGCCCGACGAGGACGAGATCCGGTCGGTCATCCGCCGCCTGGTCGACGCAGGGGCGCAGTCCGTGGCGGTCTGTCTGCTCAACTCGTTCGAGAACCCCGAGCACGAGCAGATGGTGGCGCGCCTGCTGGAGGCGGAGGCCCCCGGCCTGGCGGTGTCGGTGTCCAGCGAGGTGCTGCCGCAGATCCGCGAGTACGAGCGCACCAGCACCACCGTCACCAACGCCTACGTGCAGCCGCTCACGCAGCGCTACCTGGCGGGGCTCACCGAGCGGCTGGCGGCGCTGGGCTGCGCGGGCAGGCTGTTCATCATGCTGTCCAGCGGCGGGGTCACCACGGCGCGCACGGCGTCGCGCTTTCCTGTGCGCATCATCGAGTCCGGCCCCACCGCGGGGGTCATCGCCGGCGAGCACTTCAGCCGCGCCTTCGGCGTGCCCGATCTGTTCTGCTTCGACATGGGCGGGACGACCGCCAAGTCGTGCCTGATCCGCGACGGCGCGGCGGGGCTGGTGGAGCGCTTCGAGGTCGGGAGGGTGCAGCGCTTCTGCAAGGGCAGCGGGCTGATCATCCAGGTGCCGGTCGTCGACCTGCTGGAGATCGGCGCGGGCGGCGGCAGCGTCGCGCGGATCAGCAAGCTCGGCACCCTGCGGGTCGGTCCCGACAGCGCCGGCGCCGCCCCCGGACCGGCCTGCTACGGACGCGGCGGCGAAGACCCCTGCGTGACCGACGCCGATCTGCTGCTGGGCTACCTCGACGCGGACTACTTCCTGGGTGGCGCGCTGCGGCTCGATCCCGCGGCGGCCCGGAGCGCCGTGCGGGAGAAGCTGGCGGAGCCCCTGGGGCTGTCGGTAGAAGACGCCGCCTGGGGGATCCACGAGCTGATCGACGAGACGATGGCCGCGGCGGCGCGGGCACACATCGCCGAGAAGGGGGGAGATCCGCGGGCGGTGACCGTGCTGGCGCTGGGCGGCGCGGGCCCGGTGCATGCCGCGGGGCTGGCGGCGCGGCTGGGGGCGCGGCGCGTGCTGGTGCCGCCGAACGCCGGGGTGGGATCGGCGCTGGGGTTCTTCACGGCGCCCCGGTCCTTCGACGTCGTGCAGAGTCACAAGGTGCGGGTGAACGACGCTGACCTCTCTGCGCTGGAGGCGTTGTTCCAGTCTCTGCAGAGACGGGCCGCGGCGGCGCTGGGAGAGGCCGGCGCAGAGGCGGATCTGGTCCGCTTCGACCGCTCGGTAGACGCGCGCTTCGTCGGGCAGGGCGCAGAGACGTCGCTTGCTTTGCCGCCGGGTGATCTCACCCCCGGGATGCTGCGGAGTCTGTTCGACCAACGCTACGCGGCGCTGTATGGCCGCACCTACCCGGACAGCCCCGTCGAGCTGGTGAGCTTCCGCGTGCGCGCGAGCCTGCCGGTGCGTCCGCTGGAGCTGCCGCCGATCGATCCGGCGGGGCGGAGCCTCGCGGCGGCGTCGAAAGGCCCGCGACCCGCCCGGTGCGCTCGCGGCGGCGTCGTGCCCCACGCGGTGTATGCGCGGGCGCTCCTGCCCCCCGAAGCCCGGCTGCGCGGCCCGGCCATCATCGAGGAGCGGGAGTCCACCGTGGTGGTGCCGTCCGGCGCGGAGGTCCGGGTAGACGCCCGCGGCTTCCTCTGGATCGACCTCTCCCCCGACGAGGCAGGGGCGTGATGGACCCGATCACCCTGGAGATCCTGTGGCGGCGGCTGGTGTCCATCGTCGACGAGGCCGACTGCGCGGTGGCCCGCACGGCGTTCTCCAGCCTGCTCCGCGACGCCCACGACTACACCTGCATGTTCACCGACCGCGCCGGACGCGAGCTGGCGCAGGGGACCCTGGCCACCCCCGGGCAGTCGGGGGCGATGGCCCTGGGGATAAAGGCGCTGGTCGGCGGCCTGGACACGGCAGCTCTCCGCCCCGGCGACGTCCTGCTCACGAACGACCCCTGGGCGCTCGCCGGGCACCTCAACGACGTCTGCGCGATCAGCCCGATCTTCCTGGGCGACCGGCTGGTCTCGTTCACCGCGTGCGTCTTCCACCACGCCGACATCGGCGGGCGGGTGGCCTCCGACAACCACGACGTCTTCGAAGACGGCCTGTTCATCCCGCTGGTGAAGCTCTGCGAGGCGGGCCGCGAGAACCGCGCGGTCTTCGACATGATCCGCTGGAACGTGCGCACCCCCGACGAGGTCATCGGCGACATCCGCGCGCAGATCGCCGCCAACCACGTCTGCGCGCAGCGCGTCGTGGCGATGATGGAGGAGTACGGTCTCGATTCCCTCGATGAGCTGGCCGACGAGATCATCGGGCGCACCGAGCGCAGCCTGCGGGCCTCCATCGCGGCGGCGCCCGACGGGGTCTACCGCTCACGGGGCGTCATCGAGCAGGCGACGGGCCGACCGGACGTGGTGATCGCCGCAGAGGTGACCATCACTGGCAGCGATATCGCCGTGGACCTGGCCGGATCCTCGCCGCAGGTGGACTGGGGCGGAAACGTCGTCTTCAACTTCACGTACGCCTATGTGCACATGGCGATCAAGAGCATCTTCGACCCGGAGCTGCCCAACAACGAGGGCACGGCGCGGCCCATCACGCTGAGCGCTCCGGAGGGCAGCGTGGTCAACTGCCGGTTCCCTGCCGCGGTGGCTGCGCGAATGCAGATCGGGCACTTTCTCACCGAGATCGTCTACCGGGCGCTCGCGCCGGTGCTCCCGGAGCGGGTGATCGCCGGCAGCGGCGGCACGCCGGCTACCATGAACGTCCTGTACGGGCGCCGCAGCGACGGGCAGCGCTGGCACAGCGTGATCATCCGCGGGGGCGGGATGGGCGCCGGGCGCGATCGGGACGGCGGACACTGCTACATCTTCCCAGCCAACGGCGCGAACACGCCGGTCGAGATTCTGGAGAGCGATACACCGCTGCTGGTGGAGTGCCGTGAGCTGATCTGCGACTCGGGCGGACCGGGGCGGGCCCGTGGCGGGCTGGGACGGCGGCTGGTGCTGCGGGTTCCGGACGACGACACGGCGCCGGTAGGGCCGGTGTTTTTGGGGATCCAGTCCGGGCGGTTTCGGCATCCTCCGGAGGGGTTGGAGGGCGGGCTGCCGGGGGCGCGAGCGCGGTTTCTGGTGAATGGGGAGCCGGGGGATCCGTTTGGGTTGACTCGGCTGTCGGCAGGCGATGTGGTGATCATGGACGCTGCGGGTGGTGGTGGGGTCGGGCCGCCGGAGGAGCGGGAGGCGGGGGCGATCGCTCGGGATGTGGCGGAGGGGTATGTGTCGGAAGGGAAAGCGCGGGAGGTTTATGGAGAGTCGTGACCGCTGTTCGGTTAAAACCAACTCGTACACGTCATTCTCGCGGGGTCAGAGATGAGAGGATGGCTCAGGGGAGAGACAGATTCTCCCCACGGTCTGTATGGACCCCGATCCGGACGAGACACCGGTCCCCGGGTGGAGGCCTATGCGCGGCCCGGCCCGTGGGTGGATGGCCTCCCCCATTTTTTCGCCGCTACACAGCCGCTGTGGATGAAGCGGTTTGCGAACAAGGGGGCAGCCCTCAGGCCCTGACTGCTCACGCAGCCCGGAGGTGCTGCCCCTGAACTGTCCGCGAATTCGGCCCGTTTTGAACGGTGCCAATGGGTGCCTCCGTCTGACTGGCACGGGCCTTGCTGCCCACCGCATCAACCAAAGCGATCCTGTTCACCAAGCCGGCGCCGCTGGAACAGCGCGGCTCCTCGGCCGGGGCGCAACATCTCAGGAGTCCCCTTGAGTCACACCCTCTTCATCTTGAACGACGCCCCCTACGGCACCGATCGCGTGGTGGCATCATGATGGACCGCCCCCGTTCGCGCTACCTCCAGCCTGCCCCCAGGATCCTGGCGGTGGTCTCTATCCTCACCCTGGCGCCTCGCACTGTCCGTGCCGTGGAGGTGTTCCGAGACGGAGACCGGGCTCTCCACCTCGGGCTGTGGACCCAGGGCTGGTACCAGTACGTCCAGGACGCCGCCGATCGCGACGGAGACGGAGTGGCCGAGCAGGATCTCCATGACCTCCTGGTGCGTCGAGCGTACCTGTCGGTGAGCGGCTCCGCGACGCCGTGGCTCGGCTTCTTCGTCCACTACGCGGGTGATCGCTTCGGTCAGCACGGGCTGGACAGTCCTGGCGTGGGCCTGGGCACGGGGCTGGCCTTCCGTGATGGCTGGGTCAGCTTGCGTACACTGGACGGCGCCCTGATGCTGCATGTGGGGCGGATGTACATCCCGTTCACCCGCAACTACGGTACTACCTCGGCCAAGGCCCTCCTGAGCACGGATCTGGATTGGGTCCAGGGCGGCTATCGCGGGGGGATCCTCTACCCGAGCACCGTCGGGCGCGATGACGGTGCGGTGCTCTGGGGCAATCTGGGCGGCGGACTGGTGCAGTATCGTCTGATGGTCGGCGATGGCCTTGATGACGAGACCCGCAACAGAGGCGACAACCCGCGCATCGCCGGGCGAGTGAGCTTTTCTCCACTGGAGCCAGAGACGACCTGGTTCAACAAGGGCACCTACCTGGGCGAGCGTCAGGTGCTGTCCATCGGGGGAGGCGCCGACCACCAGCGGCTGACCTTCGACTCTGGTGAGGACGACTACTTCGGCTGGACCATCGATCTCCACTACGACCAGCCCCTCGGCGGCGGCGGGCTCACCCTGGTTGGTTCCTACCTCACCGTCGAGAACGCGCCGAACGGGATCAACTTCACGGCGGTCAGCCCCGGAGTCGATGCCAGTGTCGCCTCCGGTCGGGTAGGTGTCCTTCTGCCCGGCGAGGTCGGCCCCGCGCGTCTCCAACCCTTCGGGCGCTACGAGCGGGTTTTCGTCGTAGACAGCACCCACTCCACGCACGTCAGCGGGCTGGGATTCAACGCCTTCTTCGCCGGGCACGGCAACAAGTTCAGCGTGGAGGCCACCTGGGTCACGCCGCAGGGAGGAGACGCAACGACTGCTGCGCTGCAGGACCACTTCGTGGTGACCGCGCAGATCGCCGCCGGACTCTGAGAAGACTCTGTTGAACCACCCCCGTCTTGGAGGAACCATGTCCCGAAACCCCTCGTCATCGCCACCCTTGTGATGCTCATCGCAACGCCGGCTGTGGCCGATGAGTTCATGGCCTCGACCAGGTCCGCTACCGCACCGGACTCGTCTGGCGGGATGATGAGCCTGCCCTCGGACGGGAGCAAGGGGCTACGTCGTCCATGCCAATTGGCCCATCCCTCTGGGGCAGCCGCCACACTACAACCAACAGCTATATCTACCGAAGAACCTGCAGATGCGATTGACGGTCATCGGCGGCGGAACCAGCGCGATGATCTGAGCGTGGCTCCTTGACGCGGCTCACCAGATGACGGTGTTCGAGTAGGCTCCGCTCCTGGCAGGCATGTCCGCTCCCTCGGGGGGAATGTCCGCTGCCCCGGACTCGCGCCGCGTTGGCGGTGCCGCTGCTGCGGGATTTCCTGTTCTCGGTTCACCAGGGTGAGGTTGGTGTCGAAGGAGCAGCCCATCGGGCTGGCCGCTGAAGCGCTCGTCGGTGGTTGGCGACCAAGACCATCCTGGTCTCCAGCATCCTGGAGCTTGGTGTGATTCTTGCGATGAAGGCAGCAGTCAAGTGTGCACGACTATTCAACGGGGAGAGTCTATGAACCAAGCACCACATGCCGGACATGCCACCGGACGCCCGTGGGCGATTGTCCTAGCGGGAGGAGATGGGCGTCGCCTGTCCCACCTGACGCAGCAGGAGTACGGCTACCGACGTCCGAAGCAATTCTGCGACTTCGGTTTTGGAGACACCCTGCTGGGCCTGACCCTCCAGCGGACCTGGCGACTCGTTCCCCGCCAGCGCACAGTGGTGGTCACGACCGCAACGCACCGTCGAGAGGCGGGCGAGTGTCTCGATGGACTGTCGGCTTTGCATCGGGTAGAGCAGCCGCTGAATCGTGGCACCACACCCGGCATCCTCCTGCCGCTGTTGACGGTGATGGCCCACGATCCGGACGCGGTTGTGGTCATCCTGCCGTCAGATCACGTGATCGGCGACGAGCATCGGTTCATGCTTCGGGTGGGTGAGGCCGTGGGGGCCGCGTACTTCAATGACGACTCTGTCTTCCTCCTCGGGACGCGTCTGCAAGAGCCGGAGGATGGGCTCGGCTGGATCATCACCGATCCCACGGGGGGGAGCCGTTGGCCTAGAATCAGCATTTTTCGCGAGAAGCCCGCGCCGGGGGAGGCGGCCCGACTCTACGCCGAGGGTGCCCTGGTCAACACCTTCGTGATGGTCGCGCGGGCCCACACCCTGTACGGGCTAATCCGAGCGTGCGTCCCGCGTTGGACCGACGCGCTGCACGGTGCCTCCGGGGATCCCCGGGCACTCGACGCAGCCTATCGGAGCCCCTCGTCTTGTCTCTCGACCGATGTGCTGCAGCGGGCTCCGAGCCACCAGCGGGCCGTATCGACGGGAGACGTTGGCTGGTCCGATATCGGCACGCAGGACCGCTTGCATCGCGCACTGGACCACGCTGGTCAGGACCGGCGGGCGTCCTCAGAGTGGGGCTTCGGGCGCTCCCCGCGTCTACCAACACTCAACTGCCCGCTGGGCTGACTCATCCGAGCGGTTGTTCCATGCGTTCGACCTCCGTTCTTCTGTTGTCCCCTTCGCATGTTGCAACCTTCGGTCTGCAATTCAAATTGGGAGCAGTTGGCGAGGTCACCACAGCCAGTGGCACCGGTCAAGACGGGTCGAATTCGCGGACAGTTCAGGGGAGCACCTCCGGGCTGCGAGAGCGGTCCGGGCCTGTGGGCGGCCCCCTTGTTCGCAAACCGCTGTGGAGCAGCGGCGAAAAGAGGGGGGAGGTCATCCACCCAGGGGCCGGGCCGCGCATAGGCCTCCACCCGGGGACCGGTGTCTCGACCGGATCGGTCCATCCAGACCGGGGGGTGGAGAATCTGTCTCCCCCCCAGTAAGGACACGCCGGTCAACTGTCCGCGCAGTTGACCGGTGCCCACAGGCGTGCCAGGAGGAGGCTGGTCCACTGCCATGATCGTGGGGGGATCACCGCATGAACGCCGGATCCTCCACCGCCTCCGCCGTACACTCCACAGGCGCCGTCACCGGATCACACCGCGCCGGCATCCCCCCCGGAATCTCCAACACATAATCAACCCCATCCACAGCCACCGGATAGTCCGTGCTGATGAGCTGAGCCCCAGATGCGAGCGCGGCTTCCTGCCTGCTCGTGTCTGCGGCCCAGGCCTCCTCGCTGCCGGCGTCAGCCCGCGTGCGCACCAGAAAGCCGTCGGCGACCCGCTCGGCGATGTCGGCGTCGGTGGGATCATCCATCATGAGGATGCTGGCGAGATCGTCGTCGTGATCTGTCCGGGCGAACATGACCCGGCCGTCCAGCCCGGCCGCGGCGATGTACCCGTCTCGGTGAACGCCGCCATCCAGCATATAGAACAGCGCCGATCCGCGGAGCTCGCCGAGTGTAGGCCAGCCCGTGGTCGTGACCACCTCTCTCAGCGTGTCGGCGTCGCCGCGCAGATCGTCCGGCGTGAGCATTCGCTCTCTCGGCCAGCCGGCGAGGATCGCTTCATCCAGCTCGTCATACCGAACAGACAGATCCTCGCCGCCGGTGTCGTCCTTTGGCTCGATCATCACCACGACGGGCAGGTGGGCGGGGTTGTCGTCCGACCAGGCCCGCAGCGACGCGAGGCAGTCGGACAACAGCGCGCAATTGGACTCCCGGTCGAAGATATCGACGTGGTACACCTCGAAGTCGGCGAGATCGGCGCTGTAGTGGACGTCCAATTCGAATTGCCGGACCCCCTGGTCGCGGGCCTGTGCTTCGAGTGATGAATGCGTGTAGCCCCACTCCAGCACGATGAGGGGATCCGGGGTGACGTGGTAGCTGTTGTGCGTCCCGGCGACCTGGACATGATTCAGCGTCAGTACGTCGTCCATCGGATACGACCACGTCGTCTCGCCGGCCTCTCCCGAGTCTGCGGCCCCTCCCGAGTCTGCGGTCCCTTCCGAATCTGCGTCCTGCACCGAGTCGGCGGGAACGCTCGGTTGGCAAGCGAGCAGGAGGAGGGCGATCACGTCCCGATCCCCAGCAGCGAGCCGATCTGGTAGATGGCGAAGCTGGCGAGCCACGCCAGCACGCTCATGTAGACGAAGACGAACGCCGGCCACTTCCAGGAGCGGGTCTCTCGTTTGATGATCGCGAGCGTGCTCATGCACTGGCAGGCCAGCGAGAAGAAGACCATCAGAGAGACCCCGACTAAAGGCGTATACACCGGGGTGCCGTCGGTCCGCGTCTCGGCGCGCATCCGATCGCGTAGGGCAGGGGTCTCCTCCGTGACGTCTTCGCCGACTCCGTAGACGATGCCCATGGTGCTGACGAAGACCTCGCGCGCGGCGAACGCGCCGACGATGCCCACGCCCATCTTCCAGTCGAATCCGAGCGGGGCAAGCACCGGCTCCATCCCACGGCCGAGGCGCCCGGCGGCGCTGTGCTCCAGCCTATCGGCCTGCCAGGCGGTCACCTCGGCGGGGCTGAGCGAAACGACGCCGCCTGGCGGCTCGGGCAGGGCGGGGAACCGCAGCAGCGCCCACATGATGACCGTGCAGACTGCGATGACCGTGCCGGCCTCCGTGAGGAAGATCTTGCCGCGCTCCCACATCGTGCGGAGCAGCGCCATGGCGGTGGGCATCCGGTAGGGTGGCAATTCCAGGATGAGACCCACCCGCTGTCCGCGCAGGGCGGTCTTCCCCAGCACCCCGGCCACCGCGAGCGTGGTGAGCAGGCCGAACAGGTACATCGCCATCATCATCAGCCCCTGCACCGGGACGATCCCGAACAGCGACGACGGCGGGAACAGCGAGGCGATGATCAGTGTGTAGACCGGAAGCCGCGCCGAGCAGGTCATCAGCGGGACGACCGCCATCACCATCAGGCGGTCGCGGCGGCGCTCCAGCGTGCGGGTCGCCATGATCGCCGGGACGGCGCACGCCAGCCCTGACAGCATGGGCACGAACGCGCGGCCATGCAGCCCCAGCGCGCGCATCACGCGGTCCATGAGGTACGCGACGCGGGCCATGTACCCGGAGTCTTCGAGGAGCCCCAGCAGGAAGAACAGCAGCAGGATCTGCGGCAGGAACACCAGCGCGTTGCCCACCCCACCGATCATCCCCTCGGTGAGCAATTCCGTGAGAACGCCGGCCGGCAGGCTGGCGGTTGCGGCGCCCTGCAGCCACCCCAGGACGTCTTCGAGCAGCCCGATGGCCGGGTCGGCGCCGGTGAACAGCACCTGGAACAGCGTGAGCATCACGCCAGCGAACACCGCGAAGCCCGCGATGGGGTGCAGCAGCACGCGATCCACCCGCTCCGTGAGCGTGGCCTCGGGCGGCGCGCTGTCGAGGGTCTCTAGAAAGGCATAGCGGGCAGCGATGATGTCCTGGTCGATGTCGGTGTGCGCGCGGGCCGACGCGACGAGCTGTTTCAGACGCTCCGATCCCCCAGGCGCCTCGCTCATGAGGCACCACAGGCCCATGCCCGGGTCTGCGCTGCCGTCTGGTAGCTCCGCGAGAATACCGTCCAGAGCACTTGTTACGGTCTCTGGATAGGGAACGCCTGGCCGCGGCGGGGCGGAGCGATGGGCGAGTGTGGCAGAGAGCGCCCCGCGCAGCGCGTCCATCCCCACACCCTCGCGGGCGGTCGTGGGCACACACGGGACCCCAAGCAGGGCGGTGATGGCCGCGGGATCGGGTGGGATCGGCGCCTCGTCGATCATGTTCAGCGCGATCACGCAGGGAGAGCCAAACTCGATGAGCTGCAGGGCGAGGTAGAGGTTGCGCACCAACTGCGTGGCGTCGACGACCACGATGATCGCGTCGGGGCGGGGGTGTCCGTCCATCCCCAGGAGGGCCGCGATGGCCACCTGCTCGTCTTCGGAGCGGGCCAGCAGCGAGTAGGTTCCGGGGGTGTCCAGCAGCTCGACCGGCCCATCCAGATCGAGGTTCCCGGAGCGCCTCTCGACCGTAACGCCGGGGTAATTGCCGACTCTCGCTCGGTGACCGGTGAGCTGGTTGAAGAGGGTGGTCTTGCCGGTGTTGGGGTTGCCGGCCAGCGCCACGAGCGCTCTCGCCGCGCTTGTCGGGGCGCGGGTGGGGGCGCGAGCGAGGGCCATGCCCTACTTTGCGGCGAGGGCGAGCGGCTGGAGCTCGACCGCCTCGGCGTCGCGGCGGCGGATCGAGAGGCGACAGCCGCGCACCTGCAGCTCCAGCGGATCGCCCAGCGGCGCCACACGCGTCACCTCGACCGTGGTGCCGGGGAGCAGGCCCAGCTCCATCAGGCGACGACGGAAGGGGCGGTCGCCATGAATCGCCCGCAGGGTGGCGGGATGAGACAGCGGCAGACGGGCGAGGGTCTGGGGCATTGCGGAGCTCTCCATGGGATCACTCCGTACCCGGTCTCACCGCAACTGAAAATGAAAATCAATTTCAGCGCGCGTCGGTGCTGATCCGGGTCAGCCGCCCAGCAGCACCCAGCCCATCGCCGTCAGGCCGACGACGGCTACGCCGAGCATCACCCAGTTCACGGTCTCGGGCTCGTCCTCGACGATCACCTCGGGCACGGGCTCCACGAAGATCGGCGCGCGCACCTTCCGGACGGGCTCGGGCACGGGCTCACGCTCGGGGGGGACCTCCTTGATCGGCAGCGGCGGGGCCTCTACGGACTCGTCAGAGCCCATCCAGCCGGAGATCACGGTCGGACCGGTCCGCGCGTCTTTTGTGTCTTCGGGGGGCGCCGCCGCCGGGGTTTCCTGCTCCTGCTGCGGCTGCTGCGTGCTGTCGTCGCTCATCTGGCACCTCTCTGAGGGCGTGGCCTATTCATCCCGGTCGTCCCCCACAAGCGCCGACCAACGCCGCTGCTCACTGTGCGGGACCGGCAGCCCCGCGGAGCGCCAGCGCTGAGCGAGCGAGCGAAGGTCTACCTCGAGCCCCTGGGCGGTCCAGAGATTCGGTGGCGTGGAGGTGTGTCGCTCCACCGACGCGGCGATTCCGGTGGCGCGATGCTCCAGCTCCGCACGCAGCGTGGCGTGCTGGTTCTGCCCCCCCAGCCGGTCCAGCGCGGCGATCCGCCTGCGGAGCCAGGACAGGTGCGGCGTGCTGACCAGCAGGCGATCTCCGGCGTTCGCTGCGAAGCTGCGCGCGAGGAGGCCGCGGGTGCCGGCGTACAGGGCCTGCCGAAGCTCCGCCAGATCGCTGCGCGCTGCGGCCTCCGCGATGGTCTGGTTGCGCGTGAGTCGCACACGCTGCGTCGCGATCCAGGCCGCGCCTGCCAGTCCCAGGACGAACAGCCCCCCGAGCTGCGCGCCGAACACCTTGAGTCGATCCTCGAATTCGGGGGCGAGCAGCGCGACGCCCACCATCGCTCCCCACAGCGGCGGGATGACCAGCGGCCACCACCTCGGGAGCTGCACGAGCACCTTCGGCGCAGGGGCGCGGGCGATCTCCAGCGTCCGCTCCGCGGCGTCCAGCTCTGTGACGAGCCCCCACAGGGCCGCCATCCAGGTCTGCGGGGCCTGCTGATCGTCCGTCTTGAGAGTGTCGCGGCGGATCCCACTGCGGGCCAGGCTGCGGGCCCACGCCGACGCCGACGCGTCCGGGAGCACGCGCTCCAGGATCTCGTCGTCGAGCTTGTTCATGCGTGCTTGTTCATGAGTGCCTGTTCATGAGTGCCTGTCATGGGGCGTCTGTCATGAGTGCCTGTCATGAGTCTGGCAGGCCGGTGTTCATCGCAGACTGCCACGAGGTCGCCAGCAGGGGAGGGGAGCTGCGTGGAAACGTGTTCGCGACGAGCACGAGGTTTTCGGTGTCTCCCGCGTCGATGATCGGCGGCCAGGTGTCGTTACGCGGTGTCGTGTTTCCGAAGAAACAGCCGAACAGGCGTACGTTACGGCAGCCCCCGACGAGCTGAATCGAGGAGTGAACCCCGGTGAGCGTCTTGCCCGGCGCCTCGAAGCGGTTGCCGATCAGCGAGATGTCGCGGCAGCCGTTGAGCATCAGGAGCGGCCCGTCGCGGGTGATGTCCAGCGAGCAGTCCGTCAGCGACAGTCCCGTGGAGCCCCGCGCCGAGACACACGGGCCGGAGCGGGCGTCGGACAGGAAGACCCCGTACAGCTTGGTGTCGGTGGAGTACTGGCCGTCCACATCGCGGATCAGTAGGTGGCGGTCGTTCTCCTCGCACGTGCCGCCGAACCACCGCGTCATGTGACAGCCCTCCAGGAGCAGCGCCACGCAGCCCCCGTTGCGCCAATTGCTGAACGAGACGCCGACGAGCTGACAGCCGCGTCCGCGGACGATGCGGAGGCCCACCCGCCGCGTCTGACTGAGCTTGCGGAACGCCACGTTGTGCAGGCGGGCGCGCACGGGACGGTTCTCGGCGAAGATCGTGAGCGCTGTCCCCTCGCCGGAGGACTGCAGCTCGCCCGAGCGCAGATCGAGATCTCCGCGCGCGTACAGGGGAACGCGATGCTGCCAGCGCTGCCCGCACAGATCCAGGGCGATGTTCAGGGCGACGGCCCTGTCGAGCGCTTTCTGGAGCACGCCTGAGTGATCCGTGCCGCGACCACCGGTAACGGCGCCGACGTCATATGGCGTGATGCAGGTGGCAGGCATTGGCAGGAAGACGTCGTGTGGGAGGACACTGTGTGGGAGCTCGCTGTAACCAGTGCCGCCGGTGCCGCGCTCGCGGGGGTGGGGCTGCTGCGATGGCATCATCGGCACCCCGAGCTGCGGTGGGACTGGTCGACCATCGACGTGGACGCGCTGCTCGCCGAGCCCTTCCCTGAGGGGTTCCAGTGGGGCTCCGCGACGGCCGCGCACCAGGTGGAGGGTGGAAACACCGGCTCCAACTGGTCGTGGTGGGAAGATCAGGTCGACGCGAAGGGCGAGCCCCGCGTCGCGCGCGGGCAGCGCGCTGGTGCCGCCGCTGAGCATTGGACTCGTTATCCCGAAGATCTTCGACGTATGCGCGATGAGATCGGGCTCGACCACTACCGATTCAGCGTCGAATGGAGCCGCATTCAGCCCGAGCGCGGCGTCTGGAACCAGGAGGCGATCGACCACTACAGCCGGATGGTGGACGAGATGCTGCGCCTGGGGATCACCCCCATGGCGACGCTGCACCACTTCACCCACCCCCTGTGGTTCGAGCGCCTGCGCAGCTTCGAGGAGGAGCGTAACATCGCCCTGTTCGAGGTGTTCGCCGAGCGGGTGTTCCGCGTGCTGTCCGATCGCGTGCCGCTGTGGTGCACCCACAACGAGTGCGGTCCGTTCGCGGCGATGGGTTGGGGGCTGGGGCAATTTCCGCCGGGGGTCCAGGACGCCCGGCGCATGTGCGCAGTCCTGCACAACCTCATGCGGTCGCACGTGCGGGTGTATCAGCGCCTCAAGGCCATCCGACCCGGAGCGAAGATCGGGCTGGTCAAGAACATCTTTCAGTTCGATCCATGGTCGCGCTGGAACCCGCTGCACTGGGCGATCTGCAGACTCGCCGATCACGTCTACAACGAGAGCATCATCGGCCTGCTGCGCGACGGCGTCTTTCGCGTGCGCATCCCCGGGATGCTGCGGATCGAAGACGAGATCCCCGGGGCGCGGCAGGCTGCGGACTTCGTCGGTCTCAACTACTACTCGAATCTGCTGATTCGCCTGCGCCGGCTCGCCGATCCCCACTCGCCGCTGGTGCGCTCCGACCAGGTGACCACCGACTTTCCGTACGCCACCTACCCCGAGGGGTTCTACCGGGCGTTGCATCGAATGGCCACGCTGGGCAAGCCGATCATCGTCACGGAGAACGGCATCCCCGACAAGCACGACGACCGGCGCGCGGATTGGATACGGCGGTACCTGGCCGCGCTCAAGCGCGCGATGAACGAGGGGGTGGACGTGCGCGGCTACTACTACTGGACGCTCATCGACAACTTCGAGTGGGCAGAGGGGTACGATATGCGGTTCGGCCTGTTCGGCGTGGACTTCGAGACGCAGGAGCGCACGCTGCGGGGCGGCGCCGCGCCGCTGGTCGAGATCGTGCGACGGCACCAGGGCGCTGAGTAGATGGGGCGAAGAAAGAACCGACCGCCGATCAGCGTCTCGTTGGACCGGCTGGAGGAGCGGCATGCCTCCGGGCTGGACGCCGACGGCGTGCGCTGGAAGGTCCGCGCCGCTCCGGTCGGGGCCGCGGTGCGCGCGCAGCCGGGGCGGAAGCAGACGGCCCGGCGTCTCGGAATCGACACGCCCGCTCCCGATCAGGTGGAGCCGACGTGTCCTGCGTTCGGCATGTGCGGGGGCTGTCAGCTCCAGGAGATGCCGCTCTCGTCTCAGCGTCGAGAGAAGCGGGCGATGCTGGAGCGGCTGCTCGGGTTCCCGGTGCCGCCGCTGCGGGGGGCGCCGGATGGCTACCGCTACCGCAACAAGCTGGAGCTGAGCTTCGGTCCCAGAGCCTACGTTCCGGAGGCGGACAAGGACGCCCCCATGGAAGAGGGCGCGTTCCTGGGGCTCCATCCACCGGGTTGGTTCTCGAAGATCGTTCCATTGGAAGGCTGCCCGTTGGGGACGGCGGCGATGAACCGGGTGATCGCCGAGGTGGTCGCGGCCGGGCTCGCGCCGGCGTGGGACAATCGAACGCACACCGGCGTCTGGCGGCACCTCGTGTTGCGAGACGGCGGTTCACCCCAGGCGCCGCAGGTGCTGGCCTCATTGGTCACTTCGTCAGCGGCCGATCCCGATGCGGTCAGGGCGCTGGGCGACCGAATCGGCGCGCTGCCCGGGGTGCGCGGGGTGCTCTGGATCGTCACCGATCGGCAGGCCGAGGTGTCGACAGGGGAGCTGCGGGAGGTGCTGGTTGGAGTCGCAAACGTCGCGGTCGATCTGGGGCGCGTGACGCTGCGGCTGCCCCACGATGCGTTCTTCCAGGTCAACACCTCCGGGGCGCGGGTGCTGTTCGACGAGATCGAAGATCTGCTGCCGGAGACGACGGTCATCGCTGACTTGTACTGCGGGGTCGGCGCGATCGGGCTCAGCCTCGCCGCCGCAGAGGGCGGGCCGCAGCGGGTGATCGGTGTCGAGACGGTCCCGGCCGCGATCGAGTGTGCGCGGGAGAATGCTGCGTCGATGGGGGTGTCCGGAGAGTGGCACGTCGGCAGGGTCGAGGACCTGCTGGATGGGCTCGACCTGCCGGAAGACTGCGCGCTGATCGTCGATCCTCCGCGGGCGGGCCTGCACCCGCGGGCCGCGCGGTTCCTGGCCGGGTTCGGGGCGCAGACACTCATCTACGTGGCGTGCAGTCCGCGGTCGCTGGTGCGGGATCGGGCCGTGCTGGAGGCCGGGGGGTGGCGGTTGGATGCCGCGCGCGGGGTGGATCTGTTTCCGCAGACACTGCATCTGGAGGTGGTCGCGCGGTTTGTTCGAGGGTGAATTGCGACGTTCAATCACGACCATGTTTCAAGCTCTGACAGGGTTGGATCGAATGGCCGGTCCCTGTCCGCGGGCTGCGCCTTCACGCGTTCGCGCCACAACCAGAGCGCAGCCTCGGGGACGGCGTGTCGCAGCAGGGCGATGTGGTTGGCGAGCGCGTCGATCAGCATGCGGCTGCGGTGCGGCTCCTCGGCGTTCACCTGCATTCCCCACTCCCAGGCTGCGCGTGGCTCCGCCCACGCCCATACGCCCCAGAGTCTGAGGGTGGGATCGTCACCCGGCCGGCCATCGTCTCGCCAGGTACGGAGCTGGCTCTTTGCCCAGGCACGATCCGACTCGGTCCAGCGGCGTCTCGAGTGTCGGCTCTCCCGCGCGGCGGCCGCGATCAACGGGCTGGTCGACAGACCGGTCGGGAGTCGAACGGAGACGGATGATCCCACGCGGTAGAGCCAGAGCAGGCGGGCTTCAGCGCTCGTCATCGGCGCGGTCCGAGCGACGGGGTCGAGGAAGGCGTGGAGACCATCTGGAGGGGAGGGGAGCGCGATGGTCGGGTCGGGTCGCTGCCAGATCTCCAGCAGCTCACCGGAGGGCAGGTGGTCCAGGGCGAGCTTCACCACGTCGCCGATTGGCTCGCTGAACTCCAGGACGGGCGGTAGATCCTCGAGCAGTTCCCCAGCAGACTCTTCGACCAGGGGGAGGCGCCACAACGCAGAGAGCAGTCCGCGTATCCATGGGCGCCAGGTCTCTGCAGCGGCCGCGAAGACGGGCAACAGGTCACAGATCCTTGGCACATCGGGATCATGGATGTGGTCTCTGCATAGGGACGGAGGGGCGCCTGGATCTGGCCACCACCGTTGAATCACGGCGATGTCATCCCGATGGAGGTGTCGGTCCCCTCCGTGGTGGTGTTCGAGCAGCCGTGCGGCTGCGGCCCCTGGGGGGAGCCTGACAAGGAGTGGGGCCACCGAGGACCGTCTCCGGGCCCAGTGTGGTGGGTTGTCTTGCCGTGAGGCGATCGAGCGCGCCAGTTCGCTCACCCAGTCAGGCGTCTCAGCGCGCCACGCCCACTCCAGACGCTCCGGAGCTTCCGTCATCCAGGCGCTGAGCTGCTTTCGACGCTCGCGGTGGTGTGGGTCACTCTCAGGGGCGGACAGCGCCGAGAGGTCGGCGCATTCCAGGGTGGCCTCGAGGGCTCTCTGGCGCTGGAGTGGCTGTACCAGCTCATCGAACGCTCGGCTCAACTTCTCGGTGTCCGCCAGCTTGTCGACCCAGCGCTGCACGGTGTCCGGAAGCTCGTCCCAGACCCCGTACCGAGACGCGATCGCCCGCAGCAGCAGGAGGCCCGGGGACAACCGTTGAGAGCATTGACTTCTCTGCAATTCGTCGACGCTCTTCGCCTCGGCGAACAGGCTCCCCAGCCAGCCGGGCTTCAGCCAGCGGTACTTCCAGGGCTCCTTCATCAGATCCGGGAAGTCGGCTGCAACGACGTTTGGTGCCCGCCTGGGATCGAAACCATGCGCGATGAGTCGGGAGATCGTGGCCTCCCGGACACGGACCACGGTCTCCTCCAGCACGTCGGCGGGTGGAAGGAGACGCAGGAAGCTGGAGAGGGTGAGCCCTTCCGGGGGTTGAGCAAGCGAGAGTTGGCGAATCCGGGCGCTCGACAGAACCGAGGGTGTGTCGAAGCGCGGATCGAGTCGGCTGCGCAGCGGGGCGGGTGTTCCCAATATATGCAGGGCGCGGTCAGCGGCGATGTCAACATCCATCGCATTCAGCGCAGCGCTCACAGGGTTGGCAAGTCCGCGACGGACCAGCGCTTCGGCTGTGTGCTCACCAGCTTGCTTGACGAGGGCGGCGCCGGGATCGGAGGCGTCTTCCGGCTGCTTGTTCCGCACCATGCTCACCAGCTTCGTGTGTCTCGTCACGACCGCGGCCCGCAGGAACCACATGCGCTGTGCCCACCCGCATTGGATGGAATGACGCCAACCCAGCGTGAGCCCCTCTCGCGCTGGAGCGGGCGGCAGCTCGGCGAGACGTTCGAGGAGTGCTTCGGCCTGTGCCACCTCTCCTCCCATGTCTCTCGCCAACACCTTCAGCGCGCGAGGCACCCGGGTCTCCGGATCGACCTGCCCCAGCCACGCGAGCTGCACGTCGACCGGGAGTTGGTGCCACCGACCGTACTCATCGCCCGGGGGGCCGGAGAGCAGCGCGCGGCAGTCTGGATCTCCGCGCTTTGCCCAATACACCAGCACAGCCTCATCGGGGGGAATGCTGTCGCATCGATGAAAGTCGGACGGAGGAGAGCGTATAGTAAGCGGGGGGGCTTGCCAGGCCACCCGGGCGCGTAGCCCGCGCGTATCGATGTTGGAGAGGCCCGCCCTCATGCGCTTCGGAGCGCGCGCCAGCAGAGCGTCTTCCAGGGGGCCCTTCAAGATCGGGAGGTGCTCGCGGTGCCGGTGGGAGAGCTGCAGGAGCGTCTCCTGCACTGGGGAGTGGGAGAGCAGTCCGAGGAAGCTGGCCTCATCGATCAGGCGCGGCACGCTGAGCGCTGCGACGGCTTGAACCTCTGCGATCACCGAAGAGTCTGCCCCAACGCCGCCGGGACGGACCCCGGCGAAGACATGCGCGAGGGCGACGGCGCCGGGCGCGGCCAGCTCGGGAGGCAGTCGCTGCCATGCCGCGGGCCAGGGCTGGACAGTTGCTCTACAGGCCGTGGCGTATCGAAGGACCGGCCACCAGCTCGCGTCCAGCGCCCAGCGCAGATCCGGATCGGCCGCGACGTCGGGGATCAGCTCGACCAACCCCATCGCTGAGAGCATCGCCGCCGCAGGCCAGTCGCCGGGCTGGAGCCACCGGTCGTCCAGAGGAACGAGGTGCCCACACTTGATCAAGGCGCGTACGATGGCCTCGGGATCACGCGCGGCGCGGCTGCGACGGAGGGATTTGAGCCGCGCCCGCAGCGCTGCATCGGAGAGCTCGTCGAGAGCATCGAGTACCGGTGGCGGAGGCGTCCCCACCCAACGTTGCCCGGCTGCGGTGACCGCCGCGACCAGCTCGTCCCTGTCGAGCACGCACCAGTCGATGCCCCCACGGGAACGGCGCAGCTCGGCCCAGAGGAAGGTCAGAAAGCGGGCGTCAAGATCGGACAGTCCATCCAGCCGAGAGAAGAGAATGTCGGCGAGTCGCTCGTACACCCGGCGAGGACCTTCACGGACGGACGCCAGCAGGCGGATGGCGAGATCGGGCCCCGGCCAGATACCCAGATCGGAGAGCTCCGCGATGGCGAGCGCGAGTCCGGACCGCGCGTCGGAGCAGGCCGTGTCCGCCTCGGAGAGCTGGTGCGCCAGACTCTCGAGCTGCTCCGTCCCCCATGGTTCGATGACGAGACAGGGACCGTCCTCGTCCTCTCCCCCCACCCGCACGTCGAGACGGGGGAGGGCACGCTGCAGGCATCGAGCCATCCAGCTGCGACCGCTGCCTGGGTTCCCGACGACGATGAGTTTCGAGACCCCCCAGTCTCGGAGGGCGGAGAACAGCGCAGGCCAGCTCATGTCGTCCGGGCGCTCGGGGGCATCCCTTCCCTTGAACTTGACCGGCGGAAGCACACGGATACGGTTGGAGTCGATGCGAGGAAAGCAGGGGTGCCAGGGCGCCTCATCGGGCTCCGTGCCCTGGACCTGGTTCAGCAGATCGTGGAGTTCTTCGAAGGTAAGCCCGATGTACCGGGCGTATCGGCGCGCTCTCGCCGTCTCTCCGGAGTCGCTGAACCAGCGACGGAGCACGTCGGGGTTCCCGCTCTCGAACCGGGAGACCTCGCTCGCCGCAGTGCCCACGTGCTCAGCGACGGCGTCCTGGGTGCTCCGCCTCCCCCGGAGACGGCTCCGTCGGATCTGCTGTAGTCGCGCCTTCCAGCGCTCTCTGGCGTCTGTGCTGAGTCGGTACATCGGGCCTCCACCGTTGATCTAATCCAGGCGGCGCTCTTCGGTGTTCATCTTGCTTGAACAACTTGCGCAAGAAGGATGAGCAACTGATCGGTGGAGTTTCGGGTAGAGACTGGTGGGCTCCAGAGTGGCCGCCCGAGAACAAGGAGAAACCCATGTCGCACCCCTCTGGACTGCATGTCCTCCCCATCGACCCCCTGGATCGCGTGACCGGCTCGTCCACGCTGCTTCATGCGCCTGAGCACGACACCCGCGTCCTGATCGACTGTGGCGCCTACCAGGGCGAAGTGGACGCCGCGCTGAGCAATCGCGCGCCGTTCCCATTCGAGGCAGCACGCATCCACTGTGTGCTGTTGACCCACGGGCACTACGATCACTGTGGTCGTCTCGTAGACCTCTACAAGTCTGGCTTCCGCGGGACTGTCTACGCCACTGAGGAGTCCATCGCGCTGGCACGGATCGTCCTGGCCGACAGCCTGAAGCTGCAGGAGCGCCGGGATGACCTGCATCTGATCGACCGGATCAACTGGCGCTCGTTCGGGCGGTCACTGTTCCGAAAGCCACGGCCCATCGCGCGTGACCTCTTTGTCGAGGCCTACCGATCGGGGCATGTCCTCGGTGCTGTCTCGTACGTGGTGTCCACTGGTCACCCCGCCAGCTCCGAGCACTGTCGGGTGTTGTTCAGCGGCGATCTCGGCAACAACTGGCGCGGACGGGAGGGGCAGCCCTGGATCCGACACGGCATGGTGCAGTCTCGTCCGGCTGATCTGGCGGTGGTCGAGTCTACGTATGGTGGTGTGCTCCGTTCACCCGAAGAGCTGGAACCCCGAGCCCGTCGCGCTCGACTCGCCGCGGCCGTCCGTGAGGGGCTGGCACGGAGCGGTCCGGTCATCATCCCTGTCTTCGCCATCCAGCGCTCTGCCGACCTGCTGTTCGACCTTCAGATGTTGATGGCACAGGACGGATGTTCCTGGGGAGACACGCCCCTGCTGGTGGATGGTCCGATGGCCTGTCGGTTCTTCGAAGTCCTGCGGGTTGCGCTGGGTCGACAGCACACCTCGCCGTCGGGCAAGATACGTCCCGTCTGGTTGTCCCGTCAGTCTCTTCGCGATCTCGATCTGGAACCCGACGATCCGTCTCAGATCGAGGCGGGGTTGACCATTCTGGAGAATCTCCTGCGCCCCGCCAGCGGCCCTGGTGCTGGTCTGGTGTCGCGCTGGCGCCCCGTTCAGAGTGCCCAACGCGAACGTCTGATCGCTCAGGAGGGGGCGCGAGTCGTTCTCTGTACCGGCGGGATGGCGAGCGGCGGTCCAGTACAGAGTTGGCTCGCGCGTTGGCTGCTCGATGAGCGCGCCACGGTCCTGTTCACTGGATATTGCTGCCCCGGAACGCTCGGCGGGTGTCTGCAGGAGCTGGCGTCGCTGGCTCCCACCGAGCGCGCGAGGTCGCGCCGGCAGCTCGTCCTCGGGGAACGGTCGGTCGATGCGCGAGGCGTGCAGGCTCGTATCGAGCGGCTTCGTGGTTACTCCGGCCACGCCGATCAGCTCGGGTTGATTCGCTGGTGCCTGCCCGAGCGGCTGAGCGGGGAGGTCTTCCCTGTGTCGCGGCGCATCCTGGTGCAGCACGGCGACTACGCGGCGCGGTCAGCGCTACGTGACTCCCTCCACACCGCGCTGTCGAGGCACGGGGTTGAGGCTGACGTTCGGCTGCCCGAGCGCGGTGACGACGCCATCGACGCGCGGACCGGCCAATCGGTTCCCCGGGAAGGGGTCCTGGGGAAGCCGAGGGCGCTGGAGAGTCGAATCGCCGCACTTCGCGCAGAGCTCGCCCGTCTGGAGATGCCCCCAATCTAAGATTCAACGCGGCGGCCCCATCCCCGGCGTCATCCGCGCTTTGACCGCCACCGCCTGCGCATGTTTCTCCTTCCATTGCGCCAGCTCCGCGTCGGTGTGCCTCACGTCCGGGAGTTCAAAAATCTCCAGCCCGACCTGCCGCGCCACCGGGGGGCGGCCGCACAGCTCCGAGAGTCCCCTCGTCAAGTCGGTGGGGATCTGCTCCCGCCCGTTTCGATACGAGACCAGTATCCACCGGAACCCGGCGTCGCGCAGGATCGCGATGTCCCCTCGGTAGTCGCCGTCCAGTGCGCCGCCCCGGTTCTCGTACAGTGGCGTCAGCGCCGTGACCAGCTCCAGCGCTGAGACGAAGAACGCGCCGTCTCTTGCGAAGTACTCGATCCGCTCGATCGGCACCGACTGCACCGGCTTGCCGTGGGCTATCTGTGTCGACAGCGCGTTCCATCGGTTCTCGTGATCCGATCGAACTGCGAGCGCCAGATCCAACACGGCGCCGTCCGGTGCCTCTTGCTGGGTCTCCAGCGTCAGGGTCTCGAGCGCGGCGGCTGGCCGCGGCGAGAACCGCTCCCACGGCCACGGCAGCATCTGTCCCCACGCCGTCTCCACGACGATCAGGGGCACGGCGAGGGCGAGCACCCACCGCCCGTGACCGGTCACGTCGCTGGCGGCCCGCGCGACCAGGGCGGCCAGCGCGACGGTGGTCAACGCGAGGGCGCGTGAGGGGAAATTCAGCGGCTCGGCGACGTAGCCCAGCACGCGGTTCAGCCAGAACATGGGCATCCGGAGCCTGGCCCCGCCCATCTCTACTGCGGCGCCGTCCACGGTCAGGAACGTGCCGGTGGCGAGCACCGCGCCGGTCGCGCCGACCACCAGCCACGGCAGCCCCTCTCGGGGGCGGCGCGCCAATCCGACGACTGCCAGCACGAGCACGATCCACCCCAGGTATCGGCCGCCGCCGTACGCGTGCTCCTCCCGGGAGTCGGCCGCGCGACCGGGGACCACGAGCTGCGAGGGCTCCAGACGCGCGCTCGGCGGATCGGTCACCGGCTGCCCGTGGTCCTCGAGCAGGTAGGCCTTGAGCCCGATCCGGGGCACGTCGCCGGCCCGGTAGCTGGTGGAGAACGTCTGCGTGACGGGCCAGACCACCGCGATCGAGACCGCCGCAGCCAATGTGTACCCGACCAGCAGCCGCGGCAGACCGCCTCGCAGCAGTCCCCCGCGCTGCAGCCAGTCCCGACGGAGCAGTGTCGTGGAGAGCAGTGTCGTGGTCGCCCGGATGGCGACAGCGAGCGCCAGGAAGAAGCCGAGGTAGAAGCACGACAGGACCGCACCCACCAGGCAGCTGGCCAGCGCCCCGAACCAGCCCCATCCATGGGTCCACCCGGTGTGTCGCTGCCTGGTGGACTGCGCGGCGCGCTCCAGCACGCCGAGGCCGAGGGGGAGCCACCACAGGTGCGTCAGCTCGCCGACGCCGACGTGAACGAAGAAGGCCATCACCGCGGAGCCCTCGAGCACCGTTCCGGCCAGCAGCCCGCCGATGCGCGTGCCGGAGATGACCCGCCCGAACCACGCGCCGGCCACCCCGGTCGCGACGAGGTTGAGCAGCACCAGCGCGTTGCTGAGAAGCACGATGTCCAGGCCGGGGGTGAGCACCGCCGCGAGGCCGCCCAGCGGCTCGATCGGGTACAGCTCCATCCCCGTCGGCCAATTGACCAGGTGAGTCGCGAACGGGAACACTCCCTCGGTCCATACGCTCGCGCGCATCCACCAGAGGGTCCACAGGTGCTTCATGCCATCTGCAGATGCGCTTCCGAGCGCCTGCCCGGCGGGGTCGAGGATCATCGGCCACGTCAAGACCAGCGCGAGGAACACCGACCACGCGGTGAACAGCACGCTGTCGCGGTCGAGGAGCTGGGGGAGGGGAGGCATCAGCGGAGGTATGACACGCGGTTCGGTGGAGCGCCCATCGACAAGGTCGCCCCACGCGCGAAATGGATCACGTCATTCCGCCGCCTTCGGCAGCTCCGAAACACCCCCCCTGGACACGCTGGGAGCGCCGGCAACCCCAGGCGGGCGGATTCCGTCCGCCCCTTTGCAGCGGGTGTCCGGCGAGGGTGACGGGTGGGCAGGCCCTCTCGGTCTCCCAGACGTTTTCTGACCGCCTTGGAGCGCGGCGATCTCCGCGGTCGGCGTGGTTATACCCACCGCATGTCGATGCTCCACTACAGCGGTCACGGCGGGCAGAGTACCCTCAACATCACAGGCGTGGTGTGGGCGATACTCACGCACCCGGAGTCTCCCCACCACGTGTGGCGGCCCGGGTGGCCGGAGTGGCGCTCGTGGTCCGACGATCCCCAGGTGGCCGCGGCCGTGAGGGCCGCCGACTCCCCCGGGGGCGCCCTGTCGCGCTACCGCGAGACGCTCGCAGAGATGCTCGCCGATGGCGTGCTGGAGCCCTGGGAGGATCACGAACTGCAGCGGCTTCGCGATGAGTTGGGGATCCCCCGCGCGCTGCACGATCGCCTGTGGGCGGCGGCGGGGCCGACCGCCGTGCTCCCGCTGCTGGAGCTGGACGCCCGCAGCCTGCAGGGGTTCCGCGCGGGTCAGCGTTGCATGCTCCGGTTCCGCGTTCGCAACACAACCGAGCGCGCGCTGCGGAGCTGCCGTCTACACATCCACACGTCCGCGGGAGAACCTGAGCTGAGTCAGTCGGGTCGCATCCCCCCCGCGCGCACCGACGAGCTTCTGGTGGGGTTCCTTCCGGAGCGCGCAGGTCAGCACCGGCTCTCCGGACAGCTCACCATCGAGCCCTACAGCGGCAGCGCCACGCGCGCTTCGCTGCACCCCATGGCCTTCACCGTCGCCGCCGCGGAGTCTGCGGGCCCGCAGATCTTCAACATCGACGCCCGCTCGATGCGCGTCGGAAAGTTCGAGCTTGGCGAGGCGGAGGTGCGAACCGGTCCCGCAGACTGGGTGCGGGTCCCGCTCACACCCATCAACGATCAGCTGGCCGATGCGCAGACCGCGGTTGTCGCCGAGGCCACACCCGACACCCTCAATTATCAGGGGCCTTCCGGGCGACAGACGCTCACGGTCGCCGAGGCGATCGCGCGGATCCGCGCCGATCCGGACGCCGCCCACCACGTCTGGGCCCCGGGCTGGGCGCGCTGGCGTCCCTGGCGAGACGTCCCCTCGCTGGCGGAGGGGGTCGCGCGGCGGCCCGTGTGCTGGTTCCACCTCGAGACCCACGCGGCCGAGGTCGAGGATGCTCCCTCCGGGTTGCTCATCACCTGCACGGAGCCCATCCACGTCGGCGAGATCGCCCTCGACGAGCTGAGCGGTCTGCTCGACGGCGCCGCCGTGTGGCAGGGGGCGACCACCAATCGCACCACGCTCGCTGCGCTCATCGCCGCGCGGCAGTGGGAGCTCCTCGCGCGCGCCCTCGACGCTCGGCGGCGGCACCCCGAGAGCTGGACTCCGCAAGACGCCGCCCTCGCCGCGGTGGCAGCGGATCCGGAAGACGCGAGCGCCCTGCGTGGTCTCCCGCTGGGGCTTCACGCGGCGCTGCTGCACCTCGTCACCGGCGCAGACGCTGCTGGCGCGCTGATGCTCACCCACCTGTCGGGCGAGATCGATCCCCTGGAGCGCGCGCGCGCCTGGCGGTGGCTGGCAAACGACACGCCCCGCGCCGCTGCGCAGATCGAGGCGCTGGGTGACGAGCGCTTGGGAGAGCGCGCCCTCGCGCTGGCGCGCATCCTCGGCGAGCCCGACGAAGCGCGGCGCCTGCTGCGCGGCGCCAGCGGCTCTACCCGCCGCGAATTGGCGCTGCAGGCGCGGGCGTGGAAGCTGGGCCTCGATGATACCCGCGCGGCGCTGCGGGTGCTCTCGCGGGCTGCCGCGCTGCCCTGCCGGTCTTCGGATGAGGGGGTGTTCGAGGCCGCTGCGTGGATGGCGCTGCTGGGCGATCGCGCGGCTGCAGCTGCGGCGCTGAACGCCGCGGAGGAGGCCGCTCACAAGCCCTCCCACCAGGGCATCGTCACCAGCGGACTCGCGCACCTGCTGGCCGAAGACCGCCGTACCCTGCGCGCGCTCCAGCGCTGGTCGGATCGCGACACAAGCCTGCGGGGACGGGCCGCGCAGGCCGAGGTGTGGCGGAGCCACCTGGATGACGCCGATCAGGCCCGCGCGGTTCTCCGCGAGCTGCCCTCCGGAAACACCGCGGGCTGGCTGACAGCCGCCGCGGTGTGGGCGCGCCTGGAGGGTCCCGTGGGAACGGCGCGGTGCCTCAACCAGGCCCAGTCCACGGCGCATCGGCCTGCCGATCGCATCGCGGTGGCGCTGGCCTGGGAGCGCCTGGCGGGAGACGCGGAGGCCGGCCGTGGGAGCCTGGAGATCACCGGAATCGAGCTGTCGTGCAGCGATCTGGTGGCGATCGCCGAGGCGCACGGCGCGCTGGGATCCGCTGAGTCCGCCCGCCTGGGGCTGCTGGCGAAGGCTGAGCGAGTCGCCCGGAAACCAAACGACTTCGCCGATCTCTCCCGCGCGTGGGCGGCGCTCGGTGATGACGCGGAGGCCACTCGCTGCCTGGAGGCCGGCGGCACGAAGGCGCGAGAGCGCGGCACCGATGCCGTCTGGAAGAAGCTCGCCTGCTCGTGGGCCGGCCTGGGAGAGATGTCCCGCGCCGAGCGCTGTCTGGCCGCCGCGGAGGGCGCCCGAGAGCAGCCTGCGCGGCGCCCCGCGGGGCGTCGGGGCCGCGGACGCCGCAGCGCTCCTTCTGCGCTGCGCGATCGCATGCTGGCGCTGCCCAGGGGGCACCGGGTGGCCCTGCTGCACAACGCCGTGGTCAGTCTGGAGTGGTCTGGTGGGGCCGGGCTCGATCTGGGGCTGTTCTACACGGGCGGCGCGGCGAGCGGAATGTTGCTGCCCTCGCGTTACCCCGGGGCGGAGATGGGCGAGCTGATGCGCTTCCCCTACGTCCGCCTCTCGGTCGAGGACACCCACACCCAGCACATCCGCGTGGCGCGGATCACCCGGTTCAGCGAGGTCGAGCGACTGACCATCGCGGTCCTCGCCGCTGAGCCGCCCACCCCGAAGGCGAAGGTCCAGATCGTCTCTGCCGACGGCCGGTGCTATTCGATCGCCGTCCCCACCCTCACCGAGCCGGAGGAGGCGATCGTCATCGGACAGTTCGTTGTCATCCCCGGGCGCGGGATGCGGCAGGCAGCGGGTCTGTGGGTCGGCGGCGAAGACACCCCCGAGCCCCTCGCGCGCGTCGATCTCGCGGCGATGCGGAGCCTGGTCCCCGGCGCGGAGACCCTGCAGCCCCCACAGGTCGGAGGCGGCGCGCACGCCATACGGCTGGTCTCCTTCCCACCGACCGCCAAGCTCCCGCTGATTCGCGTCATCCGCGAGACGCTCGAGGGCCTGTCGTTCGCGGACGCCGCGAGCCTGCTCGACCAGACGCCCACGTGTCTGCGGCGAGACCTCGACCAGGACGGCGCGGAGCGGTTCGCGGCCGCCCTGCGGGACCTGGGCGCCGAGGTGGAGATCCGCAGTCCCTCCCACGAGCGAGCGGAGCGATGACCTACACGTACAATTGCGCCGATGGCCGAAAGCAGCTCAGCCTGGAGGAGGTCGTCCGACGCGTCGCAGAGCGCCCAGACGCGCCCCACCACGTGTGGCAGGCCGGGTGGAGCGCGTGGAAGCCCTGGAAGCAGGTGGAGGAGATCGCCGCCGCGGTCGCCGCGCAGCTCCCCACACAGAAGAGCCCCGCGAAGAAGAGTCCCGCGGTGGCCCCGGTCAAGCCGGAGTCGTACCACTACCGCACGCCGCAGACCGAGCCCGAGCGCCTCGACGCCGTCGCAGTGATCTCGCGGGTCCTGGACGCTCCCGATGCGCACCACGCGCTGTGGCGGAAGGGCTGGAAGGGCTGGAAGGTCTGGAGCGACATCCCTGCGATCGCCGAGGCCGTGGAGCGCGAGCGTCCGCCGAGCTCTCCCCAGGAGGCCGCCGCGGGCGTCCGCGAGGACCTCAAGGCCTTCGACACCGCCGCTCGCGAGTTTCGCTGGGGAGACGCCGCCGAGCTGCTCCGCGACATGCACCGACTCGTGCTGGCCTGCGGGCCCCACGCCGATGCGCTGCTCCCGCAGGTCGAGCATCGGCTGGGCCGCCTCGAGAAGGTGCTGCACGCCAAGGAGGCGTTCTGGGAGCGCGCGGATCGCGCACACACCGCCGCCGACACAGGTGAGCTCGCGCGCGCTCTTCAGCTCTACGCTTCTCTCAAGCGGGGGGTCTGGATTCGTCCGGCTCTCGGCGATGCCCTCGACCCTGCCCTGCGCCGTGCGCAGGAGAGCCTCGGCCAGGGCGCAAGGTCCACCTGAGCTCACTCACCTCCTTCCCACTCCCGGAGAGCCCATGTCCGCCGCGATGAATTGCCCCAAGTGTGGATTCACCAACCAGGCCACCAACCGATTCTGCACCGGCTGCGGGCACACGCTCGACGCCGACGATGTCTGTCGCGGGTGTGGCACGGGCCTGCGCCCCGGGCAGAAGTTCTGCCACGGCTGCGGATCTGCGGTGGTCGAGACCGAGATCCCCGAGGGACCGGGCTACGTCTCCGACGGCCAGTGGAACCGCGGCCGCGGCGAGTTCGTGCGACGGGTCGAGATGAACGCGATGCGCGGCTTCTTCGATGGCCTGGTCGGAAAGCCCGGCGGCATCCTGGGCATGGTCGCCGACCACCTCCAAGCGCGCAGCATCCGCGTGCCCGCTGGCAGCGTCGCGGCGGTGGTGATCGACGGACAGGTCGATCAGGTGCTGCCCCCTGGTGAGCAGACCACGGTGGGCTGGTTCCAGGGCCTGCTGGGGCGGATCTCGGGCGAGTCCGGGCGCACCGCGTTCTACCTGATCGACCGTCGCCCGGTCCCGGTGCCGTTCTCGGTGCAGACCGCGGGTACCGAGGCGGGCCATCGCATCAACCTGCAGGTGCTCGCGCAGGTGCATGTGGTCGGCAACCAGTCCGACAAGGACCGCCTGAGCCTGTTCATCAACAACCTGCTCGGCGGCCGAGACTCGATGTCCGATCGAGACGTCTACCGCCGTTTCAAGCCCGAGATCGAGCGCGCCACGAAGGCCGCGGTGGCCCGCTACGCCACCTCCGACGGCATCGACTACGGTGCGATCGAGGCGGAGCTCCGCCAGGTGCTCGCCGGCGGTCCCGGCAAGCAGTACGGCGTGCATTTCGAGCTGACCGTCGCGCCGGTCTCCACGCTGATCAGCGTCGATGTCCACCTCGGCGCGGGGCAGACCCCCAACCTGCGGGCCTGCGTCTCGTGCAGCGCAGAGATCCACATGGGTCAGCGTTTCTGCACCACCTGCGGCGCGCAGCAGCCCACCGAGCGCAGCCCCGGCCGCAGCTGCACCGACTGTGGCGCCAACGTGCCTGTGGGCTCGAAGTTCTGCACCGGCTGTGGCACGCCGTTCACCGAGCCGGCTCCCGGCACCGCGCCGCTGCTCACCGCGGACAAGCAGCAGGTGGAGCTGGATCTGGTGCTGCGGTGCCAGGGCGAGCGCGATCTCGTCGATCAGACCCCCATCATCGCAGCGCTCGCCGCGGCCGCCGCGCGGCTGCTGCGGAGCACCTCCTACGCCGAGCTCACCACCGCAGCGGGCTTCGAGACCATCCAGGGCGGCCTGCGCAGAGACGCCGAGATGGCGCTGCGGGCCCTCGGTCTGCGGCTCATCGACGTGACCGTGCTCGATGTGCGCAGCAAGACCGGTGAGTGGGAGATGAACGCCCGCGCGGACCTCGATCGCGCGCGCCGTGAGATGGTGCTCGATCGTGAGTGGCTGGAGATCGACGGCGAGAACCTCGACATCCAGGCCCTCGCGCTCGGGCTCGTGCTCAAGCAGAAGACCGTCCAGCGCGAGCATGACTTTCAGCTCCATGCCGCCGAGCTCGAAGACGCGCGTCGCCGCGACGAGCTGGCGGTCGCCGATCGCGAGGCCCGTCAGGACCTGGCCGATCGCTCCTCGACGCTCGACGTGACCGACGCGCAGCGAGACGCGCAGCGAGACGTGGCCGTCGACAGCGCCGGTCGCGATCGGGAGCGCGCGCTCCGCGACGCTGACCACACCGACACGCTCTCCCGCGACCAGCAGGGGCGGGTGGTGGACGACGCGCGGGCAGAGCACGGTCGCGCTGCGCAGACCACCCAGATGGGCCACGAGATGTCCATGGAGCGGCAGGCCGCCGAGCACGACGCCGCGCTGGCCCGTGAGGCCTCCCAGCTGTCCTCTGAGCAGGGCCGCCTGGCCGCCGACGACCAGGCCTACGCGGACAGCAGCCGGCTGGACACCCGCTTCTCCGAGGACGAGCGCCGGCAGCGGATGGAGCTCGACGCCGAGTCTGAGCGTGAGGCGCGTGAGGCCCAACGCAAGAAGGAAGAGTGGGAGATGATGCTGGCCGCCGAGGCCGCCATCGGCGAGCGCGAGATGGCCGCCGCTGCCCAGCAGCAGACCCACGAGCAGGCCATCCTGGCGCGCCAGTCGCAGATGGACACCGGACAGATCCTCGCCGCGAGCGGTCGCGAGCTGTCCGACGCCGAGGCCACCGCGATGGCACAGATGGCGACCGGTGCTGACGCCGCCGCCGCGGAGGCCGCCGAGCGGGAGAGCGAGCTGAAGGAGCGGATGTACGAGCGCATGATGGCGGAGAGCCGGGAGACCCGCGACTCCACGTCGGCGCAGCAGGCCCAGATGATGACCATGATGCAGCAGATGATGCAGCAGCAGATGCAGCAGAACCAGGCCAACCTGCAGACGATGGCCCAGTCCCAGGCCCAGTCGCAGGCCGCCACGCAGGCGGCGTACCAGGGCTCTGCCGAGCAGGCGCGGTCGATGTCGGAGCGCTCGATGGACGCCATGTCCAACGTCGCCTCCAGCCGCGCGCAGCCGCCGGTGAACGTGGTGCCGGGCGCGCCGTGGGGTGGACCGGTCGTGCCGCCGCCCTCGCCGCGCACAGCTCCTCCAGCAGCCCAGCCTCCGGCGACCCAGCCCACGCCTCCACCGGCAGCTCCGAAGGCCGCAGCCCCGAAGGCCGGCCCGGCCTGCAAGAACTGCGGAGTGTCGCTGACCCCTGGCTCCGGGTTCTGTGGCGAGTGCGGGACGCGGCAGTAGCGTGGGATTCAAGCGGGGAACCACCGGGGAGTCAGCGTCGCTCGAGGGACGGGTGACGCAGGCCCCGGTGCTGGGCGGCTCCCGCTCGGCCCACACGGGCCCGGTGCTGGAGCTGGAGGATGGCACCTACGCGCGCCTGCATGTCGAAGGTGACAACCCGTTCGAGAACTCCACGTTGCGCGCGCTGCAAGGCCGCCGGGTGCGGGTGAGCGGGACCTGGCGGAACGGCGTCGTGCAGAGCCCCCCGGGGGGAATCACGGAGTTTGCAGAGCAGATCGGGCCCGACGCCGCTGGAGAGTCGGGGACGATGGGGTCGGTTGAAGCTGCCGGACAGGTTGAGTCAGCGGGATGGGGCGATCGGACGGAGGAGGGGGCGTGAGGCGCTGTGGGGGATGTCAGGCCGTGGTGACGGCGACGCAGCGATTCTGCGGCGCATGCGGGTGCAGACTCGATGCGCCATCCCCCGTTCACCCAATAGAGATAGCCCAGTCGAGGAGAGTTGCTAAGTTGGAAAAAGAAGCCCAACCGGGACCCCCCTCGCGTCAGCAGGCCCCCTCGCGTCGGAGTACTCCGGCCAGGGACAGCCTGACCAGCCCGGTGCTCTACGTCGCGCCCTCCGGCGGGGCCGGCTCGCTCCGCGCGATCGTCGCTGGGGCAGCCCCCGGAAATCGGGGGCGCCTGCTGTCCGTGGGGAGCGATCCCCTCGGGGAGGTGCAAGCCGCCCTGCGCGCCGACCCGAAGATCCAGGCGGTGTGTCTGCTCGGCGACGCGGCCTCGATCCCCCACGTGACCTTCGAGGATCTGACCGGCCACGACGACGCGGTGCTGGCTGACCATCCTTACGGCGCGCGCGCGCAGCCCGACGTGTCGGCCCGATACGCCGGCGATCTGTTGGGTGACGTGCCGGTCACCCGGATCCCGACGGACGATCCGGCGCTCGTCTCGCGCCTCCTCTCCGTCGGGGCATCGCTGCCGCCTCCGCGTACACGAGGGGTCGCGGTGACGGCGGAGGTCTGGGAGGGCGCGAGCCGCGCCGTCATCGAGGGGATCGGCGGGCCGACCCGCTTCCCTCTGCTCATGGTCCCGCCCGACTCGGCAGCGGCGGTGGGAGAGCGGCTCGGACCGGCCGTGGGGCGGGTCTATTGCAACGTCCACGGCTCCAACCTCGACCCGCGCTGGTACGGCCACGGGCGAGACGGCTCGTACCCGGTGGCGCTCGCGCCTGAGGTGGTGCGCGTGGCTCCGGACGCGGTGGTGGTCTCCGAGGCCTGCTACGGAGCGGCCGTCGGCTCTTCGTCCATCGCGATGCGGTTCCTGCAGCACGCCGGCTGCTTCGTGGGATCGACGATCATCGCCTGGGGCCCGGCCAACCCCCCGATCGGTCTGGCCGATCTCATCGTGACCGGCTTCTACGCGGGGCTCGACTCCGGGCTCCCGGTCGGCCAGGCGCTCCTGTCTGCCCGCCGACAGATCCGCGACCACTACCTGCAGCGCGGCGAGGCGCTCGATCCCGCGGCCCACAACACCCTCTGCTCGTTCGTCGCGTATGGCGCGCCGATGGCGAGGGTCCGCGGCCCCCCGGGGCCGCGCCCCCCCCCCGCGCCCGGCGGGCGGGGGGGGGGGGCGCCCCACCC
>CAYXGP010000034.1:47217-48512 GCA_964464515.1 uncultured Enterobacterales bacterium
CGGGTGCCGCGACCGACTCGCTCGACGGGCGGGCGCGTCGCGGGTCCGCCCAAGACCTCTACAGGAGGTTCTGCGCTCGATCGGGTCCGTCGCCAGATGGCGAGCGGTCGGCAGGGCGCGCTGGGTGCAGCCCGCGGACGCTTGCGCGATCGGCTCCCCCCAGACGCCTGGCGGGTCCTCTCCTCCGGTCGCCTGAAGCTCGCAGACCTGTCACGCCATTTCCGAACCCACGGAGAGCTGCAGCGCGAGCTCGATGGGCTCCTCGCGGCGCGCGCGACGACCGGGCATCTGGTGCGGTACCGCGCAGGGCTCGCCGAGCGGGGGATGGTCACCGCGGCGACGGGCACCGGCCCGCAGCGTCGCGCTGCGCTGCTCGTGGTCGATGGGCAGGGCCGCATCCTCCGCCGGTTCGTGAGTCGTTAGGCGCGGAAGGCGCGGTATGATGCCAGCCGTCGCGTGGGTCGGCCCGCGCCCCATCGAAACCTGGAGTGTTGATGAACTGCCGCAACTGCAACGCTGTCCTCGCCCCGAACTCAGTCTTCTGTGGCGAGTGCGGCACGGCGCAGGCGCCCCCGGCGCCCGCTGGCGGCCCGCCCCCGCCGCCTGCTCCCTCGTCGGCTCCTCCTCCGCCACCGACGGCGGCGCCGCCTCCGCCGCAAGTCTCCGCGCCGCCACCTCCGCCCACGTCTGCACCGCCACCGCCTGCGATGGCACCGCCACCGATGGCCGCGCCGCCGCCTCCGATGTCCGCCGCGCCGCCGATGCCGGCGCCGCCCGCTCCTCCGGTGATGTCTGCGCCGCCGCCGCCCATGCCAGCTCCTCCAGCGATGGCTGCACCACCACCACCGATGCCCGCTCCTCCACCGATGTCAGCGCCTCCAACCATGGCTGCGCCGCCCCCCCCCCACCCCCCACCCCCCCAAGCCCCCCCCCCCCCCCCCCCACCGCCCCCCCCCCCCCCCCCCCCACCCCCCGCCCGATGGCGGCACCTCCTCCGGCTGCACCGAAGATGACCCCGCCACCCATGGCGCCCCCGGCCGCCCCCGAGATGGCTGCGCCGCCGCCGATGCCCTCCGCTCCCCCTCCTCCGTCGATGGCGCCGCCGAAGCCCCCCGCTGCCACTCCACCATCACCGCCTGCCATGGCTCCTCCGGCGATGGCGCCCCCGGCACCTCCAGCGATGGCCGCTCCGCCTCCGCCTCCCGCTGCGGCGCTGCCTGCCGCCGCGCTGCCAGCCGCGGCGCTGTCCGCCGCCGCGCCGCCGGTCATGGCCCCCCCCCTCCCCGCACCCCGCC
>CAYXGP010000035.1:0-48506 GCA_964464515.1 uncultured Enterobacterales bacterium
GGGGCGGGGCGTGGGGCTGGGGACCGCGACCCTGATCGCGCGGCGCGCCGCCCCGCCCCCCCCGCGCGCGGCGGCCGGGCGGGGGGCGTGCGGCGCCGAGGGCGTCCGGGAGCGCGGAGAGCGGCATGCCCAGGGCGTCCTCCAGGCAGAGCTCCCCCAGCCGCGCGCCGCGCGCGGCGGCGTCCAGGCCGCGCCCTCCGCAGTCGCCGCCGGCCCGGGGGTCGCCGCCGCCGCAGGCCCCCGTCGCGGTGCCGGGGGTGAACAGCTCCGCGGATGGGCGGGAGCCGACGAAGCCGTGGAGGTCGCAGCGCGGGACCGTCGCGAAGGCCAGCGCCTCCTGCCGACCGTCCGTGTGAACCACGAGCGCTACGAGCCGCCCGACCCCCGCCGCCAGCGCCGCGCCGACCGCCTCGCGGATCCGATCGAGGCGATCCGGTCGGACGCGGACGCGATCGACGACGAGCTCCAGCGGCTCAGGCAGGGACACTGAGGAGCGAGCAACAGAGGGGAGAGACGCTCCCGAAAGAGACGCTGGGGCCGCCGCGCCGAGGTCGTCGAGGCGCAGCATGCGGCCGCCGGCGCGCACCCGCGCGAACCCCTGACGGCGGATCTCGTCCAGGACTGCGCCGAGCCGACCTGCCGGCACCCGCAGCGGAGCCAGCAGGGTCACGCGCGTCCCCTCCGGGAGCGCCGCGAGGGTCGAGGAGACCGCAGCCAGCCGCGTCGCCGGGAGCGGACGATCACAGACGGGACAGCAGACCGTGGCGCCGTGTCCATAGACCACCGCGAGCAGGCCGGCGATCCCGCTGATCGAGCCGACGGTCGCGCCCGGAAGCGGAGCGGGCGCGAGGATACCGATCGTCGGGGGCAGGCCTCCGATGTGATCGACCGCGGGACGGGGGAGGGGACGCCCGCCGCCTCCCGCCGCCAGCAGGCGACGACGCCCCTCGGCATGGATCACGTCGATCGCCAGCGAGCTCTTGCCGGATCCGGACACTCCGACGAGCGCCGTCAGCCCCCGGGCAGGGAGCCGGACGTCGATGTCCTGGAGGTTCCGCGCGCGCGCGCCGTGAATATCGATAATCAGGAGCGAGCGACCTTTGATCTCGGACATCTTGTCGGACATGTTGAGGAGGCCGCTTGCATCTGGAGAAGCGCCCTCATAAATCACCGGCCCGCAGCTCCGCAACGGACCCTGCCCTTCCCTGGGGTCCACCCAATGGGGCGTCGACTAATCGGCAAGTCACCGGTCTTTGGAACCGGCGTTGAAGGTTCGAGTCCTTCCGCCCCAGCCCCTACCCCCGGGCAGAATACCCCTACCCATGGGCAGAATCGATGTACTCCTCCGAGATCAAGCTCCTCACCGGCACTGCCCACCCCGAGCTGGCGGGGCGCATCGCCGAGCTGCTCGGGTGTCCCCTCGGTCGCGCCAAGGTCGGCACCTTCTCGGATGGCGAGATCTGCGTGGAGATCGCCGACAACGTGCGCGGGCGAGATGTCTTCCTGATCCAGCCCACCGTCGCGCCGGCCGACAACATCATGGAGCTGCTCGTGCTGGTCGACGCCTGCCGCCGAGCCTCTGCCGGTCGAATCACCGCGGTGATTCCGTACTTCGGCTACGCGCGACAGGATCGCAAGGTGGCACCCCGAGCGCCGATCACCGCCAAGCTCATCGCCAACCTCCTGACCACCGCCGGCATCGAGCGCGTGCTCACGATGGAGCTGCACGCCGGGCAGATCCAGGGCTTCTTCGACATCCCGGTTGACAACCTCTACTCCAGCCAGCTCATGAGCGCGCACCTGTCGCACTGGGTCCCCCGCGAGAATCTGGTCGTCGTCTCACCAGACGCCGGCGGGGTGGAGCGGGCGCGGGCCTTCGCCAAGCGGCTCAACGCGGGGCTGGCGATCATCGACAAGCGTCGCGAGCGGGCGAACGTCGCGGAGGTCATGCACATCATCGGCGACGTCCACGGCAAGATCGCCCTGCTCGTCGATGACATGATCGACACCGCGGGTACCCTCACGAGAGGGGCTCAGGCGGTCAAGGACGCCGGCGCGAGCCGGGTGCTGGCGGTCGCCTCACATGCAGTCCTGTCCGGACCGGCCGTCCAGCGGATCCAGGAGAGCGTGCTGGAGGCCGTCGTGGTCACCGACTCGATCCCCCAGACCCCGCTGGCTGCGGCCTGCGAGAAATTCCGGGTGGTCGGCGTCGCCGGCCTGTTCGCGGACGCGATCCGCGCGATCCATCACGACGACTCGGTCTCGCGATTGTTCGTCTGATTCCCGGTTCTGGCGCACCGCGCGATTGACAGGTGGGCGTGAGTGAAGTAAACGCCGGCCGCCGGACCTGGTATAGATCCCGGTCCTGACACAGCGACGATGGCTCCGACCTGTCGCCTCTCCCTCAAGAGAGGACGACGCCCAGGACAGGTTGGCCTCGGTGGTGGCGCGTGCCACCTCCAGGTCATCCGTCCCACGACCGGCGTTCCGCTCGCTGACCCACGGCCACCGGGCCGATCCCTGGTCCTCATCTCTCGATCATGACGCTTCGAGCACCCGACTCCAAGCCTCACACTTCAGCAGACCCACCCTCCAGCAGACTCTTCCAGGAAGGCCCCCATGCAGACCGTCCCGCAGACCGTCCCTCTGAGCGCCGAGGTTCGCTCCAGCAGCGGGAAGGGCCACGCGCGCAAGCTGCGCAAGACCGGCCGGCTCCCCGGCGTGGTCTACCGCGGCGGCGGCGAAGCCCTCTCCATCGCGTTCAATCCCACTGAGCTTGAGGCGCGCTTCGCCGAGACCGGCGACCCCAACACGCTGGTCGATGTCCAGCTTGACGACGACAGCAACCGCGTGTGCCTCGTCAAGGACGTGCAGCGCCACCCCGTGAGCAAGGAGATCCGGCACGTCGACTTCTATGAGATCGACCCCGACGAGGCCGTGACCGTGAACGTGCTGGTCCGTCCGCTCGGCGAGGCCATCGGCGTGAAGATGGGCGGCATCCTGCGCCTCATCTGCCGCACGCTCCCGATGACCTGCCTCCCCGCAGACATCCCGAAGCTGATCGAGATCGACGTCTCCGAGATGAACCTGGGCGACTTCGTCAAGATCTCCCACCTCCCGATGCCCACCGGCTGCAAGGTCCACTACACGACCGACTTCAACGTCCTCGCCGTCGTCGGCCGGCGCGGCGGGGCGCTCGACGACGAAGACGACGATCAGATCGAAGGCGATGAGCACGACGATGATGAAGACGATGGTGAGTGAGTCCGACCGAATGAGCTGGGCTGACGCGTGAAGATGATGGTCGGACTGGGCAACCCCGGCCCGCGCTATGCGCGGACGCGACACAACGTCGGGTTCGCCGTCGTGCAGACGCTGGCGGCCCGCTGGGGCGCGACCGGAACGCCCCGCCGCGTCAGCAACGCGCTGGTGTGGGACGCGCAGGTGGCCGGTGAGCGCTGCCTGCTGGTGCGGCCCCATTCCTTCATGAACCGCAGCGGGGCGCCCACGCAGGCCCTCGCGGCGTACTACGACGTCGCTCCGTCCGACGTCACCGTGGTCCACGACGAGCTCGATCTGCCCTACGGGACCGTCCGCTGCAAGGTGGGCGGCGGCCACGGAGGACACAACGGCCTGCGCGACATCGCGCGCCTGTTCAGCCGCGACACCGTCCGCATTCGCTGCGGCATCGGTCGGCCCCCGCCGCAGTGGGAAGCCGCCGACTACGTGCTCAGCCGCTGGACCGACGAAGAGGCCGAGACGCTCGACGGCGTGATCGACAAGGCCTGCGACGCCGCCGAGGAGATCCTCCGCGACGGACCGCAGGCGGCGATGAACCGCCACAATCAGAAACCCAGACCCCAGAAACCCAGAAGCAGAAACCGAAGCAGGGGGGACACCGCGGAAGCGGAGCCCCTGGAGGACAACAGATGAGCAACCCAGCCGCGATCGCCGCCGCCGTCCCCATAGTGGGGGTGGTGGCGCTGATCTTCGCATTCATCAAGGCCCAGTGGGTCAAGAAGCAGGACGCCGGCTCCAAGGAGATGCAGGACATCGCCCACGAGATCCAGGTCGGCGCGATGGCCTTCCTCAACACCGAGTACAAGGTCCTGACCGGCTTCGTCATAGCCATCGCGGCCCTGCTTGCCCTGGCCAACATGAGCGGCGACACCCAGAGCCCCCTGATCGCCGTCTCGTTCGTCTGCGGCGCCATCGCCTCCGCGACCGCCGGCTGGCTCGGCATGCGCGTGGCCACCGACGCCAACGTGCGCACCACCGCCGCCGCGAAGAAGGGCCTGCCCGCCGCGCTGGACGTCGCCTTCACCGGCGGCTCCGTGATGGGCCTGTCGGTCGTCGGCCTCGCCCTGCTCGGTCTGGGGATCCTGTGGCTGGCCTACAGCAACATATTCGGCACCGACATTGGCGGACTCACAAAGGCCCTCAACGTCATCACCGGCTTCTCGATGGGCGCCTCGTCCATCGCGCTGTTCGCACGCGTGGGCGGCGGCATCTACACCAAGGCCGCCGACGTCGGCGCTGACCTGGTGGGCAAGGTCGAGGCCGGCTTGCCCGAAGACGATCCCCGCAACCCCGCGGTCATCGCTGACAACGTCGGCGACAACGTGGGCGACGTCGCCGGTATGGGCGCCGACCTGTTCGAGTCGTTCGTCGGCGCGGTCATCGGCGCGATGGTGCTCGCCCTGGGCTTCGAGGCCACCAAGGGCGGCGATCTCGGTCCCGTTCTGCTGCCCCTGCTGGTCGCAGCGGCCGGCACGGTCTGCTCCATCCTCGGAACCTTCGTCGTGAAGACCAAGGAGGGCGGCAACCCCCAGCACGCCCTCGACCTCGGCGCGTTCGGCGCGGCGTTCGTGATGGTGCCCGTCACCTTCGTGCTCGCCAACCAGCTGTGGCCCGCCACCGGAACCGGCGCCGTGCTGTGGTGGCACGTCGGCATCGCCACCATCGTCGGTCTGGGCACCGGCGTCGCCATCGGCGCGATCACCAGCTTCTACTGCTCCATGGAGAAGCGGCCGGTGGACAGCATCGCCAACCAGTCCAAGACGGGCTCCGCGACCAACATCATCGCGGGCCTCGCGGTGGGCATGGAGTCCACGGCGCTGCCCATCCTGTGCATCGCCATCGGCGTGGTGGTCGCCAACCAGGTGGCCGACCTGTACGGCGTGGCCATCGCGGCGCTCGGCATGCTGTCGACCACCGGCATCCAGCTGGCGGTGGACGCCTACGGTCCCATCGCAGACAACGCCGGAGGCATCGCCGAGATGTCTCACCAGGAGGAGATCGTCCGGCAGCGCACCGACAAACTCGACGCGGTGGGCAACACCACGGCGGCCATCGGCAAGGGCTTCGCCATCGGCTCCGCGGCGATGACGGCCCTCGCTCTGTTCGCGGCCTTCATGCAGCAGGCGAAGATCACCTCCATCGACCTGTCAGAGCCCATGGTCATGGCCGGCGTCTTCGTCGGCGGCATGCTGCCCTTCCTGTTCTCGGCCATGGCCATGCGCGCCGTCGGCGACGCCGCGATGGACATGATCACCGAGGTCCGTCGGCAGTTTCGGGAGATCCCGGGCCTGCTGGAGGGCACCGCCAAGCCCGACACCAAGCGATGCGTGGACATCTCGACGCAGGCCGCCATCAAGAAGATGGTCGCGCCCGGCACCCTCGCGATCACCACCCCGGTGCTCGTCGGCTTCCTGTTCGGCGCCCAGGCGCTGGGCGGCCTGTTGGCCGGCGTGACGGTCTGCGGCGTGCTGATGGCCATCTTCATGTCCAACGCCGGCGGCGCGTGGGACAACGCCAAGAAGTCCTTCGAGGGCGGCGGCTTCAAGATGGACGACGGCTCCACCCACCCCAAGGGCTCCGAGGCGCACTCGGCGGCCGTCGTCGGCGACACCGTCGGCGATCCCTTCAAGGACACCGCCGGACCGGCGCTGAACATCCTCGTCAAGCTGATGAGCGTGATCGCCCTCGTGATCGCTCCGATCCTGGCCGCCCAGCAGCTCCAGGAAGTAGGCTTCCTCTTCCGCATCCTTGGCCAGTGACGCCCACCCTCACCGAGACAGCGACATGAGCATCCACGAATACGAGACCATCTTCATCACCCGCCCTGAGCTCGATGAGGCTGAGAACCAGCGGCTCCACGAGAAGCTCAAGGGCGCGATCGAGCGCTACGACGGCACCATCCTGATCGAGGAGGCCTGGGGACGGCGCAAGCTGGCCTACCCCATCGCCAAGCACCACTACGGCGACTTCCTCTACCTGGACTACACCGGATCGGCCGATCTTCCCGCCGAGCTCGAGCGCCTGGTGCGGATCGAGTTCAACCTCATCCGGTTCCTCACGGTGCGCCTCGGGGTCAACGTCGACCCCGAGACCTGCCTGGCTGCCTCCCAGGATCGCCAGCACAAGCGCGCCGAGCGCGCCCTCGAGCACGACGAGCGTCGCCGCGAGCGCAGCCGTCGCGAGGAGCGCAACGCCCGCCGCGTCCGCGAGGCCGAGAGCGAGCGGGCTTCCAAGCCCGCCCCAAAGCCCGCGCCGCCCCCCACCAGCGCCTGATCTGAATCCCCGCCGGCTCCACCGACTCGGTTAGGGGCCGTCTTCAAGGGAAATAGGAGAACATCATGAACGTGATCCTGCACCAGGACATCCCGAGCCTCGGGCGCTCCGGCGAGATCGTCCGCGTCAAGGACGGCTACGCCCGCAATTACCTCGTGCCCCGCGGGCTGGCCGACGTGGCCGATCCCCGCAACGTGCGCCGCCTGCGGCACCTCAAGTCCCTCGCCGAGCACCGCGCCGCCAAGGAGCTGTCGAAGGCCCGCGCCGAGGCTGAGCAGCTCAGCGCGATGGCCGTGACCATCCGCAAGCAGTCCAGCGAGGAAGGCAAGCTGTTCGGCTCGGTCACCAACCGCGACATCGCCGAAGCGCTGGCCGCGGAGGGCATCGAGCTCGATCGCCGGAACATCATCCTGGAGGAGCCGATCAAGAACATCGGCGTCTTCAAGGTGCCGGTGAAGATGCACCGCGACGTGGAAGCATCGATCAAGGTCTTCGTGATCTACGCATAGGCACGACTGGGGCTGAGCCCACTGATGGAAGAGACCCGGGGCGCCCCACGGAGCTTGGAGTCCGAGCGAGCGGTCCTCGGCGGGCTGCTGCTCGACCCGCACCTGATCCCGGACATCTCCGAGCTGCTCAAGACCGAGGACTTCTACCAGGAGGGCCACCGCACGCTGTACCAGCTCATGCTCGACATGAGCGGGCGCAACGAGCCGGTGGAGCTCCTGTCGGTGCTCGACGCCGTCCGACGCAAGGGCATGACAGAAGACGTCGGCGGCATCGCCTACGTCAGCTCGCTCTCAGACAACGTCCCCGCAACCGAGAACCTGCGCTACTACGCGGGGCTGGTGGCGTCGCGCGCGCTCGAGCGGCGGCTGCTGGACGTCGCCGCGGAGGTCTCGGAGGCGGTTCATAGCGGGCAGCACGAGGTGCCCGAGCTGCTGGAGATCGCACAGTCGGGGGTGTTCGGCCTCACGATGGGGCAGTCCAGCAAGGGCTGGCAGGAGCTGTCCACCGGCATCGACGAGGCGTTCGAGGTCATCGAGAAGCAGGCCGAGGCCCGCACCGACGTCACCGGCATCACCACCGGCCTGATCGATCTCGACAAGAAGCTCGCGGGACTCCAGAAGACCGACCTGGTCATCCTCGCGGCTCGTCCGGCGATGGGCAAGACCGCCCTCGCGCTCAACATGGCGCGCGCCGCCGCGAAGACCGGCGTGGGGGTGGGCGTGTTCTCGCTGGAGATGAGCACCTCACAGCTCGCCACCCGCCTGCTGTGCTCAGAGGCCCGGGTGGACATGAGCAAGGTCAAGACCGGCTTCCTGTCGAAGGATCGGGAGTGGCCGCGGCTCGTGCGCGCCTCGGAGGACCTCTACCACCTGCCCATCCACATCGACGACGTACCCGGCGCGACCATCGCGCAGGTGCGCACCAAGTCGCGTCGGCTGAAGATGCGGCGCCCCGATCTGGGCCTCATCATCATCGACTACATCGGCCTCATGCAGGGCGACCCGCGCATCAGCCGGCAGGAGCAGGTGGCGATGGCGAGCCGCGGTCTGAAGGGCATGGCCAAGGAGCTGGAGGTCTGCGTGCTCTGTCTCTCCCAGCTCAACCGCGGAGTGGAGCAGCGCCCGGACAAGAAGCCCAAGATGAGCGACCTGCGAGAGTCCGGCGCCATCGAACAGGACGCGGACATCATCATGTTCATCTTCCGCGAGGAGTACTACCTGCAGGAGAAGTCCACGCGGCCCGGTCAGGCGGACATCATCATCGCCAAGCACCGCAGCGGTCCCACCGGAGAGGTCGCGGTGGCATTCCAGGGTGAGCTGGTGCTGTTCTCCGATCTCGCGCGCGGCTCCGAGGAGTACCACGCATGACCGCAGCCCTCCTCGCGGCGCTGCTCACGGGGGCGGCCTCGGCGCTCGATCGCAACGATCACCTGGCGCTCGACCTGGGCGACGGGCAGCGCATCGAGGGCTACTACTACAGCTCCGCTGATGGCGTGCTGGTGGTCTCGGGGGACAATCGCTTCGAGCGGGTGCCGGTGGCGCTGGTGGCGGACGTCGCGCTGAACGGCGAGCCGGTTCCGCTGGAGCGACTGCGGCGCGAGGTCGCCGAGGCGCAGGCAGCGCTGGACGCCTACCGGGCCGATCCACCGTCCCACCCCCCGCCAGGCGTGGTGTTCGGGATGTCGCTGCTGTGGTCGGGCTCGGGACACGCGGCCCTGGGAGACACCGCCTCGCTGTGGGGCTACTCGCTCGTAGAGGCCACCCTGCTGGGTGTGGGCGCCTGGAACCTCGCCACCAGCGACAACCACGGGGTGCTCCTGCCGTTGGGGGGCGTTCTGGCGGTCTTTCGGGGCTACGCGGCCGCAGAGAGCGCGCGGGAGGCCCGGCGCCGCAGACAGCTCCTGGGCGCAGACGCTGGAGCGCCGCCGCGCGGTTGATCCGACCAGCCCTCTCGGATAGACAGACGCTCCCCTGTGCCCCCCGGAACCAACATGGATCAGCAGGATACGCTCAGCACCTTCAACACCCTGGTGGAGCAGTACCGGCAGCACCGCGTGTACATCCTGCGCGCACGCGAGCACGCCGATCGGTTCTCCTCATCGGTGATCGAGACGGTCATCCTCGACCACGAGATCAAGTCCGCCGACGTCGCCGAGCATGTCCTGCCGCTGGTGCCCGAGCTGCAGGGGCGCATCACCACGCTCGACAGCGAGATGGGCTCTCTCAACCACAACAAGTCCGACCACGATCTTCGGCTGGAAGAGCTGAGCCTGCGCAAGCTCATCGGCGAGATCTCTGAGGACGAGTTCGAGGGGCTGTCGCACGAGCTGCGCGAGAGCGTCGACGGCGCGAACGAGACCCTCGCCCGCCTGCAGGGCGAGCGCGATGAGCTCGCCGAGGCCCTGGACAGCTGGAAGGAGCTCGCCGATGCTGCAGGGCAGGGCTCTGGAATGGAGGCTCCCGAGCCTGAGCCGGAGCCCGAACCGGAACCCGAGCCGGAGCCACTGCTTCCCGAGCCGGAGCCATTCCTCCAGGACCCCCTCCTCGATGAGCCGCTGTCCGAGCCCGACCCCATCGGTCAGCCCATCTTCGAGCAGGACTCGAGCAACTTCGCCACGGCCATCGCCTCACGGAGCGGCTTCGACGAGGCGATCTCCGAGGCAGCCACGGCCCGCCCGGTGCTCCCCGAGGCCAGCGCCGGCGGACTCGACCTCACGTTCGACGACCCCGGACTGGACCAGCCCGAGCACCTGGACCAGCCAGATCTCCTGGACCAACCCGAGATCAGCCTGGTCGATGACGCCGATCCGCTGGACGCAATGCCGGCGGATCCCATCCTGGACGAGCCGCTCCCCGCCTCGCCCTCGGTCGAAGACAGCCTGCCCCCCGCCTCAGACGAGCCCCGGCGCGCGCTGCTGCTGTACCTCGAGGGCACCGCCGATGAGCAGATCTACCCGTTCACGGGCGACGTGCTCACCATCGGTCGCGGCCGCGACAACGACATCCAGATCAAGAACGACTCAAAGGTGTCTCGGTTCCACTGCAAGCTGTTCCGTCGCTCCAACAACTTCTTCATCGAAGACAACAAGTCGTCGAATGGTACGTTGGTGAATGGCGAGCTGATCACCGAGCGCCGCCTGTTCGGTGGGGAAGAGGTCATCATCGGTGAGACCTTTTTCCGCTTCCGCATCCAGTAGGAAGCGCCGGTGGTCAGCGGCCCCGAGTACCTCACGACCCACCAGGTCGCCCGACTACTCGGTGTCAGCATCCCGACCGTGGTCAATTGGATCAAGGCGGGTCGGATACACGCCCACCGGACCCCCGGTGGGCATCGTCGCATCGCCCGCTCGAATCTGCGGCAGTTCGCCGTCAAGCACGACTATCCGCTACCCGGTGAGAGCGGGGCGAGTCGGGTCCTGATCATAGACCCGGAGCGAGACTTCAGCGAGATGGTCTCGGAGTTCCTGCAGCGCGAGTCGCGACTCGAGGTGCGCGCCGCCAGCGGAGCATTCGCCGCGGGGTTCGAGCTGTGCCGATTCAATCCCGCCGTTCTCCTGTTGGATGGGAACATGACCAGCCCCGACGCCGGGGAGGTCTTGCGTGTCATCCGCGATAGCGGGTCTCAGACGCGGGTCATCGTGTGGACCGATTTCCCAGACCGTAGATTGGATCGTCACCTCGCCGCGGGAGAGCTGGCGGAGGTGATGCAGAAACCGTTGAGTCTGGATCAGCTCCAGGCTGCGGTGCTCCGGCTGCTCTGATTCAAGCCAGACCGATTCCTCGGTCCCGAGACCGCACTCAACGCGGCAGCGACACTGTCACTCCAGACAACGCTATTCCGAAGAGTCAGTCACTGAAGAGAGGCGGGGCGGGGTAGCCCGGCCGTCTCCACCCCGCGCTGCGAGTGGACGCTGAGACAGCGCCGCCGCTGATCCAACCCCGTGACGTACAGCGATCATCTCGGCGAGGATGCTCACTGCGATCTCGGCCGGCGACTCAGCGCCGATAGCCAGCCCCACCGGCGCGCTTACCCTCGAGAACAGCGCCGGATCTACCCCCGCCGCCTGTAGACGCACGAAGAACCGCGCGATCTTCGCGCGGCTGCCGATGAGGCCAAGCCAGGCGAGCGGCCGATCGATGAGCGCCTCGAGGAGATCCTGATCGAGCTGGTGGCTATGGGTGACGATGAGGTGGTAAGCGCTGTCGCCGAAGGGCATCGCGTCGAGTCGCCGCCTGGGATCGTCCTCGAGCACGCGAACCCGCGGCTCGAAACGCTGCGGGTCCGCGAACGCCTCGCGCTCGTCGACCACCGTGACGTCGAAAGCGAGCCCGATCGCCAGCCGCGCCACCGCAGCGCCGACGTGTCCGCCGCCGTAGATCACTAGGTGGTCTCGTCGGGGCAGCGGCTCGATGAACGCCTCCATCTGTCCTCCACAGCACATTCCCAGATCGTGGGCGAGGTGCACGGCGTCGCGCCGGCACCGACCGTCGGCGATGGCCTCGCGCGCCAGCCCCATCAAGCGGAGCTCGAACGCGCCGCCGCCGACCGTGCCCACGATCGACCCGTCGGCGTATACCAGCATGCGCGTGCCAGAGCCCCGAGGCGCCGAGCCCGCCACGCCGATCACCGTGACCAGCGCCGCGGGCCTGCCCTGGCGGTGGGCCTGGAGCGCGGCGGCGAGGACCTTCATCCTCCCAGCGCCCGCTCCCGGACCCGCGCGAGGGCCGCTCGACAGCCCGCGATGGTCTCTTCGGTGTCCCAGCCGATCACCGCCCCGTCAGCCACCACGGGCTCGCCACCGATCCAGACCTCCCGAATCGCCGCGGGCGTCAGCGCATAGACCACCGCGCTGGCGGGATCGCCGCCGCCGAATCCCGACACCACGTCCGGGTCGATGATCACCAGATCCGCCAGCCGCCCCGGCAACAGCCGTCCCGTCTTCAGCCCCAGCGCGTCCGCGCCGTCCGCCGTCGCCATCCGCAGCACGGTGCGCGCCGGCATCTCGTCCGCGCCGTGGATGGGCTTCTGAATCAGCGCCGCCAGGCGCATCTCCGTGAACATGTCGAGACGGTTGTTGCAGGGAGCACCGTCGGCGCCCAGCGTGCAGCGGACGCCCCGTCTCAGCAGATCGGGGATGGGGGCGATCCCGCTGGCGAGCTTCAGGTTGGAGCTTGGGCAGTGCGCCACCGTCGTGTCTGTTCGGGCCAACACATCGGGCTCGCCCTCGGCGAGGTGGACGCAGTGCGCCAGCACCACGTCCGGCCCGGAGAACCCCACGCCGTCGAGGAACGCGATGTTCGTGGTGCCGGTGAGCTCTCTGACGAGTGCGATCTCCGAGGTGTTCTCGGAGGCGTGGGTGTGCAGCAGGCAGCCGCGTCGGCGCGCCTCCTCCGCAGACCGCGACAGCAATTCACCGGTGCAGCTCGGCACGAACCGAGGAGAGAACGCATAGCCAAGCCGCCCCCTGCCGTGCCAGCGGTCCGCGAGGTCGCAGGCGCTCGCCAGCGCCGCGTCGGTGGACTCGTAGAGACCCGAGGGGTTCTCGCGATCCATCATCGCTTTTCCGATGAATGCGCGGATACCCGACTCTGCTGCAGCCTCGAACACGCGATCGGTGTGCGCCACCGTCGCCATGTCGAGGACCGCTGTGGTGCCACCCAGGAGCAGCTCGGTGACGCCCAGGCGCGCCGACCAATAGACGCTGTCCGAGTCGTGCGCGGCCTCCAGCGGCCAGATCCGACGCCGCAGCCAGTCCATCAAGGGGAGGTCGTCGGCGAGGCCCCTGAACAGTGTCTGCACCAGGTGGATGTGGGGCTGCGCGAACCCCGGGAGGATCCATCGGCCGGCCACATCGGTGACGCTGGCCCCCGCGGGGGGAGGTGTCCCGGTCGGCAGGCGCCCCGCGATGCGCGCGCCGTCGATGAGGAGATCGGCCCGCTCGGCAGAACCGTCCGAGTCGATCAGCGTTGCGTTTTGGAGCAGTCGGAGCATCCCGTGCCGCTAACACGGTCGCCGACCACGCAGGGCCACATTGACCCGCGCCCCGCCCCGTTCTACATTCCGCAGCGCATGCAACGTCGCGCACTGATCCTCCTGTCCCTGCTCCTCCCCCTCGTCGGGAACGCGCAGGAGACCACCCCGGCGACCTCCCCGACCGAACCGTCGCCGGCTGAACCAGCTCCGCCGATCGAGGCATATCCGCCGACGGAGACGCCGCCGGTCGCCGCGCCCTGGAGCTCCGGACACTACTGGATCGAAGAGGGTCCGCGCGATCCCGTCGCCGCCCTGGCGGCAGGGGTCGACGGAGGGATGCTGGCGCTGCTGTCGGACGGCACGGTGATGGGTCGCAGCCCGGCGGGCGGCTGGCGTCGCCTGCTCAGCCCCCCAGAGGCCGCGGAGGGTCCCGACGACGAGGAGCTGCTGCTCGACGTGGAGTCGGCGGTGCTCGAGCTGGGCGACGAGCAGGACGAAGGAGGCGAGGTGTCTGTCGACGACGCCGTGGAGGCGGGGATCCTCGATAGCGCCGATCGCCTGGCCGGCGGCCAGGCCAGCGCGGCCGCCCTGGGCATCTGGAGCGATCCACGGCAGCCTGGGCTGGTGCTGGTCAGCCGCTCCGACGGTCTGTGGCGCAGCACCGACAGCGGCGGGCGCTGGGCGCGCGGGCAGAAGCTTCCGGACGTCGTCGCCCTCGTCCCCTACGGCGAGCGCGGGCTGATCGCGGGCACGACCGACGGTCTCCGGCACAGCATCGACCTGGGTCGTACCTGGCTGCATGCGCACTCCCCCCTCGACGGCCAGGCGATCACCTCGCTGATCTCCGCGGACGACACCGTGGTGATCACGACACCAGAGATCGCCCTGGTCTCAGCCGATGGGCTGGGCTTCGCTCCGCTCGATCTTCCGCCCGGCACCCGCAGCGTGGGCGCCGCGGACGGCGCGATCTGGGTGGACGGACCCGCGGGACTGTCCCGGCTGGATGGCGGCGACGTCGGCGACGCCCCTGACGAGGTGCTCGGGGTCGCGGATGGACCGGACGGCCGGCTGCTGATCTGGGCGGCCGACGGCGTCTGGGAGCGGGTGGCGGGCTCCCACTGGAGCTTGATCGACCCCTCCGGCACCCCCGACGGGATCCGCGAGGTGGCCCCCCTTGCGTCCGCCGACAGCGGCATGGCGATCGTCGGCGGCGCTGCCGGCCTCGCGGTGCTCGACGACACCCCCCCGACGGCGCTGACGGCGCCCGTGGTGCCCGACGGGCCGCCGCTCGTCGCGGTGATCGGCGCAGCCCTCACAGCGGGGCCGCAGAACCTGCAGGCCACGTTCATCAGCCGCGCGTTGGTGCGCCGCCTGCTCCTGCCGCGCGTGACCGCCCAGGGCACCCTCGAGACCGATCGCAGCAAGGCCGCCAATTATATCGACGTCACCAACAGCCTCGGCAAGACGGTTCGATGGGAGGCCCGATTGACCCTGTGCTTCGGGGGCTGCTCCGGCTCCTACGACGTCGACACCACCGACTACGACTACGACTCCGCGGTGGATGTCTCGATCATCGGCGGGACCGCGTACGGTGACCTCAGCTCCACCTCGGACATGGTCGCAGCAGCCAGCCGTGTCTCCACGCGGGGCAGCGCCGACCGCACCTCGATCATCGACGGGGTGACCGACACCTGGCTGCACCGCCAGCGCCTCGTCCACGAGCAGGCTGGCGGAGCGGGCCGCCCCCTCGCCGAGCGCGTCCGCGCTGAGCTGGACGTGCGCGAAGCCACGGCGCACCTCGACGCGCTGACCGACGGTTACTACTCCCAGGCCCTCGCCGGCCTCACCCCCTCCACGGAGCGCTGATGGCCTTCCTCCGCACAACCCGTCGGGCGCTCGCCCTGTGGTTCCTCGCACTCTCCGGCGTCGCAAGCGCCGAACCGATCCGCCTCAATTCCGCCACCGCGGGCGAGCTGGCGACCATCGAGGGTGTGGACACCGAGATGGCGGACGCCATCGTCGCGCTCCGCGAAGACCGGGGCCGCCTCGCGTCCGTCGAGGCCCTGCGCTGGCTGGACATCCCCTCCCGGACCCTCGATCACCTCCGCGACGAGACGAGCGTCGAGATGGCGGTCCGCACCAAGGGGGGCAAGTCCTACAAGGGCGTCGATGAGGTGCTGGCGGAGTTCTCCGGCGAGCCCGCCATCCGCGCGGTCCAGGACATGGCGATGCGCTACGCGCGCACCAACCCCGAGCTTGTCGACTCGTGGCTGGGCGCCTCCCGCCGGACCTTCCTGCTCCCCAAGGTGAACCTCCAGTGGGACAAGGAGCTCGATCAGTCCGACGACTACGCCTACACCGAGGACGAGAGCGGGAACCTCACCGAGCAGCTCGAGTCGCGAGACGCCACCAACGACGACAAGTACGTCCTCAAGCTGGAGTGGCGCCTGGAGAAGCTCGCGATGAGCTCCGAGCGCATCCGCGTGATCAGCGAGGCGCAGGACGTCGCGAAGCTCCGCGAGAAGGTGCTCGAAGAGGTCACCCGCCTCTACTTCGACCGCCGACGTCTGCAGGTGGAGCTGCTCCTGAAGCCCCCCTCCGATCTCGCGTCGCGCGTCGACAGCGAGCTGCTGCTCCAGGAGCTCACGGCCAACATCGACGCGCTGACGGGCGGCGGCTTCTCGGCGGGTCTCCCGCGATAGCCCGCCCCACCCTCCCGGCGGGGGCGCGCCGCGTCCTGCTGGGCGGCGGCACCCTTCTGGCCGCGGCCACGGCCCCGCTCCCGCAGTGGCAGCTCTCGCCGACCGTCTGCGGGCTCGCGCTGGCGGGCGTGCTGGCGGCGCGCCATCCCCAGGGGGAGCAGCTCGGCGCGGCCCTGGTGGGTCTGGCCGCTGCTCCGCTGTGGCTGACTGCGGTCCCGGAGGCCGCAGCGGGGGGCGCCCTGCTGGCGCTCGCGGTGGTCCTGGTGGGCACAGCGCGGCCCGTGCTGCCCCGCGCCCTCCCGGGCGTCGTGGTGGTCCTCGCGCTGGTCGAGGCCGCGCGCGGCGCGCTGGCCGGGGGGATCTGGCCCTCTGCTTTGGGGGCCACGCTGGTGGTCACCGGGCTCTGTGTGGGAGGCGTCGCCGCCGGCGCGGAGGGGCGCCTCGGGGTGGTGGTCGGGCTGTCAGCGGCCCTCCTGGGAGCGCGAACGTGGCAAGCGACCCGCGCTGCGCCGACGCACATGGGCGAAGCCCGGGTCCTGGCCCGGGTGGGCGCGCTCGATCGGCACCTCCCCACCCTCACCGCAGACCCCATGCTCGGTCTCTCCGCGCTGCAGACCACCCCCGACGCCCACCCGCTCGCCCTCGCCCTGGGGTTCCGCTTCGGCGACACCCTCCCGCTGAACGGCGGCTGGCGCCCCGTCGGGGCCGACCTCGCTCCCGCGCGTCGAGTCGCGGCGGCGCGCTGGCTTGAGCGACACGGCAGGGGCGGGGAGGGGAGGCGGCTGCTGGCCCGGGGTCGCTGGCGCGATGACACGGTCGCGTGGACCTGGGAGCTGTTTCGCCGCGTTCAGGGCTTTGAGCCGCAGGGCTTCGAGCCGCAGGGTTTCGAGACGCAGGGTTTCGAGGCGCGGGGTCTCAATGTGGACGGTTCGACCGCGACCCCGCCAGCGGGCGTCGCGCGCCTCCCCGATCGAATCGCGCTGGGCTGGGAGTTTCTGCAGAATGGGGAGCAGACGCTCGAATTTCACGCGGACACAGAGCTGTCAGCGCTGCTGCTGGAGGCGCGGGGGGAGCCGTTCGGTGGAGATCCGACTCTGCTGATCTCCCTGAACGGGCCGCCGTCTCGTGCGGTTCCGGTGCCTCTCGGCGTTCAGCAGATCCTGGTCGCCGAGAGGGTGCCGCCCGGCCCGCACCGTCTGGACGTTCGGTTCCACGACGATCATGTTGGGGAGGGAGGGGATCGAAATGTGTTCGTCACGGGGCTGTCGGCGATGACTCGCGGTTCGGACTGATGGGTCAGGCGGCGCGACACGATGGTGGTGCCCGGAGTCTCAGTGCCGTCTCAGTGCCAATCGAGGGTGTCCCCCTCCGACAGCCCCATCCACGCCATGGCCTCCTCCCGCAGCGCGTGGACGACCCGCTCCACGACCTTGGACTGCTCGCCTGGTGGGTAACCAACATTGCCGCGGAACAGGTGAATCGCCGTGGGCGGGTTGTGCCAGGGGTCCTGCTGCGGCGGGGTGCCCTGGAACAGCACATCGACCATCGGGCTGATGGGCGGGCAGACCACCTGCAGCTCGATGACCTCGGGGAAGTCCCGCCAGATCCAGCGGACGTCGCCCAGGTAGCCGCGCAGTCGTCCGGGCAGCGTCCCAAGGGCCTCACGCCGGATCGCCTCCCACGTGGCGTCGGGGAGCTCCCGCGGCCGCGGGGGAATCTCGCTCCCGCGGCGCTCCGCCTCGTCGAACGCCTGGATCGTGCCAGAGCGATCTCCGACCCGGTAGCGCAGCAGGGCCAGCGTGACCCACGAGTCAACGCTGTCCGGGGCGATGTGTGTGGCGCGCTCCAGCGCATCGAGAGCGCGCTCCAGCTCCACCATCCCGAAGCATGCCACCCCCAGGCTGTGCCAGGCCGGCGCGCTCAGCGGCGCCAGCTCCACCACGCGGGTGAGGGCCTCGACCGCCATCGCGGCGTCGCCGAGCCGCAGGGCCGCCTCCCCGACGATGCGCAGAGCATCGCGGTGCTGTGGATGCCCCTCCAGCAGCTCCTCGGCCTCGATCAGCGCGCGGGTGGGGTCGTCTGACAGCAGCGCCTCCCTCGCCCGGTCGAGGCGCAGCTCGATCAGGGTGTCGGGATCGACCGTCCAGGGGCTGAAGGTCACAGGATTGACAGCAGGGCGATCAGACCGACCAGTATGAGCCCCACCACCAGCGCGATGATCGCGCTCGCGTTGCCGGAGAGCCCGCGGCGGGCAGGCGTCGGCGTCGTGGGTGCGTGAGTCGGCGCGTTCGGAGCGACCGGCTCGGGGGCGGGCTCGGGCTCGTTCTTCAGCGCGCCAGCGCGCAGCGCGTGGGCGAACGTGGCGAATTCTGCGACGTCGCGACACAGCTTCGGGCTGGTGATCAGCCAGCGCTCGAACTGCGCCTCCTCGTCCGGGGAGGCCATCCGCGCGGCCTCGTACAGCGGCACCGGCCCCAGATCGAGATCGGGCTGATCGGGCACCTCCTGGAAGGGCACCCCGACCCGGCCTGCGAGCACACGCTTGAGCGCATAGCGCGCCTGCAGCACCGCGTACGGCCATCCACCGTTGGCCTCCGCGCTCTCGATGACCTGCTCCAGTGGGCAGTCCGCGTCGTAGGTCTGACCGAGGAGCTGGCGCTCCTCCAGCGACAGGCTGGCCTGGACCTCGCGCAGGAGCATGGTGGGTGAGCGATGCTCGGTGAGGGCGTTGGGAAAATCTCCTCCGCGGATCCAGCGACCGTCCTTTTCAAGCTCGCGCTGAACGATGGCGTGGGCCCACTCGATCAGGTCTCCTGGGCGGGGCATCTTCATGATGCCCTCGGTGAACGCCGCGCAGGCCGCCTCGAGGCGCGGGCGTCCCTGATGGTCGCCGAGCCGCACCGCGGTGATCGCGTAGTACCAATCGGTGAACTGCTGGGCCATGGTCTGCCCGGCCACTGCGTCACCGTTCCGCCAGTCGCGGAAGAGCTGGTGCACCGTGGGCTGGCCGCTCTGCGTCATGCGCTCTCCTCCTTCAGCCGGGCAGCGAGCCCCTCACATGATGGCTGTGACATCATATCGGTGACGTCATGAGAAAGAGGCGCGGACGGTGGACAGCACCGCCTCATCGAGCCACGTATAACGGGCTTCGATGCTGCGAGGGACCAGCGGACCGTCCAGCTTCAAGGTGACCGCCGCGTGGCCGCTGGGATCCGGACGCACCTCAGCCTCGTCGAAGCGGATGTAGCGCTTGAGGGTGGGCGCGAGCGCCTTGTAGATCGCCTCCTTGATCGAGAAGCGAATCGCGGTGTCGATCCATTGGCGATCCGGCGGGAGGGCGGCGACCTCCGCCTGCTCGTCTGCGGTGAGGATCCGCGGGGCGATGGTCATGCGATCGCGGCCGATCTCCTCCAGATCGACCCCGATGCTGCCGAGGCTGCTGTGCGCCACCAGCGCCACAGCCAGGTGGCGCTTGTGCGAGATCGACAGCGAGACGCCCCGCGGCGCGAGCGGCGCCCCCTCCGGCGTCACGCCCACGCCGACTGGACGCCTGCCGAGCGCCTGGAGGGCGCTGCGCGCAGCCAGCCGCCCGCCCACGAAGGACACGAGGCGGAAGCCGCGAAACCGCGCGGCCAGGGCCTGCTCGTCCGGATGCAGGCGCCGGAGCACCGCGGGGGTCACGGCGTCGGGAGAGGCCGGCAGCGTGACCCCGACCACGATGCCGTGCCGGGCGGCGTCCCGGTGGCTGATCTGGAAGTCGCTCACGGCGCGCAGCGTAATCGCGGTCGCCTACGCAGGTCAACCACGGGGCATGTCCTCACGCGGGCGGGGGTTGTCTCGGCGCCGGAACCCATTACGGGTGAAGGCGAACCAGGCCGGGCCCTCGTGACTTCTCCTTCGACGATCCTGAGTGTCTCTGTCCCGGGTGTCTCCGTGCGCCGCGTGGCTGCGTTTGTGACCGTCCTGTTCCTGGCGCTGCCGATCAGCGGGCCGGCCCTGGGCGGAAAGAACGTGGTCGAGGCTGAGCACGAGCGACTCTCCGATGAGATCGACAATCTGGTGCAGCGTCAGATCTGGAGCGGCGTCGAGCGTAAATACCGCGAGCTCGAGAAGCTCGAGACAGCGCTCACCCACGCCGACTACCTCAACGGCGCATACGCCGCACGCGAGCTGGGTGACGTCAAGGCCACGGCGAAGCGCCTGCGGCGCGCGGTAGAGCTCCACCCCTCCAAAGAGCTGATCGCCTGGCTCACCGACATCGACACCAACTACGGCGACGTCGAGCTGCTGACCGTCCCCGCGCGGGGCGCGGAGCTCACGATGACGGAGATGCCGTTCGACCCCAGCCAGCGTCAGGCGGTCGACACCGCGGTCTCGATGGCTCGCGCAAGCGGCGAATTCCGCGGGCTGCTCCCGCGCGGCAGCTACGTGTTCGCCGGGCAGGAGTTCACGGTGCGGCCGGGCATCAGCGTCCGCATCGAGGTCTCGCCACGCATGCGCCGGCAGGGACTCATTGATCCGGTCATCATCTACAGGGACATGCCCGGCTCCGTGACCACCACCGCCAGCGAGACTCCGTAGGCCATATCGCCGCAGTTGCCGGCGGTCGCGAATGGGCAACGGGCCTCGGCCGTCGGAGCGATCCATCCTGGAGGCACTCATGATCCCGCTGCTCGCTGCGCTGCTGCTCCCCACTGCCGAGGCCGGCAACAAGCCCTACATGTGGGGCGTCGGACCGACGATCAACACCATCGCGGTCCCCGGTCGATTCCCGCTGGGGTTCCCGTCAGAGACCGATGGCACCCTGACGAAGACCAAGAATGACCTGGGTGTTGGAGCCCACGGTGTGCTCTACCTGGAGGGCGGAAAGCGGATCGGCGCGCACCTCACCGCCGGCTTCGGCGAGAACTTCAACTCGCTGGCGCTCACCGCCGAGTACGAGGCGAAGATCGTCGGCTCTGACGGGTTCGTCCTGTACTCCGGGATCGGCGGCGGGTTCGGAAACCTGTCCTTCGACGCGGAGTCCGGCACCGAGACGCTCCGCAGCCCCACCTACATCGTGCGCGGCAACGTGGGCGCCTACTACCGCGACGGCACCCGCTGCTACGAGATCTCTCCCTTCGCGCAGATCGTCATCCCGGGTCGCCAGGAGTTCACGAACGCCGCAGGCAACACCGAGGAGATCTCCAGCGGGTTCACGATCCTGGGCGGCTACAGCCACATCGGCATCGAGGCTACCGTCTACTTCGGCGACTTCAAGCCGCCCAAGAAGAACAAGAGCAGCAACAGCAGCAAGAAGAGCAGCGGCTCCAGCAAGGGCGGCAACCGCAACAACACGCGGTAGCGCCCGCGCACTGTGGTGGGCGCACCGTGGTCGGTACGTGAGCGCTCAGCTGGGGGCGCTCAGTAGGCCCGAGAGAAGATCGCCATGTGCGTGGCGGGCTCGCCGCTGTAGAAGCACGCCGCTCCGCTCGCTTCCTCCTGGCCTTCAAGCGGGAAGCAGCGCAGCGTGGCGCGGCAGTCGGTCTTGATGGCGGCCTCGGCCTCACCGTCGTCGCGCCAGGGCACGAGGTAGAACCCGGGACGCTCCGCGAGCCCCGCCTTCATATCATCGTAACTGTCGACCCGGTGGGTGTTTTCGTCTCGGTACGCGGTAGCACGCTCCAGCAACAGCGCCTGGATGCCGTCCAGCTCTCCGGCGACGCGGCTCTGGAGATCCGCGGCGTCCTCGCCGATGACCATTCCGAATTTCCTGCCGCCGGTGCGCCGCGCGCAGAACGCGCTGCCCTTCTTGACGTCGCGGGGACCGATCTCCATGCGCAGCGGCACGCCCTTGCGCTCCCACTCGAAGTATTTGGCGCCGGGCTTGAGGTTGTCGCGCTCGTCCAGCTCCACGCGGAAGCGATCGCCGAGCATGTCGCGCACGCGGCGGGCGAACGGCAGCACCTGCTCGCGCTGGGAGGGTCCGCGCCAGATTGGGGTGATCACCACCTGGATCGGGGCGACCTCTGGGGGCAGGACCAGCCCGGTGTCGTCGGAGTGGGTCATGATCACCGCGCCGATCAGCCGGGTGGAGACGCCCCAGCTGGTGGCCCACACCAGCTCGCGTGTACCGCTTGACGTCTGGTAGGTGACGTCGAAGGCCCGCGCGAAATTCTGACCGAGGAAGTGGCTGGTGCCGGCCTGCAGCGCCCAGCCGTTCTGCATCATGCCCTCGATGGTGTACGTCTCGTCGGCGCCCGCGAAGCGCTCGGAGGCGCTCTTGACCCCGCAGATCACCGGAACGGCAAGCTTCTCGTGGCAGAAATCGCTGTAGACCCCGAGCATACGCGTGGCCTCCTCCTGGGCCTCCTCCGACGTGGCGTGGGCGGTGTGCCCCTCCTGCCACAGGAACTCCGCGGTGCGCAGGAACGGGCGCGTGCGCAGCTCCCAGCGGACCACGTTGGCCCACTGGTTGATGAGCAGCGGCAGATCCCTGTACGAGTCGATCCATCGGCCGAACATGTGCCAGATGATCGTCTCGGAGGTGGGCCGCACGATGAGCGGCTCCTCCAGCTTCGCGGCGGGATCGGGCTCAAGACCACCCCCGGGCGCGGCGTGCAGACGGTGGTGGGTGACCACCGCGCACTCCTTCGCGAAGCCCTCCACGTGCTCGGCCTCGCGGCTCAGGAAGCTCTGGGGGATGAACAGCGGGAAGTACGCGTTGCTGTGACCGGTCTCTTTGAACCGGCGATCGAGGTCGCGCTGGATCGCCTCCCACAGTGCGAACCCGTGGGGACGCAGCACCATGCAGCCGCGGACCGGCGAGCTGTCGATCAGGAAACCAGCGGCGATGACGTCCTGGTACCACTGGGCGTAGTCTTGGGTTCGTGGGGTGATGGTCTGGCTCATCGCGCCGCCGGGGTCACGGGGGGTTGGCGCCGTAACACCCCGGGGTGGCTCCCGTCGGCCCCCGGACTTATGCTGCGGCCCCCTCGGCCAGGGTGGAGGAGACACGATGCCGGTGATCGAGCAGCGCTTCGCGCACACCATCCGCGGACTCAGCATGGACGCCGTCCAAGCCGCGAATTCGGGGCACCCCGGCGCGCCGATGGGCATGGCTGAGTTGGCGACCGTGCTGTGGGATCAGCACCTGCGCCGCGACCCCGCGGATCCCCACTGGCCCGACCGCGACCGCGTGGTGCTGAGCAACGGCCACGCCTCGATGCTGCTGTACTCCGTGCTGTATCTGACCGGCACGGCGCTCACGCTGGACGATCTCCGCCGCTTCCGGCAGCTCGGCGCGCCCACCGCGGGCCACCCTGAGTACGACGAGATCCCCGGTGTTGAGACCACCACGGGCCCGCTGGGGCAGGGCGTCGGCAACGGCGTGGGCATGGCGCTGGCCGAGCGCTGGCTGCGCGAGCAGTTCGGCCCCGAGCTGGTCGATCACCACACGTGGGTGTTCGCGGGCGACGGCTGCCTGATGGAGGGCATCTCCGCGGAGGCCTGCTCGCTGGCGGGCCACCTCGGTCTCGGCCGGCTGATCGTGCTGTACGACGACAACCGCATCACGATCGACGGCGCCACGGACCTGACGTTCAGCGAAGACGTCGCAGCGCGGTACGCGGCGTACGGCTGGCACACCCTGTCGGTGGACGGCCACGACATCGCGGCCATCGCCGCGGCGATGGCCGCCGCGAAGGCGGAGGAGGGTCGGCCCACGCTCATCTCGTGCCGCACCACGATCGGGCGGGGCTCACCGAAGCTCGCGGGCTCCAACAAGTCCCACGGCTCCCCCCTGGGTCCCCCCGAGGTGGCCGCCTCCAAGGCCGCCCTGGGCCTCGATCCCGACGCGCACTTCGCGGTCCCGGACGACGTCCTGGCGTGGATACGCCGCGACGACGCCGCGCGCGCGACGACCCACGCGGTCTGGGCCGACCGGCTGGCGGAGCACCCTCAACGGGAGCGGTTCCAGCGCTTCCACGCGCCCCCCGCGGTGGACGACATCGCCTGGCCGACGTTTGAGCCCGGCGGCAAGCTGGCGACGCGAAAGGCCAGCGCCGCGGCGCTCCAGGCCGCCGCCGCGACCGTCGAGAACCTGATCGGCGGCAGCGCTGATCTGGCTGGCAGCAACGGCTCGCTCATCAAGGGCAGCGCCGACATCGGCCCCGGGGCGTTCGGCGGACGCAACCTGCACTTCGGCATTCGCGAGCACGCGATGGCGGCGATCTGCAACGGGCTGGCGCTGCACGGGGGCGTACACCCCTACTGCGCGACCTTCCTGTGCTTCCACGATTACATGCGCCCGAGCGTACGATTGGCGGCGCTGATGCACCAGCCGGTCACCTACATCTACACCCACGACAGCATCTACCTGGGCGAAGACGGCCCCACGCACCAGCCGGTCGAGCACCTGATGGCGATGCGGCTCATCCCCGGGCTGGCGGTGGTGCGGCCGGCGGACGCCGCAGAGACGGTGGAGGCCTGGCGCCTCGCGCTGGCGCGGCGGGACGGCCCCACCGCGCTGTGCCTCACCCGCCAGGGCCTCCCCATCCTCGATCGCGCGGGAGATCTCTCCGCCGCCAGCGGCTTGCAGCGCGGCGGCTATGTGCTTGCCGAGGCGCAGGGAGACCTCCACGTGGTGCTGATCGCCACCGGCAGCGAGGTCTCCATGGCGCTGGAGGCCCGCGCGCGCCTGCAGGCGGACGGCGTGGGAGCGCGCGTGGTCAGCCTGCCGTGCTGGTCGCTGTTCGACGCCCAGGACGCCGCGTACCGCGCGTCTGTGATCCCGCGTGGGATCCCGAGGGTGTCCGTCGAGGCCGGACGCACGCTGGGTTGGGAACGCTACACCGGTGAGACCGGCGCTACCATTGGTATCGATCGTTTCGGCGTCTCTGCACCGGCGAGCGATGCGGCGCGCTACCTCGGGCTCACCGCCACCGCGGTGGTGGAGGCGGCGCGCGGGGTGTGCGGGCTGGTCTAGACCTTGGCCCCGAGAAAAAAACCACCAGCGAAGGGGCGAAAGCCCTCGGCGCGGAAGGGCTCCGCGCGAAAGCGCCCCGCGGGAAAGAAACCAGCGGCGAAGCGCGCGCGCAAGCCCGGCGGCGCACGCGGCGGGGCGCCACGAAAGCGGGCGCGCAAGGGGAGGCGACGCAAGGAGAGCTGGCTGGTCCGCGCCCGCCGGCGCGCGGTGCGGCTGCTCGTGCAGGTCACGATCGGCCTGGCGGCAGGGAGCGCGCTGATCACCACGGTCCTGTACCGGCAGGCGCTCGTCGACGTCGAGACGTTGCTCGCGGGCCCGGTGTGGTCGACGTCCGGGCGGGTGCGCTCGGCGCCCATCACGCTGCGAGCGGGGCTGGCCCTGACGCCCTCCGAGCTGGCCGCGGATCTGCAGGCGGCGGGGTACGCGCGGGTCGATCGAGTCGGCGCTCCCGGTGATTTTTCCGTCGTCGCTGACGACGTGCTGGTCTCGGTGCGCGCGGACCGCGGGCCGGGCTGGACGCTCGAGCCAGGGGAGATCCACGTCGCGTTCGGTGGCGGTCGCGTTCAGTCGGTAAACCCCAAGACAACCGTGCAGCTCGCCCCGGTTATCCTGGCCGAGCTCCGCGGGCCGGAGAACGAGTCGCGCATACCCGTCACCCTCGAGCAGCTACCGCCCTATGTTCCCGACGCTGTGTTGGCGATGGAAGACGCGCGCTTCTACGATCACAAGGGGCTCGATCCCCTGGGGATCCTGCGCGCGGTCGCGCGGAACGTGCTGACAGACGGAGGGCTACAGGGCGGCTCCACGCTCACACAGCAGCTCGTCAAGAACCTCTTCCTCACCCAGGAACGCACCTTCACGCGAAAAGCCCGCGAGGCGGTGCTGGCGATCGCCATCGAGCGGCGTCACAGCAAGGACGAGATCCTCGCGCTCTATCTCAACGAGATCTACCTGGGGCAGGTGGGCGGCGCGGCGATCTGCGGGGTCGCGCAGGCTGCCCGAGCCTACTTCGGGACCGCCGCAGAGCGACTCAGCATGGGGCAAGCGGCGACGTTGGCCGGGATCATCTCGGCGCCCAACGCCTACTCACCGCTGCGTCACCCCGAGCGCGCCCTGGAGCGTCGAGACATCGCGCTGGGCCGCATGGCGTCGACCGGGGCGATCACGCAGGCGCAGGCCGACGCGATCGTCGCGCAGCCGCTGGAGATCCACCCCACCTTCGGAACCCGGCGCGCGCCGTGGGTCGTCGATCTGGCGATCGACAAGGCAGAGGACGCGCTGGGGGAGGGGACCATCGCCGGTCGCGGGCTCACCGTCGAGACGACCCTGCGCCCGACGCTGCAGAGACTGGCGGAGCGCGCGGTGGTGGAGTCGGTGGCGGAGCTGGAGGAGCGCTGGAAGAACGCCCGCGGTGCTCAGATGGCGCTGGTGGCCATGACGGTCTCCGACGGCGCTATCGTGGCGATGGTAGGCGGGCGCGACTACCCCACGAGCCAATTCAACCGCGCCTGGTACGGACAGCGCCAGGTGGGATCGACGATCAAGCCGCTGACGTTCCTGTTCGCTTTCGAGCGCTTCCCCCGGAGGAACGCAGCGACCCGGCTGATGGACGAGCCCATCACGCGCAAGCTGGACAACCGACGGAGCTGGTCACCCAAGAACTACGATGGAACGTACAAGGGAAGGATCACCTATCGGCAGGCGCTGTCGCAGAGCCGCAACATCCCCGCGGTGTTGGTCGCCGAGGACGTCGGTCTCGACATCCTGCAGACCCGCTGGAAGGAGATGGGGCTGCGGAACGCGACGTCCCTGCCCAGCGCGGCCCTCGGCGCATTCGACGCCTCCCCTGTGGCGGTGGCTTCTGCCTACACGGTGTTCCCGGGCGCCGGGCGGCAGGCCGAGCCGCTGCTCATCCGGGGGGTCACCGATGGGGCGGGGGAGACCCTCCTCACCGGCAAGCCGATCACGCACACACGCACCGGATCGATCCCCGCGGCGCGGGCCGTCGAGCTGCTGCAGGCGGTGATCTCTGATGGGACCGGGAAGAGCGCGCGCCGCATGGGCGTGAATGGGCCGGTGGGCGGAAAGACCGGCACCACTGACGACGGGCGCGACGCGTGGTTCGTCGGGTTCACCCCGGAGCTGGTCGTCGCGGTCTGGGCGGGACGCGACCAGGGCAAGGCGCTGGGACTCACCGGCGCGCAGGCGGCGCTGCCAGCGTGGTCGCGGTTCGTCGCCGGGGTGGGAGAGCGCGGGACGTCGTTTTCCGCTCCGCGGGACGCAGAGACGGTGGAGATCTGCGCCGAGAGCGGCGGACGAGCGACCGCGGAGTGCCCCGATCGGTGGACGATGCTGGGCTCGGACGACGAGACAGCGGTCTGCGATCTGCACGAGGGTGAGGCGATCGGCGCGGAGAAGGTCGAGAAGAAGACCACGCGAGAGAGCTTGATTCGGCGTCTCCTGCGAAGACACCGGGATTGACGTTCGTCAAGTCTCGCTGAGACGCTGCGCGACCAACACTCGCTGAACCCGGGACAGATCCAGATCGAGATCCCCGCGAGTCAGCGCGCAGATCTTTCGCGCGGCCTCAAGCAGCACGATCTCTGCGGCCCGCCGGTCTCCCCCCGTCGCCCGCTCGCCGATCGGGTGCTCCCGGTTGATCACCACCGACCACACGTCGCCGATGTACGACGGAGCGCTGGGAACCACCAGCTCCCCGCCCGCGCCGTCGATCATCCACAGCACCAGCTCAAAGCCCAGCGCGGCGCACAGTCGCTCTTCGAGCCGGGCCCGACCCGGCACGGGGAGCGACTGTGGGCTACGCGGGGTGACTGCGACGCCCTGCGCAGACAGCCGAACGGCCAGCTCCTCCGCCGTGCCGTCGCCCTCTGCGGCCTGCTCGACGTACAGTCGCGCATACACGCCGGCCGCCGCGCGGGTCCGTGGCTCGGCGAGGTGCTCGGGGAGCGTCTGGTAGAGCTGCCGCCGCGCAAGGCCCAGCAGCGCCAGCGCGGTCTCGTCGGGCGCGTCTCCGAGGAGCAGCCCCTGACAGGGCGGGCCGCCGTCGAGCGAGGTCTGCAGGACCAGCGCGCCGTCGTGCTCCCGAAACACACCACCCACCGTGTCCGGCGGGTCGCGCAGTCCGATCCACCCGTCGAGTCCCAGAGGCGCGAGCGAGCGTCGGACGAGCCACCCCTCACTGTCTGCGCCGCCCACCGGCGCGGCGTCGGTGAACCGCAGCGGGACCGCGCCGCCTCGCTCAACGACGGCCAGCTCATCTCGCGTGAGCGCGAGCGCTCCGGGCACCCGCGCGCCGTGACGGGCGACGACCGCGAAACCCGGCTGCTCCCGGAGCCGCGCGAGCGAGATCGGCTCGCGTTCGGGCCCCGGAAAGACCGCGAGTGATTCGAGCTCCCCGAGGAGCGCAGCGATCGCCAGCAGCGCGCGTCGGCCCAGCGCGCGGCAGCGCGTGGTGGTGATCGGACCTTCCGCCAGGCGAGTCCAGGTGTCGAGTCGGTGGAGCTGCGAGAGGCGCCGTAGCAGCAGGCGCAGCCCCTCTTCCCATCGGCCTTCTTCCCACGGGCCTTCCTCTCCAGGGGTCGCGTCCCCTGGCTGGTACGCCGCGGCGAGGCCCGGCTCCCCGAGATCGCGCGCGGTCCAACCGTCCGGGGGCAGCGCCACCGGTCCCGCGGGTACCCAGATCGCCCGGGTCGCCCCGTCCCAACGTTCGCGTCCGCGCCAGGCCCACCGCCCGTCCACGGCGATCACCGCGCAGATGGGTTGGCGCAGGTCGGGGTGGTCGATGTGTCCCATGCCGAAGCGGCGCGTCAGCGGCTCCAGGCACCTCGGATCCGCGTCGGGTGCCAGGGTGCAGAGACGGGCGCCCCCCTGAAGATCCACCAGCGTGTTCAGCGTCAGCCCTGAGTCCGGAGAAAGCCCTGAGTCCGGAGAAAGCCCCGAGCCCGGAGAATGCCCTGAGTCCAGAGGGAGATCGCGGGCGCCTGCCAGCGTCCTCGGCAGCAGCGCTGTCAGCCGCGGCGGCCCGCCGAGAGCGCGGAACAGGTGGGGACGCGCATGCCGAGCCAGGAGAGCGACCGTGAACGCCCGCATGCGCGCCTCTCCCCCCGCAGCAGGCGCGCAGCCCAACAGACGCCACCCCTCCGCCAGCGCCGCCTCCGCGACGGCGTCCTTCAGCGCCTCGACCGGGCCGGGGGGGAGCTGCGGCATCTCCAGATCGACGTGAAGGTAGGGGAGCCTGGGGGAGCGGACCCCGCACCACCACGTCAGCTCCCCGACGATCAGCCGGATGGGGATCCCGTCGCCGCCCTGCCAGGCGACGTCGACCCCTCCGACGACCAGGTGGAGCACCAGCGTGGCGCCCGGCGCGAGGTCGCTGGGGACACGGATCTGCAGCACGTCCCGTCGGCGCTCCAGCGCGCGATGAACGAATTCGGCGTCGGTCGGCCGCGTCAGCCGCAGGACGGCGCGCTCGGGGAGAGCGGCCTCCAGGCTCTCGAGCTGCCCGGGGGTCAGGACCAGCACCGGGAACGGCAGGCGGGTGGGATCGGCGGCGCCTACCAGCACCTCGGCCCCGGCAGGGGAGGTCTGGAAGACGGGGATCTCCGGCGGCAGCTCGCGCAGCTCGTCGAGGGTGACCGACCGCCGGGGCGAGAGCTGCGGGATCGCGCGGGGAAGCGGCTCCGATGAGGGCGGACCGTCGGCCAGCGGGGGCAGGGCGGGGGGATCGTACCGCGCGCCAGCAACGCGGCGGACGAGCGCGGTGGCGTGGGGCTGCACTGCGTGGAGCATCTCGATGAACCGGCGATCGCGGACGATGTCGCCTTGATCGGCCGTCTTCCGCAGGCCGTCGTCGCAGATCACACCGCACACCCCCCGGGGCCCCCTTCCCGGGACGTTCGCGACGCCCATCTGCGACAGCCCGACGGTCCGGATCCGCACCCCCCCAACGACGAGGTGGAATCGGCTGGCGGCGCCCGCGGTGTTCGGCACCGCCACCACCCCCCGGCGGTCGCCGGTGTCGAAGTGCTCGGTGTCGATGGTGTTGGGCATGTCCACCAGTCGGGTGGCCTTCCAGCCGAACGGAGCCCGGCCGTTCAGCAGGATCGGCACCGGCGTGAACCGGCAGTTCTCCTCGATGAGGCCAGCCTCCTCGGTCCACTCATGGCCGCGAAAGCGCCACAGCCAGCCCCCGCGCAGCTCCGCGAGAACGTAGGTCCCTGCTAGCTCCTCGGCGGCCACGCCGAGCGTGATCCCCCCCTTCGGATCGATGTCCATCCGGACGGTGCCGCTCGGCGTGCCGTCGCCGCTCTCCACCCGGAGGGTGCGCGGCCGCCGCTGCAGCAGCGCGTTGAGGGCGATCGCGAGTTGGACGAGGTGGCGCTGCCCCCGATCACCGCGATCGGCGAACAGGTAGTCGAAGATGTGCTCCAGATCATCGGCCTTCAGCGGCGGCGCGCCGACCCAGGCCAGCAGCACCCGGTCGGGCCGGATGTCCGCGGCGATGTAGGTGGCGCCGGAGAAGACCGCGGACTGGATGGCCTCCAGCACGTACTGGCGCGGATCGCGCAGAGAGAACTCCCGGAGCTTCTCGATCGCCCGCTCCCGCGACAGGGTGAACCGACGTCGCTCCACGAACGTGCCGGGCGTCCGGCTGCGCGCGAGGATCTGATCGAGCTGGCTCACGGCGCCTCACTCATGGTGCCTGACTCACGGCAGGGCCACGTCGAGCAGTCGCTTCCACAACCGCGGCGTCCCTCGACCGAGCGTGGTGAGGATGGCCTGCGCCAGACCGAACGCGGCCAGCGCGGTGTCGTCGACGGCGGCCAGCGCGTGGGTCTGCCAGGTGGGGTGGCTGCGGTCGATCAGCACGCATCGCCTCCGTAGCCGATCGAACACGCCAGCCCTCCGCGGCAGCAGATCCATCTGCTCCGGACCCGTCACGCACAGCTCTCCGTCCCCGCCGACGAAGTCGCCAACCCGCAGCCGCGGCGGACGCAGGGAGACCTGTGCGAGCAGCGCCGCGGTCGCCGCCACCAGCGCGCGCTCACCCACCGACAGCTCCGACGTCTCCACGGGTCTGGGGAGGATGAACAGCTCTTCTGGCGAGGCCAGGCGACGCTCGCGCCGACGGGGGATCGGCAGCAGCCGCCGGGGCGCGCTCGACGCGAGGAGCGCGCGGGTCTTCGGGTGATCCACCAACACGGAGACACCCCGCGCCACCAGCGCAGCCGACAGCGGGGTCGGCCCGTCGTCCAGCAGCACCCAGTCGCCCCCCATCTCCTTCCCCTCCTCCTCGATCTGCGCGACGGTGCGGGTGCCTCCCTCGACGGCGGCGACAGGGACCCACGCCACGGTGCTCGCGAGATCCGTGTCGATGAGCATGGCGCTCACCAGCCCGTGCCACTCGCCCAGCGCCTCTCCGCGATCCGCCGCAGACTGCATGGCCTCCGGCAGGCGCCTCGCCAGCTCCGCAGCGGCTTCTGCGACGAGATCGAGCGCGCGGTGCCAGTGGATGTCCTGGAGCACGCTGTCGCGGGTGAGGGTGTGCTCGAGGTGCGGCGACTTCACCTTGAAGCTCAGGTGGCCCAGGGCGTCGCGGCGGGGACCGAGAGCGTCGGGATCTGCCGTGTTCATCAGCGTGAGGCCGCGGTTGTAGAAGGCGAACCGGGGCGTCCCCCCCACGCCGACCAGCACCTCCACGCCGTCGCGTTCCAGGCGCGTCGACAGGGTGGCGTCGTCGAGGAGGAGGGGGGCGGAGATCGTCTCCCAGGTCTGTGAAGGTCGGGCGAACGCAGCGAAGGGGTCGCTGTCGTCCGAAGCCTCCGTGCGAGCCACCGTCGTGCGATCGGCGAACAGGATGGGGGTGTCGGAGTGCTCGCACCAGAACCCCAGCACCCACCGGCACTCGGCGACGAACGCCGCGACCTCGTCGCGCGGCATCGGCCGCAGCAGGGTGATCTGCGTGCCCACAACGGGCGCGTCCAGCCGGATCTTGTCGAAGCTGCGATCGGCGTGGAACAGCAGCTCCCAGCTCTCACCGTGGCGGCCGGTGCGCAGCAGGACCGCGTGGGGCTCGATTGCGAAGATCGACGTGAACCCGATCCCGAACCGCCCGATGCGCGTGAGATCGTCCTCCTTGCTCGACTCGAACATGCGGGTGAGGCGCGTATCGATCAGCGCCTCGTCCATGCCCTCGCCGAAGTCATCGACGCCGATCTCAAGCACTCCGCTCTCGCGCGCTCCTCCTGAGAGGGCCCCGCTCCCGACGACGCCTTCGCTCCAGCGAAGCCAGACCTCTACGCGCGGGCTGCCTGCGTCGATGCTGTTCTGGACCAGCTCCCGCAGGAAGTCGAGGGGCCGCGCGAACTGATTGACGAGGTTCTCGAGAGCCTGATCGGCCAGCGCCTGGCCCAGCGGCTGCGGCACGGCCGGGGGTTCAGATCAGGAGCTGCGACAACAGGTTGAAGTTCTCGCGCTCCTCCTCGGCGAGATCTCCATCGGCCGCCATCAGCTCCAGGCAGGTCGACAGGAAGATCTGCCGGTGCTCGGGCGGCACCGTCTGGGGGTCGATCTCCTCGGGATCGGGCGGCGAGGCCAGCCAGCCGAGCATCTCCTCGCGCTCTGCGCCGTCGAAGCCGAGGCGCTCGATGAGCGCGCGAACAAAGCTCCGCTCTTCGTCACGGACCTGGAGATCTGCCCAGGCAAACGAGCAGACGAACTTTACGAGGTGGAGGCGCTCGTCGCGGCTGAGATCGGTAAGCATGTCGCGTATTAAACACCCCGCGCCGGACGCGGGCAAGGGTCGGTGGAGAAAGCGATGGCGGGACTTGAGCAGGTAGCGGTCGCGCTGTTCGTGATCACGGTGATGCTGTCGGTGGGGCTCGAGCTGACCCTCGGCAGCCTGCGGGAGGTCCTCCGCTCGCCGCGGCTGCTGGGGCTGGGGCTGGGCTTCAACTACCTGGTGATGCCCGGTCTGGCGCTGGGGCTCGGGCACGCCCTCTCCCTGGACACCAGCATCGTGACGGCCCTGCTGCTCCTGTCGGCGGCGCCGGGCGGCCCCGTAGGCGCGATGTTCACCGCTCAGGGGGGCGGCAACATCGCCTACTCGGCGGCCCTCATCGTCCTGATGAACCTCGCCAACACCGTGCTCACGCCCGGGACCCTGGTGCTCGCGGGCCTCATGCCGGACACCGGAGGTCCGCCACCGACCCTTGAGATGATCCGCACCATCCTGCTGGTGCAGGTGATCCCGCTCAGCGTCGGCGTGTGGTGTCGCCACGCCCGCCCGACCCTGGCCGATCGTCTGGTCCGCCCCGTCAAGATGGTCGGGCAGATCATCCTGGTGGGGCTGATCGTGTTCTTCCTGTTCAAGGTCGGACCGCGCGTCGCCGAGGTGCCGCCGATGGCTGCGGTCTGCGTCTTCTCGCTTGTGGGTGCGGGCATGGTCGGGAGCTGGCTGCTGCCGCTCGGCGGACGACCGGAGCGCGTCGCGCTGTGCATGACCACCACGATCCGCAGCATGAGCGTGGTGGTGCTGCTGATCACCCGCTGGTTCCCCGAGCCGGTGACGCTCCTGGTGGCGCTGTCCTACTCGACGACGATGTTCCTGTCAGCGATGGCGCTGCTGGTGGTGTGGCGACTGCGCAGCCGCTGATCACCGGCACCGCTCGGGCGCAGAGCGCTGGCTGCTCTGGCGTGGAGCGCTACTCGGGCGGAGGCTCGCCGCCGTTGGTGCCGCCGCCGCCGTTGCTGCCCCCGCCGCCGTAGGTCACGCCGCCGCCGGGGCCCGCCGGTCGTTCCGCCGCCGCCGGTGGTGCCGCCGTTGGTGCCGCCGCCCGGATCGCCGCCGGGATCGCCGCCGGGATCACCGCCGTTGGTGCCGCCGGTGCCCTCCGTGAACTCCGCGGTGCCGGTGAGCTGGTCCTCGGCGAATTCGAAGCCGGCGACATAGCCGTCCTGGAAGCCGGCTTCGTACCCCATCACGTAGGAATCGCTCTGTGTGATGTCGTCGGTGCAGCCGACGACCAGGGGAGCCAACAGAGCCAGCAGCGGAGCTGCAGCGGGGAACCGGGACATCTCACCTCCGGGGTTGCGCCCAAGGGTAACGCCATCCACCATGCGGACTCAACGGGACATGCCCCGAACGCGCGTTAGGGCCCCTCCCGAGCCGAACCGTCCCGCCGAACAGGCCGCGAAAGACGAGGAATCGCGAAGAATGCCCCCCGAGCTGAGCCTGACAGCACTCCTCAAGAACGTGGACGTCCCCTGGGAGCGCGCCCTCCTGGTTCTGTTCGTCGGCATGCTCCTGGCGGGGCTCGTTCAGCTCATCGCCCAGCGCGCGCTGCGGCGGCTCACGCGGCTCACCCAGACAGAGTTCGACGACATCGTCGTGGAGCGGCTGGAGATGCCGATCGCCGTGTCGGTCATGCTGGTGGCGAGCTGGCAGGCCATCCAGCAGCTCAAGCCGTCGGAGCTGGTGCTGGTGCCGGTGCGCTCGGTGATCCTCACCGTGGCGGTGGCGCTGTGGTCGTGGGTGCTGTTCGACCTCGGCCGTCGGTTCCTCGATTACGTCGGCGCCCACCACGGCGATCTGCGCCTCGTCCAGCCGCGCACGCTGCCGGTGTTCGAGATGGCGCTGAAGGTCGTCACGTTCGGCGGCGCCGCGTACTTCATGTTGCTCGCGTGGCGCATCGACGTCACGGCGTGGATGGCCTCCGCAGGGATCCTCGGGGTGGTGGTCGGCTTCGCCGCGCAGGACACCCTGTCGAACCTGTTCGCTGGCGTGATGATCATCGCCGACGCCCCCTACAAGCTGGGCGACTACCTGGTGCTCGACTCCGGCGTCCGGGGGCGGGTGATCCAGATCGGCACGCGATCGACGCGCATCCTCACCGAGAACGAGGTCGAGATCATCGTCCCCAACTCGACGATGAGCACCACCACGATCATCAACGAGAGCGGCGGGCCCAACGCCCGCGAGCGGGTCTGCCTGCCCGTCGGCGTCAGCTACGACAGCGACTTCGATCACGTCTCGGCGGTGTTGATGGAGGTTGTATCGAATCGCGATGATATCGTCTGGGACGATCCCGATCGGGTCCCCGAGGTGCGGCTCGTCGGGTTCGGCGACTCATCGGTGGATCTGCAACTGATGTTCTGGGTTCGGTCGCCCGCTCTGCGGACGCGCCTGGAGAGCGCATTGAACATCGCGATCTACAAGAGATTCGGGAAGGAAGGGATAGAGATCCCGTATCCGAAGCGGGATCTCTATGTTCGGCAGCTGACGCCGGACGCGTCTGAGGACGCTTGAGCACGCGGCGACGCGACCTCGAGGCAATCCTCTCTATCGGGTGTATTTGCGCACTTCAGCCAACACACCAGGCCGAACAACCAGCGCCTGGATCAACGTCATCCCCGGCCCGCTCTGAAACACCCGGGCAGGAAGCTGCAGAAACGTCCTGTCCGGCATCTGCAACACCAGGGTGACCTCGTCTCCGAGGAGCACCTGGGAGACGTGTTTCAGCACGATCTTGAGGGGCACCGACTGTGCCGATGTGGCCCCTACACGGAGCGTCGAGCGCACATCGGCCGCGTTGCCCAGGCGCACGAACACCGACGGCGGACTCCCCGGAGAGAAGGCTCCATCGACGGTCGGCTTCATCGGAGGCGGCTCGGCGGATCGCTTCGCCAGACGCGCGGTCGCCGAGCGGGTGGTCCCGGAGCGCGGGGGCTGGCTGGCGTGCTGGTTCGAGCTGTGCTGAATCGAGCTGTGCTGAGTCGAGCTGCGCTGGTTCGGAGCGCGGGAGGCTGCGGGGCGGGGCGTTCCTGTTCGAGAAGGTTGGGCCCGAGAAGGTTGGTCGCGAGGAGGCTGCGCGCGGGGAGCCGGGGCCCGCGGAGGTGGGGGGCTCGGTCGGAGCGCGGCGCGATCGCGCGTCTCTGGTGGGGGCTCCTCCCGGCGGGGGTGGCGGGACTCTTCCCTCCTGGCAGGCTCCGACCGCCGAGTGGGTGTCTTGCGCCGCCGCGCCTTTCGGCTTCGATCAGCGGCCCTGGAACCGCGGGCTCCGCCCCTGCCGGTTCGGGACGCCTCCTCCTCGGCCTCGCAGAGCTTATCGATCTCGTCCAGCGCGATGTCGGGCTCGAGCTGACGCAGCCGACCGAACAAGCGGCGGATGTCCTCGATGCGCGAGATCCGGTATCGCGCGCGGTGCAGGTACCCCCGCGGGATGGGCGCCTCGGAGCGGTCGTGCCGCCGAAGCACCCGCACCTGAACGTCGACGTGCTGCCCCACCGAGCCCAGATCGATGCGCACGCCGTGGCGCGCCTTCGGCTCGAGGGCCTCCATACAGTGAAACAGGAGGGTCTCCTGATCGATCCACCAGGCCTCGGCCTCGGTCAGCCCGAACTCACCATCGACCGTGAGCGTCAGCTTGCGGCGCATCTGCGGGAAGCGCACTTTTCCGCTAGTGGTCATCGGCGTCGGGGTGCGGGGAACAGGCTAGGAGGATCATAACACCCCCCACGGGAGCCCCCGATGTCCATGGAGCAGCGCATCCGTCGGCAGCTGGCCGACCACCTCCGGCCAGTCCACGTCGATCTCCGCGATGAGAGCCACCAGCACTCGGCCGGCCGCGGCGCCCAGTCGCACTGGAACCTCGTCATCGTCTCGGATGCCTTCACGGGCAAGCGGCTCGTGCAGCGACACCGCGCGGTCTATCAGGCGCTGGGCGCCGAGCTGCGCGACGGCATCCACGCGCTCACGATGATGACGCTCGACCCGGGCGAGTGGGCCGCCGCTGGCGAGCAGGCGGAGAACCCCTCGCCGGCGTGTCCGGGGGGCTCGAAGCACGGCTGACCCGGCTCCAGCGCGGGGCGCTACCCCTCGCTCAAGGGCGGCAGCGGCGCCGCCCACCCGTCCCCGTCAACATCCAACCGAATGGCGCTGGTCATCGCCCAGGGCGTGCGGCTGCTGATAGGGCTCATCGATGAGTCGCCCTGGGCCAATACAACATAGGCCGCGTCGGCGTCAGGAGCCAACTCCCAGCTGGCGGACGTCCCCTCCACCGTGTCGATAGCCTCACCGTTCTCATACAGAATCAGCCGATCGATGCCGATCCAGGACGGCGTGTGGGCGCGGGCATCGAGCGTGGTGGGGCCGACGATGTCGCTGCCCGGATCGATCGACAGCGCGATCCAGGCCCCCGACGCGACCACCGTGCGCCGCGCGACGAACGCCTCGACCAGCGCGTCGTCTGTGACCAGTCCCGGATCGCGCTCGTCCACCCCGAGGAACGTGACGTTGTAGCCAGGTCCGCCGGACAGGTGGTTGTGGCTGTCGGAGACGCCGGTGGGCGCGAACTCCAGCCCGCGGCTGATCAGGTCGTTGTACAGCTCGAACTCGTCGCCGAACCCGCCGCCGTTGTTGACCTCCATGGCGTCGAAGTCATCGGTCCAGTAGTCGGGCCGACTCACGCGGCCGGGCTCCCAGCCGGCGAACGACGCCAGCCCCGACATGGGGTGGTTGACCTGGACGATCGGCCCGGCGTCGCTCTTGTGGTGTCCGCGCAGCATGTCCATGAGCGCGCCGGTGTCGGTGAAGCTCTCCAGCCACCACCGCCAGCCGCTGCCGTTGATCTGGTCGAGATCGCTCTGCAGCGGATAGGTGTTGAAGTGGCCGCGGACCACCGGGCTGACCTCGGTGGCGACGATCGAAGCCAACACATCGTCGAGACCCAACGCATCGACCAGCGGGCTGTAGTCCACCACGTGGTCGTGATCGGTGCCGAACGGGAGCTGGATCCCAACCCCAGCCGCGACCACCAGTCGCTCCGCCATGGGGATCTTTCCGTCGGGTGACGGCGCCGCATGCATGTGCGGGTCGGCCACGAGCCAGCCGTCCGGTGTGTACGCCGCCTCCAACACGACCGTCACGGCCGCCTCTTCACCAGCGACGATCTCGACGTCTGCGGTGTCCAGCTCATAGCGCAGGCCGCGATGGGCCACGAGGCTGTAGGTGCCCTCGGTCAGCGGCAGCCGCACGGCGCCGTCGCGCCCCCAGGCCAGGGCCGCGTAGCCGCTGGGCCTCGGCTGCACGAGGGCGCCGTCGACCGACTCCGGATCGCCGTCCGAAAACGACAGGCGCGCCTCGAACGGCAGCCCGTCGGCCGCGGTGATCGTCAGCCAGCCCGGCTCGGCCAGCGTGAGCGGATCATCGGTGGTGGCGCTGCCCCGTCCGCGGGCCTGGACGATCTCCGGGCCGCCGTCCGTCATCGTGCTCAGGGCGAGCGTTCGCGAGATGCTGCCGCTGTAGGGGCCGTAGGGCGCGGCGCCCGTGGGTAGATCGGTGTAGATACCGGTCCCGCGGCCGTCGGCGAGGGTGGTCGTCTCTGCACCCGCGGGGACCTGCGCCGTGAAGGCGCCGTCTTCATCGGTGATGGCCATCGACCAGGGCAGTCCGTCGACCAGGATGTTCACCCGGGCCCCCGCGACCTCGCCGTCAGGGGCGGAGACCGTGCCCGAGATCGCCTCGCTGGCGGTCCCTGTCCGCTCCAGCCAGGCGTCCGTGAGCGTCGAGAGGTCGGGACCTACCCCATACAAGCGCGTCCATGTACGCGACTCGCCATCCTCCAGCTCGACGGGGGCGTCGAAGCCCGCGGCGATGGAGAGCAGGCTGCTGATGGTCGCCATGCCCAGGTTGGACTGGAGCGGAGCCGTCTCGGCGAACACACCCAGCGCGAGATCGCCCTGGTCACCGACGAAGCCGATCCACGACATCTCCTCGGCAGCCTCGTCCGTGAGGCCGATCCCCTCCGCCCACATGGTGTTGACGGACTGGCTCGCCAGCATGGCGTCGCCGATCTGCACCGCCGCGCTCCCGCGTTGGGCGGTCACGGTGGTGGTCACCCCAAGGAAGGAGGAGCCGGCATCGAGGGCGTACTCGGTGTGGAAGTACAGCCCCTCGTCGGCGATGACGTCTTCGCTCTCCAGCGCGCCCTCGAGGAAGTGGATCGGGGACTCCTCGCCCTCCACCACCACCACGGCGCGCCCCGACTCCGTGCCGTCGTCGGCCACGGTGACGGTGGTGCCCGCCGAGAGGCGTCCCAGCCCCACCACCGGCATCCACTCGGTGAGCATGTCGCGGCCCGGCGCGCCCTCGCCGCGCACGACGTCGGCGTCGATGACCACGCCGCCTTGATCGATGTAGTAGCCGCCGGAGCGCGCGGCCTGGATCACGAAGCGCACGCGATCGTTGTAGATCTTCACGTCGCCGGTGCGCCCCTCGGAGGCGATGCCGCCGATCAGCGCGCGCTCATCGGTGATCACCGCTGCCAGCACCTCGCCTTCGTCGAGGTGTCGGGTGGCGTCGGCGGGTGCGTCGGCGTTGGGGCCGGTGGGGTTCTCCTCCGTCGTCGTGTCCGCGTCTGAGCAGGCGAGGAGCAGGAGGAGGCCAGAGCAGAGGGCTCTTGAGCGCAGGGATCCCGAGCCCGGAGAGCCCAAACACGGAGAGCCCAAACACAGAGATAGAGCGGAGTGACGCATGCGAGCTGGAACCTCTGCACAAGTGGAGGTGAGGCTCTAACCCTGCTTCTTCTTCCTCCGCAGCTCCAGCTGGCGCTTGATCACATAGTCCTGGATGGTGCGGAATTCGTCCGGGTTACGGGTCGAGTCGATGATCAGCTCGACCCCCACCGAGTAGCCCTGGGCGTCGAACGGGCCCATGATGTGCCGAACCCGACCATCGAGGGACAGCGACATCTGGTGGTTCGGGAGCCGGAAGCGCAGCGAGAGGTTGGTGTCGAGCTTCAGGACATCCCGGACCCGCGGGGGAGTCCACAGGCCGATCCCGAGCACCGAGATGTCGCGGATGTGCGTGGACGTGCGGAGCCGATGGCCGCCCAGCTCCACCTCCACCTCCAGCTCGTCCAGCCGCGGCGGCTCCACCCGGAACGCCTCCCGCTCGTTGAACAGGCTGCGCAGCCGCGCGTCGAGCGTGCGCCGGCGATCCATCCAGGTGTTGAACGCCACTCCGAGTCGAACCGCGCGGTCGTCGACCAGCTGCACGCGGCAGACCGATCCGGGGACCTCCATGGCGTCGCGGAGCTTCGGGGAGTTGAACTCCAGCCTCACCTCATCGCCAGCGGTGAATTTCGCGCCGCGGCGATCGGGGATCAGCACACCCGCGCCGCCGGAGTTGATGTCCTCCAGATCCACCGCCAGCCGGCGCCCGCGTCCGTCGTGCAGGTGGGCGAACAGATCCTGCGCGACCCCGCCATCCACCCGGTACAACGAGCGGCGGTTCTGCTCTCGGGTGACGGTGCGCGGCGGCGCGAGGGCGATGGAAGGGAGCGTCCGCAGAAGCGGCGGAGGGCTGGCCGTCGGCCTGGCCGGCGCGCGCTGCTTCGCAGCCTGGATCGCCTTCATCCGATCCGTCAGATCGAGGATGGAGAACGGCTTTCGGAGGTAGCTGGTGCCCTTCAGCGAGCGCATGGAGCGGCGGACCACGTCGCTTCGTTCGCCTTCAACCGACGTGAGGATGATCTCCGGACGGACCCGCCTCGGCAGGTGGGTGAGGGGCTCGATGGGGTCGAGGGGAGCCGCAGCGGACATGCCCAGGTCCAGCACCACGAGCTCGTACTTCTCGCCGATCAGGGCGGCGCGGGTGGAGGCTTCATCGGGACACTGCACCAGCTCGTGCCCCCGCGCTCGGAGGACGGCGCGGAGCAGGGCTCCGGTCTGGAGATCCGGGTCGGCCAGCAGGATGCGCATGCCGGTTCCTCGTGTCCGCTGGGGCCGCCAGTGCCCCCTGGAGGCTAATCTGCAGGCGTAAGGCAGCGCATGCTGTCGACGGCGTGGACGGGGGCGTCCGCTCCCGACATCAGGTGCGTGATGGCGCGATAGACCAGGCGTTTCTTGTCGAGGAGTCGCTTGCCGGCGAACACCTCCGAGACGACCTCTATCTCGAAGTGCCCGCCGCCGCCGGACACCTGAACGCGGGCGCCTGGGATCGCCTCCTCGATAGCGGTCCGAACATCATCCGTAATGGCCAACCCCATCCTCCTCGCCGGGCCTCCCCGGTCTTCTCCCATCCCGTCTAAGGCCGCTCCAGAAAAACCCCTATCCACCCTCGACGCGGATGCGCGTCGCCCCTCGGCTCGCCACGCTCTGGAAGTATCCAGATACGACTGCGAGCGAGGCGAGCCAATGGGCTCGCGCCTCCACGCCGATCATTGGATATCTCTTTTCCTGGAGCGGCCTAACCCGGCGCCTCCGAGGCAGGGGAGATCGTCCACAGTTCGACGGAGACTCCCGCCACCAGCAGCCGATCCATCCAGATCCGCTGCGCATCGCGGAGACGATCGCGCGGGCCCTTCACCTCCACCACGTGCAGCCCCTCGCCCAGGGCCCCCCCGTCGAGCTCGATCGAGGGGCCCGGCAGGATGCACAGATCGGGCATGCCCGCGGCGGCGCCCGACCAGTCCTCGGCGAAGGGTCGCAGCAGCGCCGCGAGCACTGCTCCCCCCAGCGCGTCCGCGAGCTCGAGGAGCTGCGCGGGCGTGAAGAGATCCCAGCGCACCCCGATGATCGCCTCCCCCGCGTGCTGCTCCAGCGCGCGCTCCAATCGCTCGGCGGCGCCGCGCTCCGCGACGTCGGCCAGGATCGCGTCGATCTGCGCCCGTCGGTTCGCGTAGAAGTCCGCGCCGCCGAAGTCCAGCGGGCGGAACAACAGCGGCGCCGGGAGCATCCCCGGGACGGGGGCGAATATCGCCTCGCGCAGCAGCAGCCCGAACAGCGTGTGCCAGGGGGCCCCCTCGCAGTGGACCGCCCGCCGCCCCGCCGCTGCCAGCCGACGCACAAGCGCCTCCTCCACGGGTACGTTCGCGCCGCCCACCCGGTAGAGCGGGCGCGATCCGCGTCGGGTCGCGGCGGTGAGCGTCAGGCGGCGCTCGGGCGGCGCCTGGTGCTTCGGGAGGGTCGCCCAGGGCAGCCGGGCCTTGCGTGCCAGGCGGCGCCCGGTGCGATCGAGCGACCGCGCCATCACCGGCCCTGCGGCGTCGCGCGCGCCCCTGCAGAGCGCCGCACCCTCGGCGTGTCCGTCCGTGCGACCCAGGCACATCGCCAGGCGCAGCGTCGCGTGGGCGGACTCCCGCGCGCCGCAGTCGAGGATCTCCCGGTAGACGCGCGCGGCCAGGGCGTGCTCGCCGGCGCGCTCGAGGTGCTGGGCTGCGCTCAATGCGGCGCGCTCATCAAAGCGGCGGGCGGACATCCGCCGCCGATGCGGAGGGGGAAGGGGGACCCGCCGCAGGGCCGCCAGCGAACGGGGCAGGTCCATCACCAGCGCCACCGGATCGGGCTCGGAGAACCACCGCAGCAGCGCCGCCTCCCAGGCGAGCATCTCCCCGCGATCACAAAACAGGCCGCCCCCGCCGGTGGGGGTGTAGGCCGGGTAGCGGATCATCCCCAGGCGCGCGACGGTGAGGCGCGAGAGGTCGCCGGTGCTGTCCATCAGGTACAGCCGCGCCAGGCGGCGCATCAGCCCTCGGTGGCGCAGCATGAGCGCGGGTTTGCGTCGCAGGAGCGGATCTGCGGACTGATCCAGCAGGCGCGCGGCGATCTCGTGACGCCGCCCGGAGACGGGACGCCCCAGCGCCCTGCAGATGTCCTTCAGCTCGGGGACGGTGTGCGCCTCCAGGAGCAGGGGGAGGGGGGCGAGGGCCTGCGCGCTCCAGGCCAGCCCCGCATCCAGCAGCGTGTCCGCGGCCGCCTCGACGTCGGGGATCTCCGCGTACGACAGGTCGGCCAGCACGAAGACGCGGCGCCGACGTCCGAACAGGCGCGCATAGAGGCTGCCCGCGGGGGTCGGCAGCGCCAGCAGCCGGCGAACCACGCAGGCCTCCCCCGCGGTGAGCAGACGACCGTCGCGCTCCAGCGCCACGCGCGCGGCCTCACACAGGTCGCGGCGGGCCCAGTCGCGGGCCGCGGGCGCCTGGACAGGCGGCTCGACCGGAGGCGCGCTCAGCCGGGACGCTCGGCGAAGGGGTACTTGAACTGCCGCATCATCTCGCCGCAGATCCCCTCGATCTCCGCGACCGCCGCAGGGGTGAGGACCTCCGCGTACCGCCCGATGGGCCGCTCGGAGGGACCCGCGCCGTACAGATCGGAGTGCAGCGGGCGGCGGCGCTGCTGCTCGCTGCTCCAGTCGATCCGCCCCTGCGCCGGAGCGCTCTCCGGCTGGAAGCCCGACAGGTCGATCTCTGCGAACCGCGACAGCTCATCGAGGACCTCCCGGGGACGCCGGACGAGATCCTCGTAGCGGACGAAGCGCACGCTCCGCTGAAAACGCTCGGACTTCTCGTCCAGGCAGACGTTGGTGGTGTTGCGCATCGCCAGCGCGATGGACGGCGGCGAGCGGCCGGCGAATTCCTCTGCGCCCCGACGGGCGGCGCGCATCGCAGACGCCGCGACGTCCCGCGGATCTCGCATCATCACAACGAACCGGCTCTTCGGAAGGAGGACGCTGAGCAGCGGAAAGTATGGCGTGAGCTGCGGATGCTTGAGCACCAGGGTGTTGGGATCGCCCCAGCGCCGAGACGTGCGCGCGAGGAAGTCGCCGATCTGCGCCGCGCAGTACCGGGCCAGCTCGTCTCGGCTGTCGAAGTAGTCGACCAGGTGCTCGTCGTACAGCACGAGGCTGCGCCCGGCGTTCTCCAGCAGCCCCCGCAGGAACACCACCTCACGCACCATGGGGTTGGTGTCGGGGCTGGCACACAGGAGCGTCTGCAGCAGGGTGGTGCCTGTCCGAAGGTATCCGCCGATGAAGAGGGTGCGCATGCCCTGGCCCTACGTCTGCGGCTCTGCCTGCCTGCGCCACACCACCAGGAAGGCGATGATCAGCCCCAGTGAGATGAAGGTCGCGATGGTGGGGTGGATCTGCGCGACCTCTTCCACCGGTCGGTCCTGTCCCAGCAGGTGCTGAGCCCGCCCGATGGCGAGGCTGATCCGCCCCATCACGGTGTAGCCGAAGGACGCTCCGAACGAGAGCATCAGCACCAACACGCCGAACCGGGTGAGCCAGGGCTTGTACGGGGAGATGGTGAGCAGCGGCGCCGACGCGCACACGCCGAGGAGCAGCGCGACGATGACGCGCCCGAGGGTGTCCTCCAGCGGGGCCATCGTGAACGCGGCGACGAACACCAGCAGGAACGCAGCCCCGGCCAGCGGCAGCCCGATCCGCTGCACCTTCTCGGAGATCTCTGAGAAATAGAAGTGGATCAGGCAGGCGGTCAGACCCACCACGAGGAAGGTGTCAGAGAGCACGCCAGCGCCGTCGGCCGCCCAGCTCCACAGACCGTGCTCGTTCCACGAGGTGACCATGTCGGGCATGCTCTGCTCGACCTGCTTGAGCAGCTTTCCGCTGGCCTCTCCGGTCATCTTGACGGCGGCGTAGGCAGACACCAGGAACGCCAGCGGGATCCGCGCCACCCAGCCGATCTTGCGAGAGACCTTCAGCAGCAACATCACCGACAGGATCAGCGGCACGATGTAGATGAGCTTTCCGTCCATCAGCTTGTCGTAGAGGTTCGGCTTGGCGACGGACCAGACCATCTCGGTGACGCCGTACCCGATGGAGACGCCCAGGAAGAGGTGCTCGGCGATCTTGTAGATGGGGTTGTCTGCGTAGAGGAACGACAGCACCGCCAGCGTCAGGAAGATGCTGATCCACGCGCCGGCGAGGTCGGTGAAACCGAGGTCCATGGGAGCCAGGGGCATCAGGCGGACTCCTCAACGCGGCGGGTGATGAAGAACGCCACGTTGCCGGCGATGATCAGCGCGATGATGAACAGGTGGCCCAGGTTGAGCACGTCCATCGCGGCGGTCGCCAGCAATTTCACGTGCTTCGGCGGGGTGCGGTCCTCCCAGACCAGCGTCTCGTACTGCGCCGAACCGGGCATGCCCGCCGCCAGCCCGATGAGCTGACCGGACTTGTAGAACGGGATGTAGTCAGGGCCGCTGACGGCCGTGCAGGAGCCGACCAGCTTGAGGTCGTACTGGCCCTGGATCTGGAGCACGTACTCGTTGAGGCCCGGGAAGCCCGCAGAGACGGCGACCATCAGGTCGAAGTCACGCGCCTGGCGCATGCCCTTCATCACCGGCAGATCTCCGGTGGGTGTGCCCTTGTAGTCCGACGGGAAGCCCTGGGGGATGTTCGCCCCGATGGTCTTGATCGCCAGCTCCTTGCCGTCCTTGAAGCCCAGGTACGCGTAGTCGCGACCGTACTCCTTGCCATACTCCGCGGCGAGCTTGGTCATCTCGGGGATGATGAGCGCGGGCGCGGTGGGCCAGAGCGTGACGATCACCACCTTGGTGTCGTTGCGGAACAGGTGATGCAGGTGCGCGTTGAAGAACGGCCCCAGCTCGGGCAGCGACGCCGGATCGAAGTCGGCCGACAGCAGCACCGTGCCACCCTTCGGCACCTCCTCGATGGCGTCGTAGATCGCCTGGACCTCTTTGTTGACCTTGAACGGCAGCTTCAGCGGGAAGAGCAGCGGGATGAGGATGGCGAAGGCCATGCCGAGGAAGATCCAGCGGCGGTCCATGTTCTGGAATTTGATGAGCAGATCGAGCATCGGTCAATCACCCCCCAGGTGGCTGCGTTCGATGCCCAGGATGATGCGCAGGCCGGTGGCGACGGCCCCCAGCGCGGCGCCGATGAAGATCGCGCGGCGGGCGGCGACGTTGGGGACGTCCATGATCCAGGCCATGAACTCAGGCAGGTACGGGATCTGCTCGCCGATGGGCACGCGCGCCAGCATCACCACGCAGGCCGCCAGCAGCAGCACGGTGGCGTCGAGGTTGCGAGCCCGGAACGCGCGGAACGCCGCGGAGGCGATGTAGAACGCCAGCAGCGCGAACATCGTGGCGTTCAGCGGGACCAGCAGGTAGTCGAAGATCCACTTGTACACCATGCCGTCGTCGTTCCGACCGAGCCCCTCGAAGAGCCCGAAGAAGACCGTGAGGGCCATGCTCACGAGCATCAGGGCCTTGTAGCCCCAGTCCTCCTCGCGGCGCAGCACCTTCGGCAGGTTCACCTGCGTGAGGTTGATGAGGCCCAGCAGGAACGCCGCGCCGGCCAGGACGAGGCCGAACTCCAGCAGGAGGGTCTTGATCTCCTGGTAGCGCCAGTGCGGGATGAAGAACTCGCCGACCATGAAGACGCCGACGACGAATCCGATCACGAGCGGGACGGTTGTTCTCATGGTCCGTCACCCTCCCGTGATGCGGAAGAGGGACTGGATGACGTCGGAGCCGAGGCTCATCGACACGACGCCCAGGGCCAGGAGGATGACCGAGGCGACCTTGATCCAGTCGCTGGCCTTCAGCGACGACACCAGGCGGGGATCGCGCGAGAGGTAGGCGGACACCGCGAACAGCTCCTCGCCGATGAGTGTGTAGTCGCAGGCGGCGATGAAGAACGGGAGCTGGGTGGCCTCTGCGGTGCCGGCGATCTGGATGGACCGGTTGACGTAGCCGGTCTCGGCCAGGATGAGCGACTCCGCGAAGAAGCGCCCCAGGTAGATGTTCGTGGCGGGTTTCTGGCGGTACATGATGCCGTTGGTGCCCGCGCAGAACGCGAACTGTTCAGACGAGATGAAGCGCACGCTCGTGGGATCGAAGGCGTCGGGGTGACCGGCCTGGTAGAAGCCCGCGCGGACGACCTCGTCGGCGACCTCGCGCACGATGGGCACGCAGCACGAGACGATGACGTCGGCCTGGTACTCCGCGATCGTCTTGGCGACCTGCCCCAGGATGAGCATCGAGGCGATGGTCTGGATGTCTTCGAGCGAGTCGATGCCCGGCACGTACAGCACCGGCTTGCCCATCTCGGTGGCGCGCCCCACGCCCTCCTCGATGGCGTCGATGCCGGGGATGCGGCGGATGCGCAGCTCCGCGCCCTTGCGGGCCTGCTGCGTGAAGATCGCCATCATGCCGCCCACGCTGGCGATGAGCAGCAGCAGAAGGAAGATGCCCGGCTCGACCTTGAACAGCGCGGCGTCGGTGTGACCCTCGACCACCGCTGACGGCTGGCCCCCGCGCAGCACCGCGGCGGCGTCGGCGTTGGGGGCAGCGGCCTCGCGCATCGACACCACCTGGTACCAGTAGGCGTCCTTCGGCGGCTCCTCAGCGGGATCGGACGTCACGGTGTCGGTGTAGGCGGCCTTGTCGACGCCCAGATCGGCCTTCACGACCGTCCAGGGGCCGTCGGGACCGGCGTCGGAGCGCAGGACCGCCTGGGCGACGCCGTTCTTCGGCGGGGTCCACTGCAGATCGAGGTTGAGACCCGAGCCGCCCGCGGGAGCCGACACCGACAGATCGGTGGGCGGCGCCGCGACCGCGACCAGGAGACCAGCGAGGAGAATCAGGAGGTTCATCCGTCGATGCTCTCCACGTTGGCGCGGGGCAGTCGGGCGACTTCGCCGCTCTCGAACCGGACCTCGAGCACCCGCACCCGCGTCTCGGACTCCATGGCGAACAGCTCCACCGGGAGGCCGGCGACCGTGCCGATGTGGCCGAAGTACGGGTTGCGGATCCCGCGGACGGTGTCGCCGATGGCGATGCCCTCGGGCTCGGGGGGCTGCCACCGCTCGTTGCTGTGCTGCTGCTCGCCGAAGGTCACCACGACCTCGGGGCGGATCACGCCGGCGCGGATCTGCGTGGCGCCGTTGATCGACGCCTGCCGCCCCTCGTGGGACTTCAGGAGCGCGAACGTCGCGGGGGCCATCTGGATGCTGCCGAAGCCCTCGGTGACCAGCAGCGTGAGGCCGAGGTCTTCACCGCCGGTGATCGCCACGCCCACCTGGTAGCCGAGCAGGCTGCCGATGTCGTCGTAGTCGAACCCGCCGGTGACGACGCCCGCGGCTCCTACCTCAACGGCCTTCTGGATGGCCGCGAGGTCGGTGTAGGCGCCGCCGACGATGATCTTGCCTTTGTGCTGGGGCCCGATGCGGTCGGCGCTGAGCGGCTCGGTGGAGGCGCCTACGCCGATGACCAGCTCCGCCTTGACCTCACCGCCCAGCCCGAAGATGCCCTGCACCAGGCAGGCCGACGCCTGCACGACGCAGCCCTCGTCCTTGAGCACCTCCACGACGGTGCCGTCGATGTAGGCGTCGATCTCGACGGGCACGGGGTGCGCTTGGAAGATCACCTGGCCGGTGATGGTGGAGATCGACTCGATGGTGCCGGAGACGATCGCCTCGACCTCGGACTTGAACAGCCCGAAGAAGCCGTTGGTGCGCGCGATGATCTCGCCCTTCTCGATCTGGTCGCCGACCTTCTTGAGCATGAACTCGCCCAGCCGGGGCGCGCCCACGCCGAGGCGGTTCGCGACATTGACCGGGTAGATCTTTCCGGGAAGCTCCGTGCGGGCGACGATGTCATCGGCGCCGACCTGCTGCCCGACGGTCACGGCGACCTCGCCCTTCAGCGGCAGCCGACGATCTTTGACGACCACGGTGCGCGCGGCGACCTTCAGTCCCGGAGTGAAGATCGCGCCCATGAAGGGTCTCCTCGCGCTTTGTGGGGGTCGCGCGGGAGTCTATCACCTCCGAGCGAATCGGGGGTTGACATGGGTGAAACATCGGAAGGCTACTTGCTTGGGCCGCTCCAGGAAGAGCAATCACCCCTCGACCTGAGGGCGGTCCCACGCGGCTGCACATCGCCCACCATCGTGCGACGCTCTCGAACCCTGTCTCTTGATTTGGGCCAGATACGAC